>CANKOT010000104.1 GCA_947484245.1 Comamonadaceae bacterium
AGCAGCGTGGGTGGTGATGGTGAACTTGCCGCCAGACATTTCGCTAACCTTTTTAGCAAATACGTCGCAAACACCGAACAATGTGTCGAGTGATTTGGGGAAGCTCGAAGCACAGCGCCAGCGCAATGTGGCTTGTGCGTGAATGATGGCTGGGGCTGAGCCTGCGGCCAAGACGCCAGCAATACCGGCATTTTTAATTAGGGAACGACGATCCATGGGGTTCACTCCGGAAGTCTAAGTTGATGAATTCAGCACGCCAAGGCGGATCTGATGACTGGGAACAGTCATGAGCAGATTGTAGGAAATTTGCAAGCCCCTTTTGGCGAGGGTTTTCCCTTCAATCAAGCAATGTTTGATCTAAGTGGCTTTTCTGGGTTTCAAAGCCCACCAAGGCAGTTCTTTGCTGAGGGAGTGCACATTGCCAGATTGGTTTTCTTGGTAGCCCAACATGTCTTGCAGCGCCGTTTGCCACTCTGGACTGAGCAAGTGCTTTCTGAGGGCCAGGACGGGCGGGGAGTCTAGGGCGCTTTTGAGGCAGACCAGCCAATAGTTTTCGCTGGCCAGAGGCACAAAATCGAGCCCGGAGGAAAGGGCGGCACTTTCGATGGCCAATCCGGCATCTGCTTGACCCGACGCAATGCAGTTGGCCACCGCGCTGTGAGACAGTTCTTGGTGGTCGTAGCCCATGAGTTGATCGGCAGTCAGCCCCTGATTGGTCAACAATTCATCAAGAAGCAGGCGAGTGCCCGTGCCTAGACCTCGATTGACATACCTCAGGCGCTTGGTCATCACATCTTGTAAAGAATGAATGTTCAAAGGGTTGCCAGGTCTGACCAACAGCCCTTGTGTGCGTTGGGCGAAACCAATGAGTTTGTGCTGGCCAGGCTTTAGCAGGGGTTTGTAGGTTTGCGCTGAAAGACTGCTGAGTTTGGGTTGGCTGAGCGTGTGAAAGCCAGCCAATTCACACCGGCCTTCATTCAAGGCCCTGACGGCATCGACGCTGCCGCAAAACCGAATGTCTAAGTGGAGAGATTGACCGGCTGTGAATTCTCTCAGCCTCACCAGCGCGTCGTCATGACTCGCATAGAGCGTGAGCAAGTGAGCATCGGGGTCAAAGGCAACAGCAAAGGTGCGCTCTAGCTCTGCCATCAAGGCTTCAATGGGTGCTGCCAAACGGGCTTGCGCTTGCCTTTCTGCCCAGAGCAGCTTGCCGGCAAATTCAGACAACTCAGCCGGCATGCCCTTTTCCCAAATGATGAGGTTTTGATTGAGCTTGGTTTCCCATTTTTTCAATTCCCCCCAAACATGCCGATAAGACATGCCCAAAGATTTGGCGGCTGCGGCAATCGAGCCATGCTCGCGCACAGCCTGCAGCAAGTCCATGAGGGCATTGCGCAGCAAAGCTTGCTGACGCTGCTTACTTAAATCAGCTGTATTCAGGGCTGAATTTTCAGAGCCCAGGTTGTATGAAAGTTCAATTTTTGACACCGCTTAAGTGTGCCTCATTTATGCCGTGATTCCGATTCAAAGCGCGGCCACCTATGCACGCCATTTCATAGCGGATGACCCCTGTAGAAAGGGTGATTCAAAAGGGTTAGCATCAGCGCTCGATTGAATCCAAATGAACACTTTTTCAGACAGCGCTGTCACGGCGCTGCATCTCATTACTTCCCTCGATCCTGGGCTTTGGACCATTGCAGGGCGCTCGCTGGGCGTCAGTGCCACGGCGTGCTTTTTGGGCTGCTTGGCCGGCATTGCTCTGGGTGCGTTTTTGGGGGTCTCCAAGTTTGCTGGCAGGTCAGTTGTGCTGACCGTTCTCAATACTTTTTTGGCACTGCCGTCTGTGGTGGTGGGCTTGGTGATTTATTTGCTCTTGTCGCGCACAGGTCCTTTGGGTTTTTTGGGTTGGTTGTTTAGCTTCAAGGCCATGGTCTTGGCCCAATTCATTTTGGTGGTGCCAGTGGCCGCTGCATTGTCTCGGCAGGTGGTTGAAGATGTAGAAATGGCCCATGGCGAGCAATGGCGATCTTTGGGTGCAGGCAATGTGCTTAGGAGTATGTTGCTGGCCTGGAACGAACGATTTGCTTTGCTCACCATTGTGGTGGCGTGTTTTGGACGGGCCATTTCTGAGGTGGGCGCGGTCATGATTGTGGGCGGCAACATAGAGGGCTTTACGCGGGTCATGACCACCGCCATTGCGCTTGAAACCAGCAAGGGTGATTTGCCCTTGGCATTGGCACTGGGCATTATTTTGCTAGGCATTGTGGGTTGCTTGAATGTGATGTTGTCGCTGCTGCGGTATTGGCAAAATCAAGCGCAACTTAAAGGACAAAATAGTTTGCGCGGGTGGGTGGCATGAGTGCATTGTTGTCACTCCGTCACGTCAGCCTGAACTTGGGCGGTGTGCAGGCGCTGCAAGATATCTCTCTTGAGGTTTTCTCGGGTGAGCAAGTGGCACTCATTGGTGCCAATGGCTCTGGCAAAAGCACACTGCTGCGCCTGTTGAACGGATTGCACCAGCCAACTGAGGGTGCATTGAATTTACCTTTCTGCCGACAGGCCATGTTGTTCCAAAGACCCCACATGCTGCGCACCAGCAGCTTGAACAATGTGGCCATAGGCTTGTGGCTAGACCGAAGCCTTCAACTGACTTGGCATGCTTGCAAACAGCGTGCACTAGAGGCGCTTTCGGTGGTTGGCTTATCGGGCGTCACCCAGCAAAATGCAGCCACTTTATCTGGTGGGCAACAACAGCGATTGGCCTTAGCACGGGCTTGGGCCCGTGAACCTCAATTGTTATTTTTAGACGAGCCCACCGCCAGTTTGGATCCGCCTGCCAAACGCGAAGTGGAGGCATTGGTGCACCAACTCATTAGGCCGCAAGGTCAGCAAGTGGCAACCACTTTGGTATTTGCCAGCCACAACTTGGGCCAGGTGAAGCGTTGGGCCAGTCGCGTCATTTACCTAGAGCAAGGCAAGGTCTTGGCCGATTTGCCCACCGCTGATTTTTTCGACGCCAATTGTTTGAAAAAACACAGTCATCAAGCGTTTTTATTTCTTCAAGGAGAGACTTAATGCGTTCTATTTTTAAACTTTTTCCGCTGGCTCGCAAAATCCAGTATGTGGCTTTAGGTCTGATTTTGACAGGCTTCACGGCACACGCCACGGCCCAATCTATTGTGATGTCTTCTACGACGTCCACAGAGCAATCGGGCTTGTTTGGCTACCTCTTGCCAGAGTTCAAAAAAGCCAGCGGCATTGACATCAAGGTGGTGGCCTTGGGCACAGGCCAAGCACTCGACATGGCACGCCGCGGCGATGCCGATGTGGTGTTTGTGCACGACCAAGTGGCCGAAGAAAAATTTGTGGCCGATGGCTTTGGCCTCAAACGTTTGGCGGTGATGTACAACGACTTTGTGGTGGTGGGCCCGCAAGCCGATCCAGCCAATGTGAAGGGCAACGACATCGTGGCTGCGCTTAAAAAAATCTCGGCTGGCAATTCTGCATTTGTTTCAAGGGGTGACAAAAGTGGCACACATGCTGCCGAGTTGAGGTTTTGGAGCCAAGCTGCAATGGCCGACAAAAAAGGCACAGGCTACAAAGAGTGTGGATGCGGCATGGGCCCTGCTTTGAACATTGGCGCATCGACAGGTGCCTATGTGTTAACTGACCGCGGTACTTGGTTGAATTTTAAAAATCGAGGTGACCTGAAAGTTTTGGTAGAAGGCGATGCTCGCCTGTTTAACCAATATGGCGTGATGGTAGTCAACCCAGCCAAACATGCCCACGTGAAACGCGCAGAGGCACAAAAGTTTGTTGACTGGATTGTGTCCAAGCCAGGTCAAGCCGTCATTGCGGGCTACAAAATTGGTGGGGAGTCGGTGTTCTTCCCCGACGCAGCGCCTTAATTAACGTCCCGTAAAACAAACGGGCACCGAAGGATCGATGGGCGGTCCTTCATGCGTGTTTTTGGCGTGTGCCACATCCATGTCGCGTGGCAGTGGCACGCCATTTTTGACGGCCAACACTTCGGCCATGATGCTGACGGCAATTTCGGCGGGTGTTTTGCTACCAATGTAGATGCCAATAGGGCCGCGCAGTCTTGCAAGAGAAGTTTCTGTTTGATCGAAGTGCTCAATCATGCGTTGCTGGCGCAGAATGTTGTTGCGCCTAGAGCCTATGGCACCGATATAGAAGGCATCGGTTTCTAAAGCCGCCAACAAAGCCAAATCGTCTAGCTTGGGGTCGTGGGTGAGGGCAATGACGCAACTGCGCCTATCGGGCTTGAAACTCAGCACCAAATCGTCTGGCATGTCATGTTTGACTGCCACTCCCGTCACCGACCAAGCGCCTCTGTATTCTTCGCGCGGATCGCACACAGTGACGGCAAAGCCATTGAAGAGCGCCATGGTGGCCAAGTACTCGGTCATTTGACCTGCACCAATGAGCAACATGCGGTACTCAGGTCCAAAGGTGTTGATGAGCTGTGCCTCATCTATTTGCAATTCGCTGGGCGCGTTGCTGGCGGTCAAAGTGACTGCGCCAGTTTGCAAGTTGGTGGCCCTTTGAGTGAGTTGTCCTTTTTCAAGGAGCTCTATCAATTGGACTAGGCTGTCAGCGTCTGGATTGAACTCTAGCAACAGCTCTAAGGTGCCGCCGCAAGGCAATCCAAACCGATGCGCTTCATCGGCACTGATGCCATATTTCAATTGAATCGGCGCGCTGTCAATGATGGCATTGGCTTTGCTGTATTGGGCAATCAGGTCGTCTTCAATACAACCACCAGACACCGAGCCCACTACGGCGCCCGTTTCGCACAGCGCCATGATGGAGCCGACGGGGCGTGGCGATGAACCCCAGGTTCGAATCACGGTGGTGAGCAACGCCCTTTGCCCAGCTTCTCGCCAAGCTTTGAGAGTTCTTAAGACAACGATGTCTAGGTTTTCCATGATGCCGCTTTGGAATTGGATTTCGCTTTGGATTTTGCTTTTGCTTTTGATGAATTAGCGCACTATGTACCAAACCGCGCCCGCGCCCACCAGCAATGCCAACCAAACCCAGCTGGGCACTGCACCTGAAGAAGGCGCCGCTTCAGCCGCAGCAACAGGTTCTGTTTCAGTTTCAGTGCTTGGGTATTTGGCTTGCAGCGATTCGTCAAAACGTTTGAAGAAATCTTCGGCCAAAGATTTGGCTGCGCCATCAATGAGGCGTTGCCCCAGTTGGGCCAATTTACCACCCACGGTAGAGTGAACGGTGTATTTCAATTCACAACCTTCGGCATGGGGGTGCAAAGAAACTTGCGATTCACCTTTGCCAAAACCGGCCACCCCGCCTTGCGCTTCAAAATTCAAGGCATATGAATTGGGGGCTTGAATGTCAGACAAGGTGACCTTGCCTGAGAACTTGGCAGACACGGGGCCAATTTTGATGGCCACGCCCACGTTGTAAACATTGAGTTCGGTGAGTTCAAACTTGTCGCAACCTGGAATGCAGGACTTTAAAATTTCGGGATCGTTGAGGGCATCCCAAGCTTGTGCTTGGGTGACGTTTAATACGCGTTGACCTTGCATGTCCATTTTGTGTTCTCCGTTAAGTCGTTTTCAACAGCTTGGTCAAGGCTTGCGCCAATTCTTCCAAGCGAGATAAATTGTGAATGGCCAACATGCCATCTACATGGCGATTCAAAACACTGGCGCCTGTTGCGATGGGAGCGTACCCGTCAAACCTGAGCAGCGGGTTGAGCCAAAGCAAAGAGCGTGTGTGTCGTTTTAACCAAACAATCTCCGAGTCTAGCGTCTCTGGGGTACCCGTATCGAGCCCATCACTGATTAACAGCACCACAGTGCGCCTGCCTGTGAGCTTTTTGGCGAAATTCGACCGGAAATGGGTGAGTGATTTGCCAAGTTGTGTGCCACCCGCAAAATCTTGAATTTGACGACTGGCTGCAGACAGCATGTCATCGGTATCGCGCAGTTTGAAGGCTTGGTTCAAGTCGGTCAGGTCGGTGCCAAAGGCGTAAATTTGTCTGGGGGTGCCCCGCGTGGCATGGTGCAAAAATGCCAGTAAAAGACGGGCATAGCGCTCCATAGAGCCGGAGATGTCAACCAAAATCAAAAGGGGCAGGGCTTGCGGCTTTCTTTGCATGCGTGGCAAAGAGAAAACATCGCCATCTTGCCGTGCAGCCATTTGCATGGTTTTGGACCAGTGAATGCGATCGCCGCGGCCACCTGTGCGTGTTCTTCGGCCTTGAATTTTGGGCAGTGGCAGCTTCACTTGCCGGGCCAATTTTTCAACCAACTTGAACTCGCTGGCACTCAAGCTTTGAAAGTCGGCTTGTTGCAGTCTTTGCCGATCGCTGGCGCTCATGGCGGCATCAAACTTCAGCTCGTCTTCTTTGGGCTTGCCTGGGTCGTTTTGCTTGTTTTTAGCCGCCAAAGCTTCTTGCACCCTTGGCTTGCGGGAAACACCTGGTGAGGGAGTGGTGGCTTTGGGCAAAAGTTGCGACAGGAGCTGGCGCGTGAGCTCTGGGTCTCTAAAAAATGCTGCAAACATTTGATCGAAAACCACCAGGTCTTCTTGCCGGTTGACCAGACAGGCTTTCAATGCGGCTGCCAAATCGTCTTTTCTCTCTATGCCTGTGAGCCCTGCAGATTCAATGGCCAAGCTGATGCGAGAGGCATCAACGGGCAGGCCTGCACGCCTGAGTGCGCGTGCAAAACCCGTGATGTTATCGCTGAGTTTGCCGCTGCGCGAGTCGCCCAATAGCATGATGACAATGCCTGAGGTTTAAAGTTGGCTTGGGGCAGGCGCTAGCAAATCGTTCAGCAAGGGCGTGATGGCGGCAATGTCTTCGCGCTGCTTGAACAAAATGCCCACCGTGTCTTGCACCACTTCAGGGTCAAGGGTGAGCGTGTCCAGTGCCACCAAGGCCTTGGCCCATTCCACACTTTCTGCAATGCCGGGGGCGCGCTGAAATGCACTGGAGAAGGGCTGACTTCTGAGGCGGCCCACAAATTCGGCCACTTGCTCGGTGAGCTGGGCACTGGCCTCTGGCACTTGGGATCTGACCACAGCCAATTCACGCTCGCGATCGGGGTAGTCCATCCACTGATAAAGGCAACGGCGCTTCACGGCATCATTTAAGTCGCGAGTGCGATTGCTGGTGAGAATGGTAACGGGTGCTACTTCGGCTTTGATGGTGCCCAGCTCTGGAATACTCACTTGGTATTCGCCCAAATATTCCAATAAAAATGCTTCAAAGGGCTCATCTGCGCGGTCAACTTCGTCAATCAAGAGCAGAGCGCCTGGTGCAGGGGTTTGCAAGGCTTCTAGCAAGGGGCGTTTGACCAAGAAACGCTTTTGATACACCTCGCGTTCGATATCTTGGGGTGTTGCACTAGAGCCTGTCTGAGCGGCTGCCGCGCGCATGTGCAATAGCTGCGCAGCGTGGTTCCATTCGTAGAGTGCCTCGCGTTGCTCCATGCCGTCATAGCATTGCAAACGAATAAGGGGGCGCCCCAAAATTTTGGCCAGTGCTTTGGCCAGCTCGGTTTTACCAACGCCAGGCTCCCCTTCTAAAAGGAGAGGGCGCTCTAATTTGAGGCTTAAAAAAACGGCGGTGATAAGCCGCCGTTCCGCGAAATAGCCCACGCCTTGTAGGGCTTGGGCAAGTTCGTCAATGGTTTTGAAAGTGTCTTTTGCGGTCATCCGTTCGCCTGTTTCACCGCCCTTTG
>CANKOT010000105.1 GCA_947484245.1 Comamonadaceae bacterium
ATTCCGCGGTTCTGGTTGGAACGTCATCAAGCTGTTATGGGGCAGCGAGTGGGACAAGCTCTTGGCTCGCGACAAAGACGGTGCCCTGCGCAAGATCATGATGGACACGTTGGACGGCGACTTCCAAGCTTTCAAAGCCAACGATGGTGCTTACGTTCGCAAACATTTCTTCGGTCGTGATCCACGCACCCTTGAGATGGTGTCGCACATGAGTGACGACGAAATTTGGTCCCTAAAGCGCGGCGGTCATGACCCACAAAAGGTTTATGCGGCATATCACCAAGCGGTGAACACCAAAAATCAACCTACTGTGCTGCTAATCAAAACCGTCAAAGGTTTTGGCATGGGTAAAGTGGGTGAGGGCAAGAACAACGTTCACCAAACCAAGAAGCTTTCCGACGAAGATATTCGCTACATGCGAGATCGATTCAATATTCCTGTGCCAGACAGTGAGTTGGCCAATGTGCCTTTCTACAAGCCAGCGGACGACACGCCAGAAATGAAATACCTCCACGAGCGCCGCAAGGCCTTGGGCGGTTACTTGCCGCACCGTCGTACCAAAGCCGATGAAAGCTTTACGGTTCCTTCATTGGACGTGTTCAAGTCTGTGATGGAGCCCACTGCTGAAGGCCGTGAAATTTCAACCACACAAGCTTATGTGCGTTTTCTCACGCAACTATTGCGTGACCAAGCCTTAGGTCCACGCGTAGTGCCTATCTTGGTGGACGAAGCACGTACCTTTGGCATGGAAGGTTTGTTCCGCCAAGTCGGTATTTACAACCCTGCGGGTCAGCAATACACACCGGTCGACAAAGACCAAGTGATGTACTACAAAGAAGACAAAGCGGGTCAAATTTTGCAAGAGGGCATCAATGAAGCGGGCGGTATGTCAAGCTGGATTGCCGCAGCCACCAGCTACTCCACCAGCAATCGCATCATGGTGCCCTTCTATGTGTACTACTCCATGTTTGGTTTCCAGCGCATTGGTGATTTGGCTTGGGCGGCCGGCGACATGCAAGCACGTGGGTTCTTGTTAGGTGGCACCTCAGGTCGCACCACACTCAATGGAGAAGGCTTGCAGCATGAGGACGGTCACAGTCATATTTTGGCGGGCACCATTCCAAACTGTATCAGCTACGACCCCACTTTTGCACACGAAGTAGGTGTCATCTTGCACCACGGCTTAAAACGCATGGTGGAAAAACAAGACAATGTTTACTACTACATCACCTTGCTGAATGAAAACTACCCCATGCCTGGTTTAACACCCGGTACGGAAGAGCAAATCATCAAGGGCATGTACTTGTGCAAGGCTGGTGGTAAAAACAAAACGCGCGTTCAACTCATGGGCTCTGGCACCATTCTGCGAGAGTCTTTGGCTGCGCAGGAGTTGCTCGCCAAGGACTGGGGCATTGCAGCCGATGTTTGGAGCTGCCCAAGTTTCAACGAACTGACACGCGACGGCCAAGACGTAGAGCGCTTCAACATGCTCCATCCCTTGGAAGTGCCGCGTGTGCCCTTTGTGGCACAGCAATTGGCCAAATACGATGGCCCTGTCATTGCATCCACCGACTACATGAAGAACTATGCAGAACAAATTCGCTCCTTCATTCCAAAAGGCCGCACGTTCAAAGTGTTGGGCACAGATGGCTTTGGACGAAGCGATTTCCGCAGCAAATTGCGTGAGCACTTTGAAATTAATCGCCATTACATCGTTGTGGCTGCACTTAAAGCATTGAGCGAAGAGGGCGCCGTGCCAGTGGCCAAAGTCGCTGAGGCTTTGAAGCAATACGGCATCAAGACCGATAAGGTCAATCCTTTGTACGCTTGATAACTAGATTGGGAGACATATTTATGGCATTGGTAGAAGTCAAAGTTCCAGACATCGGTGATTTCGATGAAGTCGCGGTCATTGAATTGATGGTCAAGGTGGGTGACACCATCAAGGCCGAGCAATCCTTGATGACCGTTGAGTCTGACAAAGCAGCGATGGAGATTCCATCTTCAACAGCCGGCGTGGTGAAGGAACTGCGCGTGAAGCTGGGTGACAAGGTCAAAGAAGGCTCGGTGGTGTTGATGTTGGAAGCTGTTGCTGCTGCTGCTGCTGCTGCACCGCCCTCCACCCCAACCCCCACCCCCCCCGCTGAATCTCCAGTTGTCTCTGCACCAGTTGTGACTGCGTCAGTTCTTGCTGCCCCTTCTGTTTCTGAACTTGCGGTTGCTGTGCCTGTAGCTGCTTCAATGAGTGCTTTAGTTCCTGCGCACAGCCCCGGCGCTCCTGCGCTTGGGCTGCCTCATGCATCACCTTCAGTTCGCAAATTTGCGCGTGAATTGGGTGTGCCCTTGGCAGAAGTCAAAGGCAACGGCCCCAAAGGGCGTATCTCACAAGACGACGTTCAAGCTTTTACAAAAGCTGTGATGGCGGGTGCCACCCAGACCCAAGCGCAAGCGGCAAAAGCGCCTGCTGGTGGTGATGGCGCGACACTGGGTTTAATTCCTTGGCCCAAGGTTGACTTCGCTAAGTTCGGTCCCATTGAGCGCAAAGAAATGGGTCGCATCAAGAAGATCAGCGGCGCCAATTTGCTGCGCAACGCCATCATGATTCCTGCAGTGACCAACCATGATGATGCCGATATCACTGAGTTGGAAGCCTTTCGTGTGTCAACCAACAAAGAGAATGAAAAGTCTGGCGTGAAGGTCACCATGCTAGCTTTCTTGATCAAGGCTTGTGTGGCTGCATTGAAAAAATACCCAGAGTTCAACAGCTCTTTGGATGGCGATGCCATCGTCTACAAAAACTATTGGCACATTGGTTTTGCCGCCGACACTCCCAATGGTTTGATGGTGCCCGTCATCAGAGATGCTGATTCAAAAGGCATCTTGCAAATCAGCCAGGAAATGGGCGAGTTGGCGAAGAAGGCTCGCGACGGCAAGTTAAGCCCTGCAGAAATGACGGGCGCTACCTTCACGATCTCCAGTTTGGGAGGCATTGGTGGCAAATATTTCACGCCCATTATCAATGCGCCGGAGGTGGCCATCTTGGGTGTTTGCAAGAGCACGCATGAACCTGTGTGGGATGGCAAACAATTTGTCCCACGTTTGATGCTTCCTTTGTCCTTGACATGGGACCACCGCGTGATCGATGGTGCTGCCGCGGCACGCTTCAACGCGTTCTTGGGTCAAATCCTTGGCGACTTCCGCCGTGTACTCCTCTAACCAATTGCGCTGTCCTCAACTGATTGAAAAACTATGGCATTGATTGAAATTAAAGTTCCAGACATCGGCGACTTCGACGAAGTGGCAGTCATTGAGTTGCTGGTCAAAGCTGGCGACGTGGTGAAGGCTGAACAAAGTTTGATCACCGTAGAGTCTGACAAAGCTTCCATGGAAATTCCTTGCTCACATGCGGGCGTGGTGAAAGAGCTCAAAGTGAAGTTGGGCGACAAAGTGAAGCAAGGCTCTTTGGTTTTGATGTTGGAAGGCAAGGCCACTGCTTCCGATGTCACACCGGACTCACCAGTTACATCCTCTACAGCTCAAGCTAGCGTACCTGTTGCAGCGCCTTCCTCAGCGCCTGTTACCGTCGCAGTCAACATTCCAAACGCAGCGTCTTACAGCGGCACAGTCGACATTGAATGCGATTTGTTGGTTCTAGGCGCGGGCCCGGGCGGTTACTCCGCTGCTTTCCGAGCCGCTGACCTAGGCCTCAAGGTTGTGATCATTGAGCGCTATGCCACCTTGGGTGGTGTGTGTTTGAACGTGGGTTGCATTCCTTCCAAGGCCCTGTTGCACGTGGCAGCTGTCATGGACGAAGTGAGCCACATGGCCGATTTGGGCATTGACTTTGGCGCACCCAAAGTTGACATTGGAAAATTGCGCACGCACAAAGAAAAAGTCATCGGCAAACTCACCGGAGGTTTGGCCGCCATGGCCAAGATGCGCAAGGTCACCACTGTTCGCGGTGTGGGTGAATTCCTGAGTGCCAACCATGTGCTTGTTGAAGAAACCACTGGCACGGGTCAAGAAAAAACGGGCGTGAAGAAAGTCATTGCTTTCAAAAATTGCATCATTGCGGCCGGTAGCCAAGCCGTTCGCTTGCCCTTCATGCCCAACGATCCTCGCGTGGTCGACAGCACTGGCGCATTGGCTTTGAATGAAGTGCCTAAGCGCATGCTTATTTTGGGTGGCGGCATCATTGGTTTGGAGATGGGAACCGTTTACAGCACACTGGGCGCTCGCCTGGACGTGGTTGAAATGATGGACGGTTTGATGCAAGGTGCAGATCGCGATTTGGTCAAAGTCTGGCAAAAAATGAATGCACATCGTTTTGACAACATCATGCTCAAAACAAAAACCGTAGGTGCCAAAGCCACCCAGGCTGGCATTGAGGTCACTTTTGAATCGGCGGAGGAGGGCGTTGCTGCCGCTGCGCCGCAGATATACGACTTGGTATTGCAAGCTGTAGGACGCACACCCAACGGCAAGAAGATTGCCGCCGAGAAAGCAGGCGTGAGTGTGACCGATCGGGGATTCATTCCCGTCGATATTCAGATGCGCACCAATGTACCGCACATCTTTGCCATCGGCGACATCGTTGGGCAACCCATGTTGGCGCACAAGGCTGTTCACGAAGCTCACGTGGCTGCCGAAGTCATTGCCGGTGAAATTCAAGGCAACAAAGAATTGGCTGCCAGTGCATTCAATGCGCGCGTCATTCCCAGCGTGGCTTACACCGATCCAGAAGTGGCTTGGGTGGGACTTACGGAAGATCAAGCCAAGGCGCAGGGCATCAAGATCAAAAAGGGCTTGTTCCCATGGACGGCTTCAGGCCGCGCCATTGCCAACGGCCGTGATGAAGGCGTGACCAAGTTGCTGTTCGATGATTCACCCGAGGCCCATGGCCACGGCAAAATCTTGGGCGGTGGCATGGTGGGCACGCATGCGGGCGACATGATTGGTGAAGTGGCCTTGGCCATTGAAATGGGCGCCGATGCCATTGACATAGGCAAGACCATTCACCCACACCCCACTTTGGGTGAAAGTATTGGCATGGCCGCTGAGGTGGCGCATGGCAGCTGCACAGACTTGCCACCTGCAAAGAAATGATCGTGCACAGTCAGTCATGAAAAACCGCCTGCGGGCGGTTTTTTCATGACACCGATGAATTTAATTTTGCAGCGGCTCTGCTTGGAGTTTTTCGCTTTGAACTCTTCGTGCGCCATTGAATCTTTTTTGCCAATAGGCCTCCCGCATGTCGTCCACCCGCACGGACTTACCTGGCCTGGGTGCGTGAATGAATTTGCCGTCACCCACATAAATACCCACGTGGCTGAAGGTTCGCTTTAGAGTGTTAAAGAAAACCAAGTCGCCTGGCTTGAGTTCGCTGCGATTGATCTCTTCTGTGACTTTGGCTTGCTCCTCAGCCCTTCGGGGCAATACCAAGCCCACAGACTTTTCATACATGTGACGCACAAAGCCGCTGCAATCAAAGCCTTTTTCTTCGCTGTTGCCACCCCTTTTATAGGGCACTCCCAGAAGCCCCATGGCTTGAATCACCAGCTCAGAGGCCTTGCCGCCAAAGGTATTGCGAGCCGATTGCAGGGGGCCACTGAGCTGGTTGCTGATTTGTTGCGTGAGTTGATCGGTCATTTGATTGACCAAGCCGCGCTCTTTGAGCATGCGCTCAAGGTCGTCCTCAACGGGCACTGCCATGGATGCCGTTGTTAGAAATACCAGTCCACATAGAATCAAGCGCATAAGTTGGCAGTTTAATGCCATCTCCTCTTGGTTGATACCCCGAATTTGAGCGCTTATCCCCGAGAATCATGAATACTTAGTTCCAAGGTTTGAAAATGTTGCTTGAAGTTGAATCCTCACAATTGGTTCTGGTCGATTACCAGCAAAAACTGATGCCTGCCATGAAAGATGCCCAAACAGTTTGGCAGCGGGCAGAGGTGTTGGCGCGCACCGCTAAATTGCTCAATGTTCCCGTGTGGGCCACCGAGCAGAACCCCTCTGGTTTGGGTGAAACCTCCCCAGAAATTCGTCAACATTGCCAACGTGTGCTGGCCAAAATGGCATTCAGTGGCGTGGAGGAGGGCTTGGGGGAATGGTTAAGCCCACCTGTTCCTGTTGCACCGAAGGGCAACGCACGCAGTTTGCCCCGACATTTGCAGAAACCATCCGAACCTGAAGGCGGACCTTCAGTGGTCATTGCCGGCTGTGAAGCACACGTTTGCCTGCTGCAAACGGCGTTGGATTTGTTGGAGGACGAGTTTGAAGTCTGGGTGGTGACGGATGCTTGTGCTTCCCGCACCGACCGAGATCGAGATGCCGCCTTTGATCGCTTGGCCGGGGCGGGGGCTGAACTTTTAACCACCGAAATGGTGTTGTTTGAATGGCTTCGTTCTGCAGAAAATCCCAATTTCAAGGAAGTCCAGGCTTGGATCAAAGCCTTGGTTTAAGGTGCTTTCGGGGGTGCTCTGGCTCCGAGAGTCAGTTTGCAGCAAGTCCCTCATGAATAATTATGAATTCAGAAGGCGAGCTCGGCTAAGCTGAGTTTTTGCAAATAGTTACAATTTTTTGCAGTTCATTGTGTGAGAGCGGCGACAGGAGACACCATGGTTCAATATGCAGATTTTCACAAACGTTCCATTCAGGATCGCGATGCGTTCTGGGCAGAGCAAGCCCAACAAATTGAGTGGCACAAAGCGCCTCAAGAAATTTGCGACTACAGCAACCCGCCATTTGCCAAATGGTTCAAGGGCGGTGAAACCAACCTGTGTCACAACGCCATTGACCGTCATTTGAAAGACCGTGGCGATCAAGCCGCATTGATTTTTGTCTCTACAGAAACCGACCAAGAAGTCACTTACACCTACAAGCAGCTGCATGCTGAGGTGCAACGCATGGCAGCGTCCTTGTTGTCATTGGGCGTGAAAAAAGGCGACCGTGTTTTGATTTACATGCCCATGATTGCAGAGGCTTCCTTTGCCATGTTGGCTTGCGCGCGCATCGGGGCCATCCACTCTGTGGTGTTTGGTGGCTTTGCTTCTGGTTCTTTGGCCTCGCGCATTGAAGATGCTTCACCCAAAGTGATTGTGAGTGCCGACGCGGGTTCTCGCGGTGGCAAAGTTGTTGAATACAAACCGCTTTTAGACGAGGCCATTCGTTTGTCGGCGCACAAGCCAGACTCAGTTTTGTTGGTCGATCGTGGACTTGCCAAGATGGCCATGACAGAAGGCCGAGATGTGTTGTGGTCCAATTTGCGAGAGAAGCACCTCAATGTCGTGGTGCCTTGCGAGTGGGTCGATGCAACACACCCTAGCTACACACTTTATACATCTGGCACCACGGGCAAACCCAAGGGCGTTCAACGCGACACGGGTGGTTATACAGTGGCCTTGGCTTCGAGCATCCCCAACATTTTTTGCGGCAAGCCGGGGGAAACATTTTTCTGCACCAGCGACATCGGTTGGGTGGTAGGTCACAGCTACATCATTTACGGCCCCTTGATTGGCGGCATGGCCACGATTCTTTATGAAGGCTTGCCCACACGCCCCGACGGCGGTATTTGGTGGAGCTTGGTTGAGAAGTACAAAGTGACCGTGATGTTCAGTGCGCCCACAGCCATTCGTGTATTGAAAAAACAAGATCCGGCTTTGCTTAGCAAATACGATTTGTCCAGCTTGAAGGCTTTGTTCTTGGCGGGC
>CANKOT010000106.1 GCA_947484245.1 Comamonadaceae bacterium
CATGAAACGGATGCTGATCAACGCCACGCAGGCTGAAGAACGCCGCTTGGCCATCGTCGATGGACAAAAACTCCTCGACTACGAAATTGAAATTGAAGGCCGCGAACAACGCAAAGGCAACATCTACAAAGCCGTTGTCACCCGCGTCGAACCCTCTTTAGAGGCCTGCTTCGTCGACTACGGCGAAGAGCGCCACGGCTTCTTGCCCTTCAAAGAAATCTCCCGCCAATACTTCGCCGAAGGCGTTCCCGTTAGCCAAGCGCGCATCAACGATGTGATTCGCGAAGGCCAAGAACTCTTGGTGCAAGTGGAAAAAGAAGAGCGTGGCAACAAGGGCGCCGCCCTCACCACGTTCATCAGCTTGGCGGGCCGCTATGTGGTCTTGATGCCCAACAACCCCCGGGGTGGTGGTGTTAGCCGACGCATTGAAGGCGACGACCGCGCAGAACTCAAAGAAGCCATGGACCAACTGGAATATCCCAAAGGGATGTCCATCATTGCACGCACAGCTGGCATTGGCCGCAGCGCACCAGAATTACAGTGGGACTTGAACTATTTGCTCAAGTTGTGGACCGCCATTGACGGCGCCACACAAGGTGCCAAAGGCGCTTTCCTGATTTACCAAGAATCCAGCTTGGTGATTCGTGCCATTCGCGACTACTTCAACAGCGACATTGGCGACATTCTGATCGACACCGACGACATCTACGAACAAGCTCAGCAGTTCATGAGCCACGTGATGCCCGAGTTCGCACCTCGTGTGAAGCGCTACCGCGACGATGCACCTTTGTTCAGCCGCTTCCAAATTGAGCACCAAATTGAATCGGCTTATGCTCGCACGGTGCAATTGCCTTCAGGCGGCGCCATCGTGATTGACCACACCGAAGCCTTGGTGTCGGTTGACGTCAACTCTGCACGTGCCATCAAAGGCGGCGACATCGAAGAAACCGCCACACGCACCAACCTAGAAGCGGCCGACGAAGTAGCCCGCCAAATGCGTTTGCGCGATTTGGGTGGCTTGATCGTCATCGACTTCATTGACATGGAAGAGTCCCGCAATCGCCGTGACGTTGAGAACCGCCTGCGTGATGCTTTGCGTCAAGACCGTGCACGCGTACAGTTTGGCTCCATCAGCAAATTCGGCCTCCTAGAGATGAGCCGCCAGCGCTTGAAGCCCGCCTTGTCTGAAGGCTCTTCAATCCCCTGCCCTCGTTGCGGTGGCTCTGGCCACGTTCGCGACACCGAGAGCTCTGCCTTGCAAATTTTGCGCATCATTCAAGAAGAGTCCATGAAGGACAACACCGCCGCAGTGCACGCACAAGTGCCTGTCGAAGTGGCTTCTTTCTTGTTGAACGAAAAGCGTCCCGAGATTGCAAAGATTGAATTGAAACAGCGCATCAACGTGCTGTTGGTGCCCAATAAATCTCTGGAAACGCCTCACTACAAGCTAGAGCGTCTGAAGCACGACGATCCGCGCTTGGACCACATTGAAGCCAGCTACACCATGGCCGAGGAAATAGAAGACCCGACCACGGTGACACGTCGTTCGCAAGAACCGACCAATCGCCAAACACCCGTGATCAAGGGCGTTTTGCCAGACGCACCAGCACCAGCGGCCTTGCCAAAATCAGAAGCCATCAAGCCCAGCAAAGCTGACTCAGTTCAAGCTGCTGCCAAGCCGCAAAGCAGCGGCGGTTTCTTTGGTTGGTTGAAACGGTTGTTGGGTAGCGAGCCGGAAGTTCAAGCCCAAGCTGAGCCCGCCAAAAATGTTGGCAAGCGCGGCGAGCGCACAAGCAAAGACGGTGAACGCGGTGAGCGCGGAGAGCGAAGTGGCGATCGACGTCGAGGCGGCCGAGGCGGACGTCGAGGTGATCGCAACGAAGCAGTCACCGCAGAACGCACTGAAAAAACAGAGCGCAATGACAACACAGAAACGCGAACACCGCGCGAAAACAGTGGCAATCGCCGGAACGATCGCTCTGGCCAGCGTGGAGACAGAGCCGAACGTGGCGAGCGCAGAGAAAACGCCAACGCCAACCAAACTGCGCTTGATCCCCAAAATGCAAGCACCGAAGGCCTCGACACAAACCCAGCAGAGCAGCGCTCCGAAGCTCGTTCTGAAAGAGCGCCTCGTGGCGAGGGCAGACGCGAGCGCGGTGAAGGCCGCCGCGAACGCGGTGAGCGCCGCAACCCAAGCTCTGAAAATGCAGGCCCCGCTCAAGCTGAGTTGAACTACAACAACGACAGCCAGCCCAATGGCCAAACAGAGGGCGCTGCTCAAGAGTCAGAGCGACAAGATGGCGTCAATGCATCACCTGAACGCAGAGAACGTCGCTCGCGCGACCGTTATGGCCGTGACCGCAGAGAACGCAATCCCAACGCGGACAACCTAAACGACGCCAACAGCGACTCCTACACCGACGCCAACAGCAACCTCAGCGCCGGGGAACACCAGCAAGCTGAAGGCTCTACCAGTGAAGGTCAAACACCAGATGTGGCACCCGTCACACGCTCCTACTTTGACCGTACGGCCAGTGCAACAACACCCGCTTCAGTCAACACGCCTGCGCAAACAGCGTCATCGCCTGAAACACCATCTGCCGCCAAGCAGTCTGCAAGCGGCCTACCCAAAGTTCAAGCCTTTGAATTGCCTATCGCAAGCCTTGTGCAAGTCGCAGAAAGCTCAGGTTTGCAGTGGGTCAACTCTGACCCAGCGAAAATTGCACAAGTTCAAGCGGCCATCGCTGCAGAACCCAAGCCAGTGCATGTTCCGCGTGTAAGGCCGCCCGCTGTGGTTCTCGATGAAGGTCCTTTGGTTTTGGTTGAAACTCGCAAAGACTTAAGCGAAATGAAACTGCCTTTCTAAGAAAGTAAAAGGCAATAGCAATAGCAACGCCAACCTCAACATCAAAAAAAAGGACCTGCGGGTCCTTTTTTCAATCCATCGCGGCTTTCTTTAACGCGCTCACAGCCCCCGGCAAGTCTTCTCTCTTCTCCGCAAGCTCAGCCAAGGAACGCCAAGCCTGCCTTCTTAAGCCAGGATCACTTAAAGCAGGTGCTGCTTGTGCGAGCAAGACTTGCGCCTTACCCCAGAGTTGTCGTTTTTGGCACAGGCGCCCTGCCAAATATTGCAAGAGGGGTTCGCGCGGATTGGCTTTTTGAGCAGCTTCGATCCAGACCAACCATTCACGCTCCTCTGGTGTGTCTTGCCCCTTCAAACTGCGATCTAAAACTTGAGTTAACTTCAATTGCTGAGTCGCAGATAGGTTTTGAGGCGTTGCTTGCCATCGATTCCAAATTGGGTTTAGCCAAGCTCTTGCGACAACTGGTTCACCCCCCAGACTCAACCAATGCTGAGCTGCTTGAATCGCCAATTCTGTCGATTGACGTTGCGCATCGCCCAAACGAGCCCAAAGTCGCTGCATTTGTCCTAGCTCATGCGTTTTTGAAATTAAGTCAAAAACCAAACTGCGAATCATGCTTTCTGAAGCTTCAGAAGTGAAAGCGCGATGTTTGATCAGCAACAAGGCGGTGTCTAAAGCCAGCGAGGACTCCCCCGCCAAACGAGCTGCTTTCAGCTTTAATCGCATCGCCAATGTTCGGCGAGCCACCCCCTGCGGCAAGCGATCCAACCACAGCAGACTTTCTGAAGCGTCCCTGTCGTCCAATGCCCAGCGAGCGGCACGCAGCATGCTTCCTTCCATCAGTGATTGACGCACATTGGAGGCACCACCAGACGGCTCCTGCAAGGCCAGATTGAGATGCGATTGACGTGTTGTTTTGTCATTCAGTGCATGCGCCGATTCTGCAGCCAAGATGTGTGCAACGCACCTCAAAGCGCTAGCGTGATCTAGCACTTCCCCAGCATCAGACAATGACTTTTCTCTCAGCAATACAAGCTCAGCAGATTTGCGGGCACGCAAAAATCGGCCTTCCATGAACTGCGCCAAACTGTCCAGCAACGCGCCATGGGCTGCCCGCTCCTTTTGCTGCAAACGCCAGCGCTTGGCTTGTTTGGGTAGCTCAAACATCGCTGTGAGTGCACGCTGAGCCCAATGCAGCGTCAATAAAATCAGGACCAGTGCAAATAGCACCAGATTCAGCGACAAATCCAAGCGGTAGGGCGCCCAAAAAATAGACACCGTGCCGGCATTGTTAGACGCCAATAAAGCCGTGGCAACGGCCACTGCAAACAAACTCACGAGCCAAAGTGCTGCGCGCATGAATGATTACTTTCCAGAAGACGCTGTGGCCAAAGCAGCCAAAGAGCCGTCAAGTCGGGGGATGGGGCTGCCTTTGCTCAGTGCCTGTGCCTTGTCCAACAATTGCATGGCTTGCTGAGTTTTACGCGCGCTAGGATCAAAGTATTTTTTCAAAGCGGCTGAGACGGCTTGTAAGTCAGCACGTGCTGCATCATTTTGGCGAGCCAATAGACCCAGTCGAGCATTGAGCAGTTTGAGTTTCAAATTCTCGCGCAAGAAAAAGCCTTGCTCGGGGGCGAGCAGTGCCGCTTCTGGGCTATCGATTCGGCTAACACGCAACAAACCTCTGGCTTCAATCAAAACTCTGTCAATCACTGGCTTCCACCAAGCTGATTGAGGTGTGGCGACAGAGTCGTTTTCTGCAGGCTTGGAAGGATTGACAGTGGGCCTGATCAATTCATTGGCGAGGGGAATTTCATCGGCCAAGGCCACAATGTCGTCCAACACCAAAAGCATGCCTGGCAGATCTGCAATTTGGACAGATTTAACCAACTCAAGATCCCGATCGATGGCTCTTTGAATGGTGATCAAGCGGGGGTTGGATGCTCTTTGGAGTCTCGACTGGGCCGTTTTCAAGACACCCAAAAGAGGCTCCAAACTGCTCGTGAGCTGCGCTTGCTGCTGCGCCAAACGCAGGGAAGACTCAATGTCCATGACCAAGTTTTCATCACGCGAACGCGACAAAGATTGAATCAAATCCTCTAATTGCGCTCGCTGCAGGGTTGCCTCGCCCAATCTAGACTCGACCAAGGCCATTCTGGAAGCACTGTCTTTGACGCTGTCTTGAGCTTGCTTGGCCCAGGCTTTGGCTTCTAATGATTGCTGGCCGGCATCTGCACTTTGCCTGGCCAGCTGGCCTTGAATGCGAGAGAGCTTCTCCCAAAGCAAGCCGCTGAAAACAAGCGCAAGCACTGCCAGTGCAACTGGCAACCAGAATGTCAGGGGCCGACGTGACGGTGGCTGCAACTGCGGCGGTGCAGCTGCAGCTGGGCCGGTGGTTTCGTTGGTATTTTCGGAGCTCATGTGAGAGATTTTATAGATGCCAGCAATGAACTGAAGCCAGGCGGGGCAATAGAAACAAAGCCCCAGCCCTTTTGTTGAGCCAAATCGGCCATTCTGGGATGCGTGACGGTGGCTTTGGCGGTCGCCCAATTGGCATCAGGACATTGATTCATCAGGGTTTGCAAAGCAGCCGAGCTGCTGAACAACCAAATGGCACCCTCCGCGATGAATTGATTGACTTGTGCTTTTTGCAAGGCCGTCAATTGAGCAGCGCTTCGCTGATAAGCCGCAATGGTGGCGACATGGACTTGCGATTTTTCAAGCTCTTGTGCAAGCCAATCGCGCCCCGCAGCATTTCCTGATTCATCCGCTCCCCTCACAAACAAGACGTTCATGCCAGGCGTCACCTGCGGTAAAACCACCTCCCACAAATTTTCTGAATCGAGCTGCTTGGCGTGCAACGCTGGTTGGTCAATTTGCGCAACAGGCACCCCACACAGCGCCAGTGCGGCCGCGGTACCAGGACCTGTACACCAAGCGCGAGCGCCGCTTTGAAAATGCGCCACCCACTCTGACCGATCTTCCTGCGCTTGCGCCAAAAATCGAACCGCATTGGCACTGACGAACATCACAGCTTGACTGCGCTTGATTTGGACCAAGGCCTCCAGTGTTGTTTGCGCATTTAGAAACGCAGACAACTCTAGCAGCGGAAATTCAATGGCCTCATAACCTGCATCGTGCAATGGCTGAACCCAAGAGCTCGCATCTTGCTTTGGCCGGGTTATCACGATTTGAGGCATGGTTTAGGTGTTAGCGGGCATTAGTGTGCACCACCACGCTTGAGATCTGCCGCCACCCGATCCCCCAGCGCTTCAGCTTGCTGAAGGTCATTGACCTGCCCAGATAGCTGCGCTGTGACCAAACTGGCTTCCCCCTCAGGATTGCCCCATGCCGCTCGCAAATTCAAAATTTGTCCCGATAAAGTGGCATGCGCTGCCAAGGGCATGGAGCAACTGCCCCCCATGGCACGACTAACGGCACGCTCAGCCGCCACAGCCAGCCAAGATGTTGGGTGGACCAAGGGCTTCAAGGCCTCGAGCAAATCGCTGCGACCAGTGCAAATTTCAATGCCTAAAGCGCCTTGACCGGCCGCCGGCAACATTTGATCGGTTTCAAAAATATGGCGAATTCGGTCAGTGAGTTTTAAGCGTTTCAACCCAGCTGCCGCCAAGACAATGCCCGAATACTGGCCTTCATCCAGTTTCCGTAAGCGGGTGTCCAAATTGCCACGCAGGGGCTCAATTTTTAAATCGGGTCGGAGGGCTCGAATCAAAACGGTTCGTCTGAGACTTGAAGTGCCCACCACAGCGCCTTGGGGTAAATCCATGAGTGTTGGATATTGGGCTGAAACCCAAGCGTCTCTGGGGTCTTCGCGTTCCATGACGCAGGCCAATTCAAATCCTTCGGGCATGTCCATCGGCACATCCTTTAAAGAATGCACAGCGATGTCGGCTCGCCCCTCCGACAAAGCCACCTCCAATTCCTTGACAAACAGACCTTTGCCGCCCACCTTGCTAAGGCTGCGATCCAATATTTGATCACCCTGTGTGGTCATCCCCAGCCGATGCACGGTGTATCCACGAGACTGCAATAAAGCCTGCACGTGCTCTGCTTGCCACATAGCCAAACGGCTTTCGCGTGTGGCAATCACAATGGGACGTTGTAAATTGGATGAAAAAGGAGGGTTCAAACCATTAACCTGTTTGTAAATTTTCAAGCTCAGCAAATGCTAGCACGAGTGAAGATCATGGTATCTGCAAACCCGATAAAATCTGAGTATGTCTAAAAACCAACTTGATCAAAAGTCCCAGGCCTGGTCGGCCTTGTTTTCCGAGCCCATGAGCGACCTGGTGAAGCGCTACACCTCAAGCGTCTTCTTCGACAAGCGCCTTTGGCAATCTGACATACAGGGCAGCTTGGCCCACGCCGAGATGCTGGCGGCTCAAAGAATCATCGGTGCCCAAGACTTTGCCGACATTCAGCGCGGCATGGCACAAATTTCCGATGAAATATCGCATGGCCAATTCAACTGGCAATTGGACTTGGAAGATGTGCACCTCAATATTGAAGCGCGCTTGACCCAAATCGTGGGCGATGCAGGCAAACGTCTGCACACTGGCCGAAGCCGCAACGACCAAGTGGCCACCGATGTGCGCTTGTGGTTGGTCAGCGAAATAGACCTCATCAGCGCGCTGTTAAACGATTTGCAAAAATCATTGATCGAAGTGGCTGAGCGCAATGTGGAAGTTATCTTGCCAGGCTTCACGCATTTGCAAGTGGCGCAACCCGTGAGCTTTGCGCA
>CANKOT010000107.1 GCA_947484245.1 Comamonadaceae bacterium
AGGGTGAGCATGGGCATGCGGTTGACCGCAGAAATATAAGCATCGAGATGTCCCAACGATGGCACTACGGCCCATGGATTCTTCAGGGCGAGTGCAGTGTCGAGGGATCCAGCGAGGTTTGTCATACCAGAACTCCTTTCCATAATGGATCGGATTTTAGCACTCTCTTATGGGGAGTGCTAAATATATAACTTATTGATTTGATTGATATTTATCAATAAACCGGACTGGAAATGAGGTCTTGCAAGGCGTCTAAGGGGACAAGTGCACCGCGGTGTTGGATGACCCTGGCAGCCAAGGCATTGCCATAGCTTGCCGAAATTTCGGCGCTGGCACCGCACAGACGGCGGCTCAAATAGCCTGCCGCAAAGGCGTCTCCTGCAGCAGTCGTGTCAACGACTTGTTTCACTGGAAGCGTGGGAAAGCTTCGCCAATCAGTAGAGTTTTCTTCTTTGACCAGCGTATCGGCAGCGCCGCGTTTGATCACAACTTCAGGAATGGCCAGTTTTTTCGCATGCATGAGCGCATCTTCTAACGATTCGCACTCAAATACGGCTTGGTGATCGTCCAAAGTAATCATGGCGGTTTGGCACGCTGCAAAGGCTTGCAGATAAACCTCTTGTGCCATCTTGCGATCAGGCCACAGCTTGGGCCTGAAGTTGTTGTCAAACACAACGCGCGAGCCATTGAGCTGAGCCTGATTTAACAATGCAAACAGCCGTGTGCGTGATGCGCCATCCAAAATAGCCAGTGAAATGCCACTGAAATAAAGGCAATCAAATTGAGCTAGGTTTTTTTCAAGGGCCGTGACAGACGCTTGAAAGTACGCGCGGGCTGCGCTGTTCTCACGCCAAAAATGAAATGTGCGCTCGCCACTTGAATCCGTTTCGATCAGATACATGCCAGGCAACCTGCCTTCGATGTATTCGACTGCATTCAAGTTCAGACCTAGGTTTTCCCATTCTTTGCGCAGGGTTTGACTTAAGTGATCCGTGCCCAGCCCAGTGGCATAGCTCACTTCAATGTTGGCGGGCGCTGCGCAGCGCCGAAGGTACACGGCAGTGTTGAAGGTGTCGCCACCATACGAAAGCACAGACGGGCCAAAGCCATTGGCTTGTACCTCTAACATGCATTCGCCAATGGCGATGAATTGAACAGCGTGACTCACACAATGCTTTCAGTGCTTATTCGCCGTGCGGTGCCATTTTGACAAAGGCACCGCCTTGGTATAGCGCAGCTTTGTCGTGCCGGTCAATGTGCGGCTGGCGGGCCTCGATTTCGTGCCTGAACACATCGGAGGAGTCGAGGGGCCGGTAGCCAATGTGTTTGGCGTGCGTGTTGTCCCACCAAGAAGTTTGATTGTCAGACATACCAAAGATGATGGTGTGGCCTACGATGGGGGCTGTGAGGGCTGAGACCACCAAACGTTCTAAATCGTCAAAGCTAATCCAAGTGGACAGCATGCGTCGATCTTTGGGGGCGGGCAGTGCAGAGCCAATGCGAATGCTGACGGTTTCAATGCCCCAACGTGCCCAGTACATCTCTGCCACATCTTCACCAAAGGCTTTGGACAAGCCATAAAAACCGTCTGGCTTGGGTGGCATTTGGGTATCGATGACTTCATCTTGTTGATAAAAACCGGTGACGTGATTGGAACTGGCAAACACAATGCGCTTTGTGCCTTGTAGGCGTGCGGCTTCGTACAAATTAACCATGCCCACAATGTTGCTGGCCAAGATGGGCGCCCAAGGTTGCTCGGTAGAAATGCCGCCCAAGTGCACGACAGCATCGACACTCTTGAGCAAGGATTGCATACCAGATGCATCGCTTAAATCTGCTGTTTGAATTTCCTCGCCAGATGCAGCTGTTCCCAAATCAAGTTGATCACTGACCCGCAAAACATCACAGTAGGCTTTAAGACGTGTTCGCAACTCTCTGCCCAGTTGACCTGCAGCACCTGTAAGTAGAAGTCTTGGAAATACGATGGAAGACGCTTTTGGATTCAGCATGCATGTTTCCTTGAAAGAAGTCGTTTATCTGACCATGGCGGGCATCTTCGGATTGAAGGTCCAATCAGGAATGAGGTATTGCATGGCCATGGCATCGTTGCGCGCACCCAAGCCGTGCTGCAAATAAAGTTGGTGCGCGGCTTCGACGGCTTGCATGTTCAGCTTGACGCCCAAGCCAGCGGCCGTGGGCACATCGATCATGCCGCCCTTGATTTGCAAAGGTTCTTGCGTGAGGTATTGGCCGTCTTGCCAAATCCAATGGGTGTCAATGGCGGTCACTTTGCCAGGTGCTGCTGCCGCGCAGTGGGTGAACATGGCCAGTGACACATCAAAGTGGTTGTTGGAATGTGAGCCCCATGTGAGGTCGTACATTTGGCACAGTTGCGCAACACGCACCGAGCCTTGAAGCGTCCAGAAGTGCGGATCGGCCAGCGGAATGTCAACAGATTGAAGTTGAATGCTGTGGGCCATTTCGCGCCAGTCGGTGGCCACCATGTTGGTGGCGGTAGGCAAGCCAGTGGCGCGTTTGAATTCGGCCATGACTTCACGTCCAGAGAATACGCCTTCTGCGCCACATGGATCTTCTGCGTATGCCATGGTGTTGCGATGATCGCGCAGCAATCGAATGGCGTCCTTCAGCAGCCAACCGCCATTGGGGTCGAGTGTGATGCGTGCTTCAGGAAAGGTTTCATGCAAGGCCACAATGGCTTCAACTTCTTCTTCAGCGCGAATGGCACCGCCTTTGAGCTTGAAGTCTTGAAAACCATAGCGGTCTTGCGCCGCTTGCGCCAAACGCACAATGGCTTCGGGCGTGAGGGCCGCTTCGTGGCGCAGGCGTTGCCAATTGTTGTTGGCATCAGGCTCTGAGTGGTAAGGCAGATCGGTTTGAAGTCGATCGGCAATGTAGAACAAATAACCCAAGACTTGAACTTGTGAGCGTTGTTGGCCTTCACCTAGCAAGGCGGCCACTGGCACGCCCAAATGTTGACCCAACAAATCGAGTAGGGCACTTTCGATGGCGGTAACAGCATGAATGGCCACGCGCAAATCAAAGGTTTGGTTGCCACGCCCCCCTGCATCACGATCGGAAAATTTTTGTTGCAGGCTGTTGAGCAAGTTCTTGACGTTGCCTATGCTTTGCCCTTCCACCCAAGCTCTTGCATCTTCTAGTGTTTGGCGAATTTTTTCACCGCCAGGCACTTCGCCAATGCCGGTGTTGCCGCTGGAGTCGGTCAAGATCAGGATGTTGCGTGTGAAGTAGGGGCCGTGTGCACCACTCAAGTTAAGCAACATGCTGTCGCGGCCAGCGACGGGAATGACTTGAAGTTTGACAATGCTGGGGGTGTGGCGGTCGGCGTTCATAGGGCTTATTAGGGTTTGCTTGTGTCATTCTATGGCGGGTGACAAGCTATCATTGCTCTCGTGAACCCTGAAATTCATCCAAGCATTGTGATGCACCCTGCTGACAATGTGGCCATCGTGGTCACAGCAGGTGGCTTGAAGACGGGCGATCGTGTTCGCAAGGGAGTGAGCTCTGACGCACTGGTGCTTTTGAATGCGGTGCCTCAAGGACACAAAGTGGCCCTGATTGACATTACTGCGGGTCAAGCGGTTCTGAGATACAACGTGAGTGTGGGCATTGCCAAACACACGATCCCAGCAGGCAGCTGGGTGCATGAGCGTCTGCTTGAGATGCCTGCAGCGCGTGACTTTCAAAATTTGCCTATGGCCACTGCGCCAAAGCCATCGATTGAACCCTTAACAGGCTATACCTTTGAGGGCTATCGCAATGCCGATGGCTCAGTGGGCACACGCAACATCTTGGCGGTCACCACCACGGTTCAATGCGTGGCGGGTGTGGTGTCTTTGGCGGTGCAAAAAATCAAAGAAGAGTTGTTGCCGCTGTATCCCAATGTGGACGATGTCTTGGGCATAGAACACACCTATGGTTGTGGTGTGGCCATCGATGCGCCAGACGCCGTCATTCCCATTCGCACCTTGCGCAACATCAGTCTCAATCCCAACTTTGGCAACGAAGTGTTTGTGATCAGTCTGGGTTGTGAAAAACTACCCCCTCAGCGTTTGTTGCCTCCTGGTAGTTTTACCTTAGTGGACGAACGCACAAGTGCTGACGGACCCGATACCATTTGTTTGCAAGACGCACACCATGTGGGTTTCATGTCCATGTTGCAACACATCGTCGAGGGTGCCAAGCCGCATTTGGCGCGCCTTGATGCTAGGCGCCGCGAAACCTTGTCCGCCAGTGAATTGGTGGTCGGTGTGCAGTGCGGCGGTAGCGATGCGTTCTCTGGCGTCACTGCCAATCCCATTGTGGGTTTTGCCGCCGATTTGCTGGTACGTGCTGGCGCCACCATCATGTTCAGTGAAAACACAGAAGTTCGCGATGCTGTTGAGCAGCTCACGCATCGCGCTGTCAACCCCGAAGTAGCGAAAAGCATCGTGCGCGAACTCGATTGGTACGATCGTTACTTAGAACGTGGCCATGTCGATCGAAGCGCCAACACCACGCCCGGCAACAAGGCTGGCGGCTTGTCCAACATTGTTGAAAAAGCCATGGGCTCCATTGTGAAGAGTGGCTCCATGCCCATCCAACACGTGTTGGCACCCGGTGAAAAACTCAAGCCGCATCAAAAGGGCTTGGTGTTTGCAGCCACACCTGCCAGCGATTTCATCTGTGGTACTTTGCAATTGGCAGCTGGTATGAATGTGCACGTGTTCACGACAGGCCGAGGCACACCTTACGGATTGCAAGCTTGCCCTGTGGTCAAAGTGGCTACTCGCACTGAGTTGGCCAGACGCTGGCACGATTTGATGGATTTGAATGCTGGTCGTGTGGCCGATGGTGAGATCAGCATTGAAGAGGGCGGCTGGGAATTGTTCAAGCTGCTATTGGACGTCGCCAGTGGCCGCAAAACTTGGGCAGAGCATTGGAAGTTACACAACGCCTTGGTGTTATTCAATCCTGCACCCATTACTTAAATAAAAAGGAGATAGAGATGACATTTAAAAAAATTGTATTTGGCTTGGTCACGGCCATTGGCATGAGCAGTGCCTTGGCATGGCCCGACAAACCTGTTTCGTTGGTGGTGCCATTTCCACCCGGGGGCTCTACAGACCTGATTGCTAGAACACTTGCGCCCAAGTTGCAAGAACGCTTGGGTGGCTCTTTCATCATTGAAAATAAAGCAGGCGCAACTGGCACCATCGGTGCAGGCATCGTGACACGCGCAGCGCCAGATGGTCACACCTTGTTTGTTTCCTCACTTGGTCCGTTTGTCATTGCACCTCATTTGATTGCCAAGGTGCCCTACGACGCACTGAAAGATTTTGACTACATCACCATTGCGGTTCAAGCACCCAATGTATTGGTGGTGCCTGCCAGTTCGCCCCACAAATCGATGGCCGATGTTATTGCGTTTCACAAAGCCAATCCCAACAAGTTCACTTTGGCTTCGTCTGGTAACGGCAGCAGCGATCACTTAACAGCAGAATTGTTTTGGCAGCAAACGGGTACCACTGGTATTCATGTGCCCTATAAAGGGGGTGGTCCTGTCATGACCGATTTGTTGGGCGCACAGGTGAATGGCTCGTTCATGAACATCAACACCGCCATGCCCCAAATTTTGGCAGGCAAACTGCGCGCCTTGTCGATTACAAGCGCTAAGCGTTCGCCCTTGTTACCTGCAGTGCCCTCGTTGGAGGAGCTGGGCATCAAGGAAGCCAATGTTTATTCTTGGCAAGCCATAGCTGCGCCCAAGGGTCTTCCTGCAGACATCAAAGCCAAGTTGTATGCAGCCATTGTGGCGGGTCTGAACGATCCGGCAGTGAAACCTAAATTGCTAGATCTGGGATTTGAAATTGTGGCCAATACACCCGAGCAATTCACAGCCTATCAAGCATCTGAATTTGCACGTTGGGCCAAATTAATTCAATCGCGCAACATCAAAGCAGATTGAACATCAAAACGATGTTATTCAATATAGAGTGATCTTTTCAACAAAGCTCTATCAGCTGTTGCGGCCCACCAAGCTGTAAGCGCTGGTATTGTTTTGCAACCATTGCTCTGACAGCACAGCGCTTTGCTGGGCGGGATGGAAGTCCGCCTTTTTGTAGGCCTTCCAGTGGCCTAAGTTGCTTCTGAACAAACCGTTCTTGCTTAGCAAGAGCTGGTAGCCGCTTTTCCAGGTGCTGGGTTTGAACAGGCTGCCATCGCGCCACAGGTTGTGCATGGTTTGCAGCATGACATCGGTGAGGAAGGTGTAGGTCACGTAGTGAAAAATGCGAATGCGCCATTCTTCGTTGCCACCTAAGGCTTTGTAAACATCAAAGGCCGTGCAACGGTGCTCGGCTTCCTCGGCAGCGTGCCATTGCCACATGGTTCTGAGGCGAGGCTCCGTGCCTTCAAAAATCTCAGAGTGGCTGAGCAACCAATCGGCAAAGATGTCTGTGAAATGTTCAGTGGCTGCAGTGGCGGCCAATTGCTGACGCACGTTTTGATGCGCGTTGGCTTTGATGCGTTTGGCTGAGCGCAAAGCGATGATGTTTTTGAAGCCTTGAAGCTCAATGTGGCCATTGAACAAAGCATGGATGCGGCGGTGCGTGGCCTCTTGCCCAATGAAGCCTTGAACTTCAGTTGCAAATTTTGCGCGCGTGACCTCGTCCATTTGTTTGGCACCTTCACGCACGGAGTCGATGAAAAACTGCTCACCCACGGGGAAGCTCATGGAAAGCGCATTGAAGAAGGCTGACTTGAAAGCGTCGCCACCACACCAGCGCTGTTCAAAGGGCGTTGTGAGGTCAACCAATAATTTTCTAACTGCAAGTTCGGACATGAGGCTCTTTCAGGGGGGCCGAGGGTTTTGGAGGGCTTCTCGGTGAAGGCTTATTTTGCTATATTTTCCATACATTCATGTATGTTTGTTTGACATCCTTGTTTTAAAAGGGTTTTTTATGATCTGGGGCAGTAAGGTCGAAGAGTTATTATTCAAATTATCAAAACCATAAGCTTATTTTGTTGATGCTGAAAAAAATTGCCATTGCTTTCGGAGTCGTCATCGCTGCCTTAGTCTTGGCGGTGGGCGCACTTTACGCCAAAGGCGGTCGAGCAGAGGTCCTTTTGTGGTTCGTGAAAGTCTTTGTCAGGGTAGAGCACGGGCCCAACAGGGAAGTGACCTGGGCCATTCCATCTGGTAAGTCGACAATCCCTGAAAACAGTTCTGGCGTCAAACCACCCAACGTCATCCTCATCGTGGCCGACGACTTAGGCTACAACGACATCACCTTGAACGGTGGTGGCCTGGCCAAAGGCACTGTGCCCACCCCCTTTATCAACAGTTTGGCGCAGCAAGGTGCCAATTTTGAAACCAGTTATTCGGGCAATGCCACCTGTGCACCTTCACGTGCCGCCATGATGACCGGGCGTTATCCCACTCGCTTTGGCTATGAGTTCACGCCAACGCCTAAGCAGTTCATGAAAGTCATTGGCCACTACAAAGGCCCCAACCAAGTGCATAGCTCGATCTATCATGCTGATCGTGAGAAGGACCTCATCCC
>CANKOT010000108.1 GCA_947484245.1 Comamonadaceae bacterium
CCATTGCGAATGCTACAAAACAGGCCGCCTCTTGGCCGAAAAATTAGGCCTGACAAAAGAACAATACAAAGTCACATTCCAATCTCGATTTGGCAAAGCCAAATGGTTAGAGCCCTACACCGAGCCAACGCTGATTGCCATGGCCCAAGCGGGTACCCAAAGTGTCGATGTGGTTTGCCCTGGCTTTACAGGTGACTGCCTAGAGACGTTGGAAGAAATTAGCATGGAAGGCCGCGAAGCTTTTTTACATGCGGGCGGCAAGACCTTCAACTACATTCCTTGCATGAACGACGAACCCATGTGGATAGAGGCGCTGGCAGCCATCAGTGAACAACACATGCAAGGCTGGCCAACCACAACACAAGCCCTCCATGACAATGCTCACTCGCTTGCACAGGGTCGAAATTTAGCACTCGAATTGGGCGCGAAGGACTAGAAAAGATTTCTCAATGACCGACCAAAATCTAGCACAGAAGTTTATTTGGTATTGAAAAATTTTATCGAATTCGAGAGCGAAGTCGACCTACGATGCCTGTAGGAAAGTAATAAACCGACAACACAAACAGCAAGCCCAACCACAGCAACCAACGATCGGGGGACAGCAGCGCCGCCAATAAGGGCCATGCAGACGCCGCCTCGCTGGCCCACCTGAGCAAATCTTGCAAATAACTTTGAGCCCACAAGAACAAGACCGCACCAATGGCTGAGCCATAAACGGTGCCCATACCGCCGATCACGACGATCAGCAAAACGTCCATCATGATTTCAAAACTGAGCGATGTATCAGGGCCGTTGTAGCGCAGCCAAAGAGCCAACATCACACCGGCCATGCATGCGAACAAAGCAGACAGCACACTGGACAGCGTGCGATAAACCACCACACGATAGCCAATGGCTTCGGCTCTGAATTCGTTTTCACGAATGGCCTGCAGCACGCGACCAAACGGCGAGTTCACAATGCGCAGCAGCATGAGAAACTGAATAAGGGCGGCTGCAAACAACAAGTAATAGCAAAGTAAGCGGCCATCCAAATTGACACCCCAGAAAGGTGAGTCGCTGAACTCGGTGCTTGACAAAAGCAAGGCTGGCAACTTGAAACTCAAGCCATCTTCACCCCCCGTCCATTCAGACAGTTGTGATGCCAGGGTTTGAAAAGCAGCGGCCACCGCCAAAGTGATCATGGCAAAAAAGATGGCTCGCACACGCAAAGAAAACAAGCCGATGAGCAAAGCCAAAACCAAGGTCAGCAAGAGCGCCAAAATGACACCTAAGCTCAAGGAAGCCCAAGTGGCACCCCAATGATTGGAAGACATGGCGACACCATAGGCACCAATGCCAAAAAACATGGTGTGGGCAAAACTGACAATGCCGGTGTAGCCCAACAACAAATCAAAACTGGCCACCAAGACGATGAACACTAAGATCTTGGCCGCCACGGACAGTGCTTTGACACCCGGAAATAAAAAGGGTGCGAATGCCAATCCCAACAGCACCGCCGTCAGCATCCAAGCCAACCACGTGCTGCGAGGCAAATCATTTGACAACAAGCGTTTCAACATGTTTGTCCTTTGGCGTCAGCGGTTGGCCACGGGGTACACCCCTTGTGGCCGCCACAACAAAATAGCCGCCATGAGCGCGATGTTGGAAAACAAAGCTAACTTGGGCAATAAGAAGCCGGTGTAGTTGGCCATGAGGCCCACCATCAAAGCGCCAATGAGTGCGCCACCGGTAGAACCTAGACCGCCCATGATGATGACAATGAAAATAAGCACGTTCACTTGCGCGCCAATTTGGGGCACCACGTTTTGCTGATACAAACCCCACATCACGCCGCCCAAACCTGCCAAGCCGCTGCCCACCACAAACACACCCACAAACAGCCGGCGAATTTTGTAGCCCAAGGCTTCCACCATTTCACGGTCTTGCACACCCGCGCGAATGAGCAAACCCACCTTGGTTTGACTCAAAGTCCAAGCTTGAAGCGCAAACACAATCAGCCCTACCACCACGGCCATGAGACGGTATTTTTCAAGCGACGCATCGCCCCACAGCAAGGAACCGCGCATGGCTTCGGGTAAGGGCAAAGCGATTTGCAAAGGCCCCCAAATGACCTTGATGATTTCTTCACCAATGATCATGCCGCCCATGGTGATCAAAATTTGCTTCAGATGCTGACCATACACGGGCCGAACAATAAAGCGCTCAAACGCCAAACCTATGACAGCCGCAGCAATCATGGCCACCATCATGGCAGCACCTACCGCCACCAAGTTGCGCCAGAGTTCTTGTGACTGCGTCCAGTCGACCATACCCGACAACACGCTGGTGGCCACAAACGCACCTAGCGCAATGAAAACACCATGCCCAAAATTGAGCACATCCATCAAGCCAAAGACCAAGGTTAAGCCCGAAGCCATGATGAAGATGATCATGCCCATGGCCAATCCAGCAACACTCAAGGTAAGCCAAGTATCAAAGGAACCTACAAGCGGCAAAGCCAATAGGGCAATGACCGGCACCAGCAACAAAGGTTTGAGATCTAAATTGGTTTTGAGATGGATCATCAGAGTGCCAAGCCCAGCAAAGATTGCTGCAATTCGGGGTCTGCACTGAGTGCAGCCATGCTGCCCGCATGAATGACGCGGCCGTTGTCCATCACGGCCACGCTATCGCCCAATTGCTGCGCAAAATGAATGTTTTGCTCTACTAACAAAATAGTCACGCCACTGGCTTTCATTTTTTGAAATGCCTCCATCATGTTTTGCACAATGGCTGGCGCCAAGCCTTTGCTAGGCTCATCCACGATGAGCAAATCGCGCGGCTCGACCATGGCGCGTGCCACCGCCAGCATTTGTTTTTGACCGCCTGACAATTTGCCTGCGGGATGGTGCCAAAATTTTTCGACTGCAGGAAACATGGCGTAAATCCAAGCCAAGCGGGCTGCGTCCATTTGGTTTGAACGTGCTGCTTTGCGCGCAGCCAACAACATATTTTCTTCTACCGTGAGGTCTGAAAATATGCCCATGTTTTCGGGCACATACGCAATTTTGAGTGAGGCAATGTCGGGCGTAGTCATGTGCGTGATGTCGTGCCCATTGAAATTCAAAGTCCCTTGGGAAGCTTGCCACAAGCCCATGATGGTTCGAAGGGTCGTGGTTTTACCTGCGCCATTGCGGCCCAACAACAGCGTGAGCTCGCCACGCGGTACTTGCAAATTCACGCCGTGCAAGATGTGGTACGCGCCAATGTGCGTGTGCACATCTTTCAATTCAAGCAATGCAGAAGCAGACATCAAAAGTCATCCTTGGAATGCATCACCTTTGACTTTAAACCTTCAGAGGCAGCGACAGCGTTGGGTTTGACACCCAAATAAGCTTCTTGCACCACAGCAGAAGCCATGACCTCTGCAGGCTCGCCATCGGCCACCAGCTGACCGTTGTGCAACACAATGATGCGATCTGCCAATTCACGCACCACATCCATTTTGTGTTCCACCAGCAAAATGGTTTTGGTTTTGTCGCTTTTCAATTGGCGAATGAGATTCAAAATAACAGGCGCTTCATCTTGGCTCATGCCGGCAGTGGGCTCGTCAAACATGTAGACCGAAGGCTTAAGCGCCATGAGCAAAGCCACTTCCAGCTTGCGCTGATCGCCGTGCGGCAAACTGGCCACAGTGGCATTGGCCTGAGTCATCATGGAAACTTGTTGCAAGATGTCTTGAGCTAGACGTGTTAGCTTGGCATGATCTTGCCAAATCGACCACAAGTTAAGCCCCCGCAAATGTGCGCCTTCTTCAGTGGCTTGAACAGCCAAGCGCACGTTTTCAAGGACAGTCAAATTAGGAAACAAGTTGGTCAATTGAAACGCGCGGCCCAAACCAGCGCGGGTTCTGGCAGAGGCGCTCAAACCCGTTAATTCTTGGCCATCCAAATGAACTCGTCCTTCACTGGCAGGCAATTGACCCGAGATCAGATTGAAATAGGTGGTCTTGCCTGCACCATTAGGGCCAACGATGGCCGTTAAGGTGCCAGGCTCAAACCGACAAGAGACAGCATTGACCGCCACATGCCCACCGAAGCGCGCTGTGAGATCCTGCGTTTGCAACACGCCCAAGATGCGAGCCTTAGCGCTTGTTGCGAATCGGCACGTTCATTTCTTCAGGTTTGATTTCGCGAACCAACTCTGGCACACCCCATGCAAATGCGGGGTCGACTTTGATTTTGAAGTGGTACATACTTTGCATCGCTTGGTGATCTTCCTTGCGGAACGTCATCTTGCCTTTCGGTGTGTCAAAGCTCATGCCCTCCATGGCTGCAATGAGGGTGTTGGCATCTGTATTGCCGTTTGTTTTCTTCAAGGCTGTCACCAGTGCCATGGCAGAAGCAAAGCCACCAGCGGTGAAGAAATCTGGTGGCGATTTGAACTGCGTGTAATGACGCGCCACCATGGCATCGTTGACGGTGTTCTTAGGCATGCCGAAGTAATAGTAAGCCGCACCTTCCATGCCGGGGAACTGCTTGTAGGCCACCATCGCAGGAAGAATGTTGCCGCCTGTGGCAATTTCAATGCCGTAGCGCTTCAAATCCATGTCAGCAATTTTGAAGGGGTTACCACCAGCCCAGATGATGAAAATGATTTTGCGGCCAGGTTGTGATTTGAGCTTGTCGATCAGGTGCTGTGCACCGGCTGTGAAGTCGGTTGTTGCAGGCGGCAAAAATTCTTCGTGAACCAACTTGGCATTTTTCAAAGATTCACGGAAGGCTTTAACACCATCTCGACCAAAGGCTGAATCTTGCGCCATGGTGGCTATGGTGTAACCGGCTTTGTCCAATGCAACGGCATTGGAGATAGCGTCTTGGCTGCTATTGCGACCTGTGCGGAAGATGTACTTGTTCCACTTGTCGCCTGTGATGGAATCGGCCACAGCAGGCTCGACCAACAAAATCTTTTTGTACTCCTCAGCGACAGGCAGCATGGCCAATGCGACAGGTGATGCTGTCGGCCCCACCGCAATCTCAACCTTGTCGTCACCATAGGCTGCTGCCAAGAGGTTTTTACCCAAGTCAGGCTTGCCTTGGTCGTCTTTTTCAATGACCACCAACTTGCGGCCCCCTACTTGCATGGTGCCGCCCGTGGCGTAGTCCAAGCCCATCATCAAACCAACTTGGGTTTGCTTGCCATAGGCCTCCAAGGGGCCTGTCTTGCTGTAAATGTGGGCAATTTTCAGGTCTTTGCTTTGAGCAATGGAAGCCACTGGCGAGATGAGACCTGCGAGTACTGCGCCGGTCGTGAAGATCAAGGAAAAAATTGTTTGACGAAACATGAAGACTCCTAAAAGTATGACTTAAAACCAAAAATGAATACTAGAATAATCTAAATTAAAGACTTTTCAGAATGCATCGGATCAATATTTGCTGATTCATCATACAGAGGCAAACATCTTATTTAGCTTACAAACGTCTTTATTCAGCCTAGACATAGCCATTTAGGTATTTTGACTTGTCAATTTTATTAATTAAATATTACAAGTTAAAATAATATTTATAACAATTTAAGATATTCATAACACTTAATCACAAATACAAAAGAGTACCTAGGCATTTTCTGCTACTTACTATTGCGTTGATATCTGCCTATCAAATTCGCAGCAGTCTATTAAAGCTCTCTGTTCAAAAGAGAATCAGGCAATAAGCATTAGATTAAAAAAATCTAAGTTGGCTCTGCGATGAAAACATTTAGTGATACCCGTGGTAAGAACTTTTTTATAAAAGGACCACCATGGCTAACTCAACAGACAGCAGAGCGTTAAACAAACTTACTAAACCGTGTCGATACACAATACCCTCCGCTAAAGGGTTGCACCTCTGGGTAACAAAAGGAAATAAAAAGTATTGGATTTATCGGTACACATTTCATGGCAAAAGATTCGATATGAGTCTTGGCACATTTCCTGAAATTCCTTTACATGAAGCAAGGACAAAAGCAATTCAACTCCGCGCAAAAATAATAAATGACATCAATCCAAGGGATGAGAGATTAGAAGCAAAAGAAAAGATTAAAAAATCTTTACCAAAGGTTGACTTTGAAAACTTTAGCGCAGAGTTCATTGCGAGAATGTCCCCAAAGTGGAAAAGCACGAAGTCTGAATCACAGTGGGTAAGTTCACTATCCGTTCATGCTTTTCCATTAATCGGGAAACTTTCACCTGAAGAAATAACGACACAACATATCTTAGATATTTTGACGCCCATATGGACCTCAAGACATGTAACAGCAACAAAACTGAGGGGGCGTCTTGAAAGAGTTATCTCGGCTAGCATTACAAGCGGACTAAGGTCCTCGACGAATCCAGCGATATGGAAAGGACATCTGGAAAATCTACTTCCTTGGGTCAAAGCGAGTCAATCTCATCACGCTGCGATGAATTACAAAGAGGTTCCAGCAATGATGGAAATATTGCAAAGAAATACAAGTCAATCTTCTTTAGCCCTCCAATTTACAATCCTAAATGCGTTGAGAACAAGCGAAGGTTTATTTGCACGAAAATCCGAAATTGATTCTGGAATTTTTACTATTCCGGCAAACAGGATGAAAGGGAACCAAGAACACCAAGTACCACTTTCGCAGCCCTCTTTAAATTTAATCGCAAGACTCCCTAATCTAAATTTAACCACCGACCTGCTTTTTCACAACAACGGAAAGCGACTATCAAATATGTCAATGCTTATGCTTTTACGCCGCATTGAGCCAAATATAACTGTTCATGGTTTTAGGAGCTCATTCAGGGACTGGGTAGCTGAAGAAACAAACCATAGCCCCGAAGTTGCTGAAATGGCACTTGCCCACAAGATTGCAAATAAAGTAGAAGCCGCTTATCGAAGGGGCAAACTTATTGAAAGGAGACGCGCATTGATGGAGGATTGGGCCAGCTACTGTATGTCTGCTTGCAAAACATACTCTTCAACCACTTAAGGTTAACTGCTAAGTAAAAAATCATCTTTTGTTTAATTGCTTATTGCTCAAACAAGCCGCCATATATCAAAATGCTTATCTAAGGTATGAAGCCTAAGGACTTGGTGATCAAGGCGGCTAATTTATCTTTTACCAACAACAATGGATTGTTTGGCTTTACGCAAACAGGTGTTGGATTTGAGTTGGGCTAAATTCTTGATAGCACTAAAAATTAATGTTACTCTGAACCCAATTTATTTAGAGAGATTTGTACATGAGAGTTTTAGCGATGTGGGTCTTTGTCCTGCTGGCATTGCAAGGCTGCTCGGTCATTCAAACGGTTGAGCCGTGGCAGAAGGGCAACTTGGCAAAGCCTGAGATGACCTTTGACGACGATCCGTTGGAACGAGGTTACCGAGAACACATTTACACCAGCAAGGAAGCCTCCGCCGGTGGCTCGGGTTTAGGCGGAGGTGGTTGTGGTTGCAACTAAACATCACACCGAACTGGGCGCTGCGCTGCTCAGTGCCGCCATGGCTTTGCCTTGCGTCATCAGCACAGCACATGCCGAAAGTGCTCCTGA
>CANKOT010000109.1 GCA_947484245.1 Comamonadaceae bacterium
ATTAATTGTTGACCAATCCACTATACTACTCACCTAGTTCCCGGAGAAAACCCATGAGCGCCTTAGCCGAAACAATTCCTACAGAAATGCCCGAAGCCATTGTCTTCACCGACAGTGCTGCCGCCAAAGTTGCAGACCTCATTGCCGAAGAAGGCAATCCAGAGTTGAAACTGCGCGTGTTTGTGCAAGGTGGTGGTTGCTCTGGCTTCCAGTACGGCTTCACGTTTGACGAAATCGTCAACGAAGACGACACCACCATGACCAAACATGGCGTGTCATTGCTTATCGATGCCATGAGCTACCAGTACCTGCTGGGTGCCGAAATTGATTACAAAGAAGACCTGCAAGGCGCGCAGTTTGTCATCAAGAACCCCAACGCCACCAGCACTTGCGGTTGCGGTTCATCTTTTTCAACCTGATCCATTCAGTTTGATCTAGGGCTATCTTGGGTAGATAGCCCCCAACACACGGGCGCCTCGAGCGCCCGTAACGCTTACTAGGCTGCCTGTTTCTCGCTTCATGGCTTTGGCGGCCAGCCATGCAAAGGCTGCGGCTTCTACTTGTAAAGGCGGCAAGCAGTGTGCTTCTGTTGAAGCCACTTGTATGCCTGGCGCATGCGCTTGCAAGCGCGACATGAGTTGCGCGTTGAGTGCACCACCCCCACACACCCACAATTGTTTTGCTTCAGGCGCACGGCGTTTTAAATCTTGAGCAATGGCCATGGCAGTGAACTCGCACAGCGTGGCTTGCACATCGACGGCTTGATGGCTGGCGCGCAAATGTTGTTGCAACCAAGTGGGGTTGAACAAATCGCGGCCTGTGCTTTTGGGAGGTGATTGATGAAGGAAGCCTTCGGTCAACAAGCTTTGCAAGAGTGAAGGAATGACTTGGCCTTGCGCGGCCCATTGGCCGTTGGCATCGTAATCTTTGCCTTGATGCACATGAGTCCAGTGGTCCATGAGCGCATTGCCAGGGCCGCAATCGAAGCCAATGATTTCTGCGTTGTGCATTGAAGCATTTCGCAAAATACTGATGTTGGAAATGCCGCCAATGTTGACCACCGCCACGGTGTGAGCAGGGTTACCAAAAACTTCTGCATGAAAGGCCGGTACCAAGGGCGCGCCTTGTCCACCTGCTGCCAAATCGCGTGTTCTAAATTCGGCCACCACATCAATGCCTGTGAGCTCGGCCAACAGAGCAGGGTTGTTGAGTTGCAAGGTATAGCCCACTGCGGCTTGGCCTGTATGAGGGTCTGCATCAAACTCAAGGGGGCGATGGCGCACAGTTTGGCCATGTGCGCCAACAGCTTGAATGTCATTGGCTTGCATGCCACTGGCTTTGAGTAAGGCATGCACTACTTGGGCGTAGCTTCTTGCCAAGCGATTGCCAGCCAATGCGGCGCGATGCAACTCGTTGTTGCCAGGTGTATTCAAACTTAAAAGTTCGGCGCGAAATTCAGCATCAAATGGCTGAAAGACATGTTGCAACACTTTCAGTTGGCGCGTGTTGGACAACAAAGAAGGAGACGAGTTTTGAATCAAAACACCATCTACACCATCGAGCGAGGTGCCGGACATCAAGCCAATGAAGTATTGCAAGTGAGCTTCAGTCGCCGTTGTGAGCGGTGGGGAGATTGGCGCAGAGGAGGAGGTCAACCTGGCCCCTGCCAACGCTGAAAATTATTGAACGTTGCCTTGGCGCATTTGCGCCGCAGCCATTAACTGTGAACGGGCGTATTGGGCGCGTTGGTTGAACTGTGGGCGCATGGCAGCAGAAATAGGCTCGGCTGAGCCTTGCTGCGCCAAGGTGAGCGGATCGACGTGGCGGCCATTGATGCGAAACTCGAAGTGCAAGTGAGGGCCAGTAGACAAGCCTGTTGAGCCTACAGCGCCAATGTTGTCGCCTTGTTTGATGGTTTGACCTTTGCGCACATTCATGCGGCTGAGGTGTGCATACACGGTGCTTTGACGGGCATTGTGTTGAACCACAACCATGTTGCCATAGGCGCCTTGGTAACTGCTTTCTGTAACCACGCCATCGGCCACCGACATCACGGGCGTGCCAGTGGGTGCCGCGTAGTCAACACCGGTGTGCGCGCGTTGGGTGTGCAAAATGGGATGCAAGCGCATGCCAAAACCACTGGTGCGCCTAGAGTAAGGCACTGGCGACGCCAAGAAAGCGCGGCGCAGGCTGTCGCCACCCATGGTGTAGTAAGCCCCTTTTTGTCCGGGTTCTTGGAACCAGACAGCGTCGTAGGTTTTTTTATCGTTGGTAATTTCAGCGCTGAGCAAGCGGCCTGTGCGCAGGGGCTCGCCTTCGGCTTCTAGCGTTTCGTACACCACAGAGAACACAGCGCCTTTGCGCAAGGCACGGTGAAAGTCAATTTGGCCTGAGAACACGTCGGCCAATTGGCGTGTGACGGTGTCGGGCAGGCGGGCTTCGTCGGACGCCGCATACAAGGAGGACGCCACAGTGCCACCCGCCATGCGCACGCTGGCTATCAAAGGTGCGGTGTCGGTGCGAACGCTGAACTGGTTGTTGGCATTGCGCGTGACCACCATGCGCTGAAACTGGCTGTCGCTGTCGCTTTTGAGCCAGCGCGTGGTGAGGGTGAGCAGTTGTTGTTGTTCGTTGGCCTCGACCGACACATTGCGACCCGAGCGGTTAAGCAAAGCTTGCCGAACTTCGGGTGTTTTGCGGATGTAGTTGGCCGCAGCAGAGTCGACCAAGCCTAAGCGTCTGAGCAGGCTTTCGGCGGTGTCGGAGCCGCGCGTGATGTCATTGCGATAGAGCTTGAGGGTTTGCTGCTCTAGGATTGCAACTTGGGCTTCCAGATTGGGTGTTTGGAGGGTTTCAACCAGAGTGCTGACCGGCAAATTGGCGGCATCAGGTCCTAGGTTTGCAACCGCGAATGCACCACCGCCGCCACCCAATAGCACTGCGGCCAAGACGGTGGTGACGTGTTTGGGATGACGCGCAACAAAGCCCCGCAGCGATGTGCTGTGGTCTTTGGCCATTTCCAACAACGCTAGGCTGTGGGGTTTGGCGCATGTCAACAAGTGCTTGATGAAATTCATTCGGTCCAAAAAACGGTGCTGAGCATCAAAACTTCAATCGCTTTGACTCGGCTTTAAACAAAGGCAAGGTGAGCCCTTAAAATAGGGCAAACAATCCTGCACATTCTAACGCCTGTGGCGAGAGACGCATACTGGAAAACCCTTATGAATTCACCCATTTCAACCTCCTATCCAGTGACAGATGGCGTCAAGGCAGCATTGGCGGTCACTTTGCGTGGCTGTGAAGAGCTGATTCCGCAGGACGATTGGCTGAAGAAATTGGCCAAATCGGAGGCCACAGGGGTGCCTTTGCGCATCAAACTGGGTTTGGACCCGACAGCACCCGACATCCATGTGGGCCATACCGTGGTGCTGAACAAAATGCGCCAGTTGCAAAACTTGGGTCACCAAGTGATATTTTTGATTGGCGATTTCACCAGCCTTATTGGCGATCCTTCTGGCCGCAACTCTACCCGCCCGCCTTTAACGCCCGAGCAAATCAAAGCCAATGCCGAAACCTATTACCGTCAAGCCAGCTTGGTGCTCGACCCCGCCAAAACCGAAATCAGGTACAACAGCGAGTGGAGTTTGCCGCTAGGTGCCATGGGCATGATTCAGTTGGCGGCCAAGTACACCGTGGCACGCATGATGGAGCGCAACGATTTTCACGACCGCTACAAAGCCGGCACGCCCATCAGCGTGCACGAGTTTTTGTACCCGCTCATGCAGGGTTACGACTCGGTGGCTTTGAAGTCTGACCTGGAGTTGGGCGGCACCGATCAAAAATTCAATTTGCTCATGGGCCGCCATTTGCAGGCCGAGTATGGCCAAGAGCCGCAATGTATTTTGACCATGCCTTTGTTGGAAGGCCTAGATGGCGTGGACAAAATGTCCAAGTCTAAAAACAATTACATCGGCATCAGTGAAGAGCCCAACACGATGTTTGCCAAGGTGTTGTCTATCTCTGATGTGCTCATGTGGCGTTGGTACACCTTGTTGTCCTTCAAGTCGATGGCTGACATTGAGGCTTTGAAGAAACAGGTTTCTGAAGGTCTGAATCCTAAAGAAGCCAAAGTAGCGTTGGCCAAGGAAATTACCACGCGCTTCCATGGCGCAGCTGCTGCAGAGGCTGCCGAGCAAGACTTTATCAACCGCAGCAAGGGCGGCGTGCCTGATGACATTCAAGATGTTCATTTGAGCGGCGCACCTTTGGGCATTGGCAACTTACTCAAAATGGCCGGCCTGGCGCCTTCGGGTTCTGAAGCCAATCGATTGATTGATGGCGGCGGTGTGCGTATCGACTCGTCGGTGGTGAGCGACAAGGGCTTGAAATTAGAAGCTGGCACGTATGTGGTTCAGGTGGGCAAGCGCAAATTTGCGCGTGTGCATTTGAGCGCTTGATGCTTTCAAAATTACCTGCATGGTCACCGCGCACCCTCATGTGGGCGTCGGTGGTGGTGGCCATCATGACCATCACCCTCAAAACTTTGGCTTGGTGGATCACAGATTCTGTGGGTTTGTTGTCAGACGCCATGGAGTCTTTGGTCAATTTGGCCAGTGCAGTTTTTGGCTTGGTCATGGTCACGGTGGCCGCGCAGCCGGCCGATGCAGAACACCCTTATGGCCATCACAAAGCAGAATATTTTTCATCTGGCTTTGAAGGCATTTTGATCATTGTGGCGGCCGTTGGCATTATCTGGGCGGCCAGCCATCGTATTTTTGACCCGCAGCCCATTGAGCAAGTGGGCTTGGGTTTGGCTTTGTCGGTCATCAGTTCTGTTTTAAATGGCGTGTTGGCTTGGGTGATGTTTGGTGCGGCCAAGACGCACCGGTCTATTGCTTTGGAGGCCGATGCCAAGCATTTGGTGACTGATGTGTGGACGTCGGTGGGGGTGGTCATAGGCATTGGCTTGGTTAGCCTAACGGGTTGGTTGTGGCTGGATGCGGTGGTGGCCATTGCGGTGGCGCTGAATATTTTGAAAGAAGGCGTGCACCTTATTTGGCGTTCGTCGCAAGGGTTGATGGACGAGGCCGTTGAGCCAGAGGCTATTACCAAAATCAATGAAACATTGGCGGGGTTTGAGTATCAGCGCGGTGAGGTGTCGATCATCCGCTTTGACCACATCACCACGCGCCAAGCGGGGCAACGTTTGTTTGTCGATTTGCACATGCACATGCCCGCTTCATGGACCTTGGGCCGCGCGGCGGCGCTTCGAACCAGTGTGGAGCAGGCCCTGATGAGTACGGTGCCTGGTTTGCGTGCTTCCATTCAGTTGTTGCCTTCCGACGTGGAAGCCCACTTTGATTCAGAAAGAGATTTGCTGTGATTGGTGTAGCGCAACGTGTGCTTGAAGCACGAGTGGTAGTGGATGGCCAAGTGATTGGGCAAATTCAAAAGGGTTTGTTGTTGCTACTTTGTGCAGAGCAAGGTGACACAACTGCCAATGCTGACAAGATGCTGAGCAAGCTTTTGAAGTTGCGTGTTTTCAGTGACGAAAACGGCAAGATGAACCGTTCAATTCAAGATTTGGATGGCAATGGTTTGCAGGGCGGTTTGTTGGTGGTTAGCCAATTCACCTTGGCCGCTGATGTGAGCGGTGGCAACCGCCCCAGCTTCACCCGCGCTGCGTCACCTGCAGATGGCCAACGCCTGTACGACTACTTCGTAGCCCAAGCCCGCGAAGCCCACCCCATTGTGCAAACCGGCCAGTTTGCCGCGGACATGAAAGTTCACTTGATCAACGATGGCCCTGTGACCATTCCATTGCAAATGTAATCGTGCAAAATTTTTTTCTCTCCGGAGAGAGCAAAACAATTGGGGTCAGATCAACATTAATTTCCAATCAAAGGAGATAAAGGCTAAGGGGGCTGACAAATAAATGGGGTCAGATCAACATTAATTTCCAATCAGTGAGGACTGAAGCCAAGGGGGGCTGAACGATTTCTGGTACTCCAGTATGAGGAAGCCCCCCTTGGCTTCAGTCCTCACTGATTGACCAAATTAATGTTGATCTGACCCCATTTATTTGTCAGCCCCCTTAGCCTTTATCCCCTTTGATTGACCAAATTAATGTTGATCTGACCCCAATTGTTTTTTCCCCAAACACACACACGCATAATCGACGCATGAACGAAAACAAAAATGATTTTGCGAAGCTGAGTTTGTCGGCTTCGATGTTGGGCAATTTAGAGCAGTTGGGCTATTTGCAAATGACGGCTATTCAGGCGGCCAGTTTGCCTGTCACTTTGGCGGGCAAAGATTTGATTGCGCAGGCCAGCACGGGCAGTGGTAAAACTGCTGCGTTTGGTATTCCGCTTGTAGAAAAAATTCTGCCTGCAGACTTTGCTGTGCAGGCCATGATTTTGTGCCCCACTCGCGAGTTGGCCGATCAGGTGAGTCAAGAGATTCGCCGCCTGGCGCGGGCTGTGGGCAATGTGAAGGTGGTTACTTTGTGCGGCGGCGTAGCGTTGCGCGGCCAAGTGCTGAGCTTGGAGCACGGCGCGCATGTGGTGGTGGGCACGCCGGGTCGCATCATGGATCATTTGGAGCGCGGTTCTTTGAAACTCAAGGGCCTTCAAACCTTGGTACTGGACGAAGCCGATCGCATGCTCGACATGGGTTTTTTTGACGATATTGCCACCGTGGCCAGACAGTGCCCACCAAAGCGTCAAACGCTGTTGTTCTCGGCTACTTATCCTGAAGGCATTGCCAAGTTGGCCACGCAGTTCATGAAAGATCCGCAAACTGTGAAAGTGGAAACGCAGCACAGCGCCAACAAAATCAAACAAATATTTGTGCAGGTGAAAGAGTCCGAACGCTTGCATGCGGTGTCGATGGTGCTCAATCATTTCCGTCCTACTTCTACTTTGGCGTTTTGCAATACCAAAGTGCAGTGTCGCGATTTGGTGGCCGTGCTTCAAGCGCAAGGCTTCAGTGCGCTGGCGCTGTATGGTGAGCTTGAACAACGCGAACGCGATCAAGTGCTGATTCAATTTGCCAATCGCAGTTGCTCTGTGTTGGTGGCCACCGATGTGGCTGCACGCGGCTTGGATGTGGCGCAACTTGAAGCTGTGATCAATGTGGATGTCACGCCAGATTCAGAAGTGCACATTCACCGCATTGGTCGCACGGGCCGCGCCGATGCAGAAGGCTTGGCAGTGAGTTTGGCCAGCATGGACGAGATGGGCTATGTGGGCAAAATTGAAGTGTTGCAAGGGCGCGAGTCTAGCTGGCAAGAGTTGAGCACTTTGACGCCTGCAGGCAAAGACATGCTGGTGCCCGCTATGGCTACCCTGCAAATTGTGGGCGGACGCAAGGAGAAAATTCGCGCGGGTGATGTGTTGGGAGCCCTAACGGGTGATGCAGGCTACACGCGCGAGCAAGTGGGCAAGATCAATGTGAATGAATACTCTACTTATGTGGCAGTGGCTCGTGACATTGCGCGTGAGGCTGCGGCTAAA
>CANKOT010000110.1 GCA_947484245.1 Comamonadaceae bacterium
ATGTGCTTCAAGAAGGCATGACCGTCATGGACCCCGAAACCATGGCGGAATGCCCTGCCGATGGCACCACCATGGGCGAGATCATGTTCAAGGGCAACATTGTGATGAAGGGCTATTTAAAAAACCCAAGGGCCACCCAAGAAGCATTTAAAGGCGGCTGGTTTCACACCGGTGACTTGGCCGTGATGGAAACCGATCGCTATGTGAAAATCAAAGACCGCAGCAAAGACATCATCATCTCTGGCGGTGAAAACATCAGCTCTCTCGAAGTAGAAGACGCGCTTTATCGTCACCCCTCTGTGTTGGCCTGTGCGGTGGTTGCCAAACCCGACCCCAAATGGGGCGAGACGCCCTTGGCATTTGTGGAAGTCAAATCTGGCGCTACCGTATCTCAAACCGAATTGATAGCGCATTGCAAAAACTTGTTAGCCAGCTACAAAGTGCCCAAAGAAATTCGCTTTGAGGAAATTCCAAAAACCTCCACGGGCAAAATACAAAAATTCCAATTGCGCGAACGCGCCAAACATGCCAACTGAATTCAAAAGGTAATCACGATGACAAACCCAGACGCTCCCTTGGTTCTTCGGCATGACGACGATCGTGGGGTGTGCACCCTCACCTTGAATCGGCCAGCCGCTTTCAACGCATTGAGCGAAGAGATGCTGACTGCCTTGCAAAGTGAGCTCGATAATTTGTCCAAAAGCCAGAAACTGCGAGTACTTGTCATTGCAGCGGCTGGCAAAGCTTTTTGTGCAGGGCATGATCTTCGGCAAATGCGCGCAGAGCCCTCTATGGATTACTACCAAAAGCTCTTTGCGCAATGCGGAAAAATGATGCTGAGCATTCAAAAATTGCAAGTGCCCGTCATTGCCAAAGTGCAAGGCATTGCCACGGCTGCTGGCTGCCAACTGGTTGCGCAATGCGATTTGGCAGTGGCTTCTTCGGAGGCCAAGTTTGCAGTGAGCGGCGTCAATTTGGGTTTGTTTTGCGCCACCCCCAGTGTGGCTTTGTCTCGCAATGTGTCGCGCAAGGCGGCTTTTGAAATGCTGGTCACCGGCGATTTTTTAAGCGCACAAGATGCTCTGAAACAAGGCTTGATCAATCAAATTGCAGAACCCGAGGCGCTCGACGCCTGCCTAGAGAGCTTGCTTGCCAAAATTCTTTCAAAGCCTCAAGTGGCATTGGCCATGGGCAAAGAGTTGTTTTACATGCAACTCGAAACTGGCATTGAGAAAGCCTATGAATATGCATCTCAAACCATGGCATGCAACATGATGGACAACTCAGCACTCGAGGGCGTGCAAGCCTTCATTGAGAAACGAAAACCCAATTGGTCTTCCACTTAACGGACTCTCGATTTGGCTGACCTGCTATTTAGGCATTGTCTGCCAAATTTAAAAATACTCTGCCGTTTTCAATTTTGACGGGCCATGCTTTGGCGGGCTCTGTGGCTGGGCCGCAGGCTACAGACCCATCACGCACGTCAAACATTGCTTGGTGGAAAGGACACTCTACAAAGTTGCCCTCTACGAAGCCCTCGCACAGCTTGGCATTGCCATGGTTGCATTCGTTGTTGATTGCAAACACGCCATCATCCACTTTGAAAAGAGCGATGTCGTAATTCAGCGGTGCTACAGCAATGCCAGCACCTTCAAACAAATCAGCCTCAGCGGCTACGTCAATCCAGTTGCTCATATTTAGATGGGATAAATGATGGAGTTGGGAATCATCTCACTGTCATAGATGCAAAGGCGCTCTTCAAACTTGAAGCCCTCTGGCGTTTGAACGATGATGTCAAGGTAGCGCCCCACATTGAAAACAGTCGACTCTTTGTCAAGCTTGGTGCGAAAAACTGCGTAATTGGCTTCACTGAAAATGCGGCCTTGCTCTACTTTGCGCACGACAGGGGCGCCCACCACATGTCGCTGGTAATAGGGGTCATGGAACAAAGTTTCTGAAATGCCATAGACCCGGTCTTTCAACATGCCTTTGCTTGTAAGCGACAAAGTAGCCAAAGGGAAACCACGCTCGTGGTTTTCGCGAGGCTGAAGTTTGTAGACACACTTTTCTGTGAAAAATTCTGGCCACAAATCCCATTTTCCACTGTCAACTGCGATGGCGTAATCGGCGTAGAGTTGTTGAATGCCAAACCAAGTTTGCATGTCCACCATGATCAGTTCTCCATCACTTTGCGCCAGTATTCATACATGCCGCGAATCAGTGTTTCTGTCACCATGTGTTCTGTTTCCTCAACATCGCGCCCACCTAGCTCGGCCAAGGTGCGATGCTGAGGTTTGCTTTCAAAGGCTTGTTGAGAAAACTCAATCACTTCACCGTCATCGGCTGAAACGAAACCTGCAGGACCAAACAAATTGGCTTGTCGCAGGCGGCGCTCTGTCATCTCATCTGTGTCGTCCTCAAAGCCAAAGTGCGTCCAGACAAAATCGAATGCGCCATGGCCATCGGGCTGAATGTGGCGCGTTGAAACACTGTTGACTTGCTGCTGAAAAATAACACTGGGAAACAAAGTCATCATGACCGCGGTTGGCCCACCCCACCAAGCCTCTGGCACGATGTCTAAGAAGCTAGGGTCGTGCAATTGCATGCTGGCTTTGAAACTGCTCACTTGCGTCACATCGGATGCTTGGCCGGTGGCTTGCCCCGCAGAACCGCGGGTTGAAATCATGGCCGCATGCCGATGGTGCTCATCCATGCGCAGCTCGCTTTTATTGTCTGCTCGCCAAAGCCCAAAGGTGACAAACCAAGTGTGCAACAAACCGGGGTGGTAAGGGTCTTTGATGTTCTCTTGCATGAGCTTCCAATTGCCTGGAATGCGTTGCTTGTTGTAACCCAAAATTTTCAGTGGGCGGCCATTGAACAAACGATCAAAGTACCCAAGGATGGTGGGGCCCATGAAGTCTTCCAAGGACTCCACTTCATGGTCGAAAGAAGCAAACACCACACCACCGCGAGAGGCCACTTTCAACGCGTTCAGGCCATGGTCTTTGGGATCAAAATCTGCCGGCATGCCGCCATTGACCTTGCCGTCTTGGCGAACGCCTCGCCGAAATGGCACACCCTGCAATTTGCCATCCAAGGCATAGCTCCATTGGTGATAAGGACAGACGAGTTCTTTTTTATTGCCGTGTCGTTCGCGACAAAAGGCCATGCCCCGATGCGCGCACACATTTTCCACCACATGAATTTGGCCTTCTTGGCTGCGCGTCATGATCACAGAACGCTCGCCAATCGATGTTCGCTTGAAATCACCCTTGTTGGGAATTTCTGCTTCTAAGCCAACATAACTCCAATGCGCTTTGTAAAAAAAGCGCTCTAGTTCTTTGGCATGGTTGTCTGATTGGGTGTAGATAGCAAAAGGAATGCGGCTGGTACCTGGGGTTTCCCAGTGAATGGCTTGCTCGTTCATGGGTGCATGGCTCCGCTATGTTTCATCTTCAGAATCATGCCACGATGCCAACGCTTAGCTAAGACTGCCTCGATAAATCTCAACGGCCTTGTTAAAGCTGATTTTTGAATTCAGCCTGAATTTATTTCGCATTACGAAATTTGATCTCATTTTTTATCATGACAGCCCCTATCAGCGGGCTGTCAGGGCCTACTTTTAAGATCTAATACCGGTTGAACAAATCTCTCTTGCATCTATAAAAACGAGGACGCACATGGCTAACCAAAAATCCAAGATTATTTACACCCTGACCGACGAGGCTCCCTACCTGGCGACAGCAGCCTTTTTGCCAATCATTCAGACCTTCACTCAGCCAGCTGACATCGAAATTGAAACGAGCGATATTTCTGTTGCAGGCCGAGTTTTGGGCGAGTTTCCAGACTACCTGACACCCGAACAAAAGGTGGCAGACAATTTGGCAGATTTGGGCAGGCGCACGCTTCTCCCAGAAACCAACATCATCAAATTACCCAACATCAGCGCTTCTGTGCACCAGTTGGCCGGCGTGATCAAAGAACTCCAAGCCCAAGGATTTAATGTTCCTGATTGCCCTGAAGACCCTAAAACAGATGCTGATAAAGCCATCAGCGCTCGCTACTCTAAATGTTTAGGAAGTGCCGTCAATCCTGTTTTGCGTGAAGGCAACTCAGACCGCCGCGCCCCGCTGGCTGTGAAGAACTTTGCTAGAAAAAACCCTCACAGCATGGGTGACTGGAGCATGGCTTCACGCTCGCACGTGGCGCACATGAAACACGGCGACTTCTACCATGGCGAGAAATCCATGACGTTGGACAAAGCACGCGATGTCCGCATGGAACTCATCACCCAATCAGGCCAAACTGTGGTCTTGAAAGCCAAGGTCTCTTTGCAGGCTGCCGAAATCGTCGACAGCATGTACATGAGCAAAAAAGCGCTGTGCGAGTTTTACGAAGAGCAGATGGAAGATGCCCGCAAATCAGGCGTCATGTTCTCCTTGCACGTCAAGGCCACCATGATGAAAGTGTCACACCCCATCGTGTTTGGACACGCTGTCAGAATTTTCTACAAAGAAGCCTTTGAAAAACATGGCAAGTTGTTTGATGAATTGGGTATCAATGTCAACAATGGCATGGTCGATCTGTATGAAAAGATTGAATCCTTGCCCCATTCTTTGCATGACGAAATCATTCGTGACCTGCACGCTTGCCACGAACACCGCCCCGATTTGGCCATGGTCGATTCAGCCAAAGGCATTACCAACTTGCATGCGCCCAACGATGTGATTGTGGATGCTTCCATGCCCGCCATGATTCGCATTGGCGGCAAAATGTGGGGCGCAGACGGCAAACCCAAGGACACCAAAGCAGTTATTCCTGAGTCCACATTTGCCCGCATCTACCAAGAGGTCATCAATTTCTGCAAAACCAACGGCAACTTTGATCCCCGCACCATGGGCACAGTGCCCAACGTTGGCCTGATGGCGCAACAAGCTGAGGAATACGGTTCACACGACAAGACATTTGAAATTGCAGAAGACGGCATTGCCAACATTGTGGACATCGCCACTGGCGAAGTCTTGTTGTCACAAAACGTTGAAACGGGCGACATCTGGCGCTTGTGCCAAGTGAAAGATGCCCCCATTCGCGATTGGGTCAAATTAGCCGTCACACGTGCTCGCAACTCTGGCACACCGGCTTTGTTCTGGCTTGATCCTTATCGCCCTCATGAAGCGGAAATGATCAAGAAAGTCGAAACCTACTTGAAAGACCACGACACCAAGGGACTGGACATTCAAATCATGTCGCAAGTTCGCGCCATGCGCTACACGCTTGAACGCGTGATCCGCGGCTTGGACACCATCTCTGTCACTGGCAATATATTGCGTGACTACCTCACCGACTTGTTCCCCATCATGGAGCTAGGTACCAGCGCCAAAATGCTGTCCATCGTTCCGCTGATGGCTGGCGGCGGCATGTACGAAACAGGTGCAGGTGGTTCAGCGCCTAAGCATGTGAAGCAGTTGGTAGAAGAGAACCACCTGCGTTGGGACTCACTGGGTGAATTCTTGGCCTTGGCAGCTTCTTTAGAAGATTTGGGAATTAAAACTGGCAATCAGAAAGCCAAAGTCCTAGCCAAAGCACTCGATGCTGCCACTGGATCCTTGTTGGCCAACAACAAAAATCCATCGACCAAGACGGGCGAATTGGACAACCGTGGCAGCCAGTTCTACTTGGCCATGTATTGGGCACAAGAACTTGCAGCTCAAACGGAAGACAAAGATTTACAGCTCAAGTTTTCAACTTTGGCCAAATCTTTGACTGAAAATGAAAAGAAAATTGTGGACGAATTGAAAGCCGTACAGGGCAAACCTGTGGAAATTGGTGGCTATTACAAACCCTCAACGGAATTGCTGCAAAAGGTCATGTGCCCAAGCAGCACTTTCAATGCCATTTTGAAATCCGCCCACGCTTGATGACGTCACTCACATCTGCTTTGGCAGCACGTGCTTTATCTCAAAACCGCATCACTCACATGGTGCGGTTTTTTTACGATTCAAACAGATCCGTTTGATTCACATTGGCAGCAGTTGCCCGTGCTGCTGGCTTTTTGGTCTTTTTAACTTGGGCCGCTGCTTTGAGAGGCGACAACTCCAAAATGGCAGGTGTGTTCTTTTTATCGCCAGCAGCGCTCATGCTTTGAGCCGCTGGTTTTTTGCCTGTTAACTCTGCTGGCCAACGCTTCAATCGCTTTAATTCACCGCGATTCATACAGCGGTACAGCGCCAGCAATTCCGCAGACGACTCAGACTCAAGCGCAACGTATTGTTTGCCTAAGTAGTTGATCTCTCTTGCGCGAATGGACAAAGACCCCTCACTGGTTTTGAGATCCGTTCTAGAAAAGGCCGTAATGGCACGCAATGTGATTTTGTTCATACCAAGTCTAGTTTAACAACTTATGGTTGCAAATCCAATGGTTACATAACCTACGGTTAACAGACTATAGGCCATTAAACAATTTGTTTAAAAACATAAGCTTAGCCTCTAATTGCATCCCAGATAAGTTTCAAAGAGACCAGAAAGAGCCCCGCCTGAACCAATTTGAAAAACCAAGCCTCTGCAATTCGTTGGGTGAGATAGGCGCCTAAAAAAGTGCCAAGAAGCGCAAAAGGCACCAAGACAAGCGCACTCATCAAATCTTCCAAACTGTAAGGACTGAGATTTTGATAAGGGCCAATTTTGGCCACATTGATGAAGGCAAACAAAATGGTGGCAGTCCCGGCAAACTCTGCCTTCGGTAACTTCTGAGGCAATATGAAAACTTGAAAAGGAGGGCCTCCCGCGTGGGCAATGAAACTGGTAAAGCCAGAAACAGCTCCCCAAAAAGCACCTTTGGGAACCGATGCGGGCAAGGCGCCATCAACCTGCCCTCGCTTGAACCATGTCTGCAAACAAAAACTCACCCCGACCAATCCGATGATGAGTTTGATGGTCAGGTCTGAAATCATGGATGCCGTGAACCACCCAATCAAGACACCCACCGTACTGGCCGGCACCAAGATTTTCAAATTGATGAGACTGAAATTCCTGCGGTAAAGCCACACGCTAACGACATCAGAAATGATGTAGACAGGCAACAAAAGAACGACGGCTTTCAAGGGTGACATCACCAAGGAAAGCAAAGGCACCGACATCATGCCCACCAAGGGCAAGCCACCCTTGGAAATACCAATGAGCACGGCTGCACAACTGGCAACCATCAAATACTGACTAACTTCCATGTCAACCTTGATTCAAAACACTTTCACGTGTTTTTTGTTTATTCGAACAGCTTGGGGTACTTCAAGATGCGCCAGCAACTGTAGGTCGCCAAGGCTGAAATTCCCAGCGTGATCCAGATGACGAGCGCGTAACTTTGCGTCATGTCAAAAACCTGACCCGCCAAAACGGGCCCCAACAAATTACCCAAAGCTGCGCCTGTGTAAAGCGTGCCAATGATGGCAGAAACAGCCCTGCCCCCAAA
>CANKOT010000111.1 GCA_947484245.1 Comamonadaceae bacterium
ACAAAGCGCGTACCGCACAACATCAACATGAGTTTCAACTATGTTGAGGGCGAGTCGCTCATCATGGGCATCAAAGGTTTGGCTGTGTCTTCGGGCTCTGCTTGTACCTCTGCCAGCCTCGAGCCTAGCTATGTACTGCGCGCCTTGGGCCGCAGCGACGAATTGGCCCACAGCAGCTTGCGTATGACCATGGGCCGTTGGACCACCGAAGCCGAAATTGACTTCGCCATCGACACCATCAAAGCCAACGTGGCCAAGCTGCGCGACCTCAGCCCCTTGTGGGACATGTACAAAGAAGGCATTGACCTCAGCACCATTCAGTGGGCTGCCCACTAACATTGAACCGAAGTATTAAGGAAGTAACACCATGGCTTACAGCGAAAAAGTTGTTGATCATTACGAAAACCCCCGCAACGTGGGCTCTTTTGAAAAGGGCGACGAAGATGTGGGCACCGGCATGGTGGGCGCGCCTGCCTGCGGCGACGTTATGAAGTTGCAAATCAAGGTCAACCCACTCACAGGCGTGATTGAAGACGCGCGTTTTAAAACCTACGGCTGTGGATCTGCCATTGCTTCCAGTTCATTGGTCACCGAGTGGGTCAAGGGCAAAACCTTGGATCAAGCAGCCGCTTTGAAAAACAGCGAAATTGCCGAAGAGTTGGCTTTGCCACCCGTCAAAATTCACTGCTCTATTTTGGCTGAAGATGCCATCAAAGCCGCTGTCGAAGACTACAAGAAAAAACACGCAACTGCTTAATGCAGCGTTTGTCGGAACTCAACAATGGCCATCTCTTTAACTGAAGCAGCAGCTCGGCACGTGTCGCGCTACATCACCAAACGCGGCAAAGGCGTGGGTGTGCGCTTAGGCGTCAAAACCACGGGCTGCTCTGGTTTGGCCTACAAGCTTGAATACGTGGACGAAGTAGCGCCAGAAGACGTGGTCTTTGAAGACCATGGCGTGAAGGTGCTCATCGATCCCAAAAGCTTGGCCTACATCGATGGTACCCAACTCGATTTTGTGCGCGAAGGTTTGAACGAAGGTTTCCGTTTCAACAACCCCAATGAGCGCGATCGCTGCGGCTGTGGCGAATCGTTCCGCGTGTGATCTCTCTGCAGGCGTCAGACTTTGAGCTGTTTGGCTTGCCTACAGCGTTTGAGCTAGACCGCACGCAAGTAGATCTTCAGTGGAAGACTTTGCAACGCGAAGCCCATCCCGATCGATTTGCTTCTGAAGGTGCTGCTGCGCAGCGCATTGCCATGCAATGGTCTGTGCGCATCAATGAAGCCTATGGCCGACTCAAAGACCCTTTAAAACGTGCCGCTTACTTGTGTGAGTTGAACGGTGCCGCTGTCAATGCTGAAAACAACACCAACATGCCGTCTGCGTTTTTGATGCAGCAAATGGAATGGCGTGAAGCGCTAGACGATTGCAAAGCACTCAAAGCGAGTGACGCTAAAGATGTGGCTTTGGAAAAGCTGTTGGACGAGGTGGATGCGTCGCATGCGCAAGCTTTGAAGCAGATTGCCAAGTTGATTGATGTTGAACAAAATTTCCCTGCAGCGGTAGGACAGGTCAGAGCGCTCATGTTCATTGAAAAATTTGCCCAAGAAGTGCAACACCAACTCGACGCCTCTAGTTAAAAAATTCGCAATGGCTCTCTTACAAATTTCAGAACCTGGTCAGGCACCAGACCCTCATCAACGGCGCATTGCCGTGGGCATCGACCTTGGCACCACACATTCCTTGGTGGCATCGGTACGCAATGGCGTGGCCGAATGTTTGCCCGATGACAAAGGCCAAGTGATCTTGCCATCTGTGGTTCGTTATTTGCCTGGACAGGGCCGCCAAATTGGCCAAGAAGCTGTGGCCAATGCCGCGCAAGATCCTGAAAATACACTGGCCTCTGTCAAGCGATTCATGGGACGCAGCTTGTCTGACATTGCCCATCCCGAAAAGCTGCCCTACAAGTTTGCGCAGCCAGAAGGCGCTACCGCCAAAGGCATGTTGTCCATTCAGACGGTGCAGGGCAATAAGTCGCCTGTTGAAGTCAGTGCCGAAATTTTGGCAACCCTGCGTTACCGCGCAGAAGACACCTTCAACGATGACCTTCATGGCGCAGTCATTACCGTACCCGCCTACTTTGATGACGCACAGCGCCAAGCCACCAAAGATGCCGCTCAAATGGCTGGCATCAATGTGCTGCGCCTAATCAATGAGCCCACAGCAGCCGCCATTGCCTACGGCTTGGACAATGCCAGCGAAGGTATTTATGCGGTGTTTGATTTGGGTGGCGGCACTTTTGACATTTCTATCTTGCGTTTAACGCGTGGTGTGTTTGAAGTGATGGCCACCGGAGGCGACTCAGCTTTGGGGGGCGATGACTACGATCACGCATTGGCAGATGCAGCCTTGGCATCGCTGGGTCTGTCTGACGTTCAGGCGGGCCTCAGTGCAGAAGGCAAAACCCGATTGAAAGCCGCAGCGCGTGCAGCCAAAGAGGCTTTGACCACTTCCTCTGACGCTTCTTTGGCATGGACACATGCAACCCAAAGCCACGAGGTGAAACTCACGCGTGTGCAATTTAACGAAGCAACTTCGGCACTCACTGCAAGATGCATGTCTGCCGTTAAGAAGGCCTTGCGCGATGCCAAGATCAAGGCTGAAGACATTCAAGGCGTGGTCATGGTGGGCGGCTCTACGCGCATGCCACAAGTGCAAGAAGCTGTAGCCGCTTTCTTTGGCAAGCCACCGCTTAACAATTTGAACCCCGACGAAGTGGTGGCCTTGGGCGCTGCCATTCAAGCCAATCAGTTGGCTGGCAACGATTCGGCAGGCGACTTGTTGTTGCTCGATGTCATTCCTTTGTCCTTGGGCATCGAAACCATGGGCGGTTTGGTGGAGCGCATCATTCCACGCAATCAAACCATTCCCACGGCTATGGCCCAGGACTTCACTACCTACCAAGATGGTCAAACTGCTTTGGCATTGCACGTGTTGCAAGGCGAGCGCGATTTGGTGGTGGACTGCCGAAGCTTGGCCCGCTTTGAATTGCGGGGTATTCCGCCAATGGCTGCAGGCGCAGCGCGAATTCGCGTCACATTTACGGTGGATGCTGATGGTTTGCTGAGCGTTGCTGCCAAAGAGCAAATCAGTGGCGTCGAGGCCAAAATTGATGTGAAACCTTCTTATGGCTTGAGCGATGACCAAATTGCCAAAATGCTACAAGACAGTTTTACAACTGCCGAAGTGGACATGAAGGCAAGGGCCCTGGTTGAGGCTCGAGTGGATGGCGATCGCATGTTGCTGGCCACCCAAAGTGCACTCAATGCGGATGGTCAATTGCTCAGTGCAGCTGATCGTGCGCAAATTGATTCACTCATGTTGGCTTTGCGCCAGACAGTCGACTCATCGCAAGATGCGCAGGCGGTAGAAGATGCCACGCAAGCCTTGGCACAAGCCACCGAAGCTTTTGCAGCCGACCGCATGAATCACAGCATTCAAAAAGCTTTGTCTGGCCAAAATATCCAGAGCCTTTGAGCTCACTGCTTTTTAAAGAAATACAAAATGCCCGTTATCAAAATATTGCCCCACGCCGAATATTGCCCAGAAGGCGTTCAAATATCTGCGCCTGCTGGCACCAGTATTTGTGAAGCCTTGCTTGACAACAAAATCAACATTGAACATGCCTGCGACATGAGCTGCGCTTGCACCACTTGCCACGTCATTGTGCGTGAGGGCTTGAGCAGCTTGAACGAAGCTGAAGAAACAGAAGAAGACTTGCTCGATCGCGCCTGGGGCTTAGAGCCCAACTCACGTTTGAGCTGCCAAGCCTTTATGGGCAAGCAAGACGTGGTGATCGAAATTCCCAAGTACACCATCAACCACGCAAAAGAAAACCATTGAAAGTAATCGCGGCTTAATTGCGTTTACAGTTAGCTTATGCGCCAAATATTTCTAGACACCGAAACCACAGGCCTCTCCGCTGAAGGCGGAGACCGCGTCATAGAGTTGGGCTGTGTTGAGCTTGTCAACCGCAAGCTTACCGGCAACAACCTGCATTTCTACTTCAACCCCGGCCGAGACAGCCATGAAGACGCCCTCAAGGTTCATGGCATCAGCAATGAGTTTTTGCGAGACAAGCCCAAGTTTGAAACTGTGTCACAAGAAATTTTGGACTATGTTCAAGGCGCCGAAATCATCATTCACAACGCTGCATTTGATGTGGGCTTTTTAAACAAAGAGTTAGAGCTCGCAGGGCAAAAACCCTTCACCCAGTATGTCGAAAGTGTGGTCGACACCTTGGTCATGGCCAAACAAATGTACCCCGGCAAGCGCAATAGCCTCGATGCCCTTTGCGACCGCCTTGGGGTAGACAACTCTGGTCGCACTTTGCACGGCGCCTTGCTCGATGCTGAGTTGTTGGCCGATGTCTATATCAACCTAACGCGTGGTCAGGAAGCATTGCTCATCGATGCAGGCGGTGATGAAGGGCAGAAGGGTGCAGATGAGTCTGTTGACCTGAGTGGCTTTGAGTTGCCTGTTATTCAGGCCAACGCCCAAGAGCATGCTGCGCACCAAGAACAATTGGCCCAATTGGACAAGGCCAGCGGTGGAAAGACTATTTGGCGCCAGACCGTGCCTGTTTGACACCCTAAAACCTTGAAATACGCCAATTTTCCATGGCATAATTTAAGGCTACGCTAAAAAAGCGATAGGGCGATTAGCTCAGGGGTAGAGCACTGCATTCACACTGCAGGGGTCGCAAGTTCGAAACTTGCATCGCCCACCAAAAATCTCCAATTAAATCAAGCACTTAGATTAAAGTCTCGGTGCTTTTTTTCTTTGAGTGTCCTAAAAATGTCCTAAAGACACTTTTTTCTTGTGAATAGTCAGCAGAGTGAACTTGATCAATTTCTGACTTTGAGCGACTTGAGGGGGGGAGGGTAACGCACTCTTTCCAGTATTTGTGGATGCCTCCCACCCACACAAGAAGCTAATTTGCGAATAAGTCGTTGTAATCGGTTTGGTACGGCAGGTAGGGAGCAGGTCAGCGCCTACCAACATTCATTGGCTTGACTGATAAGCAATCACTAACTTAAATCCCCAAGTATTGAAAATGTATTGAAACTCAGGTTTTATGGGTGTCGATTCGGCTTAATTTTCCTGCTTTATTTTTGTAATGAAAACGGAAACATAGGGGGGGAGGGGGAGCACACTTTCTCCGGCATTTGTGGTTGCATCCCACCCACATATGAATCAAATTGGGAAGTTTGCAGCTTGAACCTGCAGTCGCCTAAGCAATTTGGTTGACTATGGGTTCTCCACCCGTTTGGGTTGCACACTCACCGTCTGCAGATTAGTGCTATCACTTGGAAGCGACGCTCGATGATAAAAATTCAGCTGAATTACCAGTTGATATATTTGCACGTCACTTGTGAAATTAGATTACAGTATTCGTAATCAAAAAAGTAGATCGAAAGGGTACGCCATGAAACTGCACTTCAAATTTACGCTAATCTTTTTTGTTTCTTTATTGGTCGCTTGTGGTGGCGGTGGAGAGTCTGGGGCTTTGAATGCAACTAGTTACAGTTTAGAGGGCTTTGCCGCAAAAGGGACGTTGAAGTTTGCGACCGTAGAGGTTTACAAGCTTGATAGTAATGGCAATCAGACGTTGGTTAAATCAGGTGAGACTTTGGATGATGGCACATACAAAATCCCTGATGTTGGCGTAACTGCTGGCCAAAAATACATTATTAAAATTAAGCCCAACAGCAGAACTGTTCACGTTGACGAATTGCTTGGCAATCAAACATTGCCAGCAGATTTTGAATTGACAGCCTTTACGCAAACCGATAGCGCCACAACGACTGTAAGCGTGACACCCTTTAGCCACATGATGGTCGAGGCCGCTAAAAATGCCCAAGGAGGGTTGACCGCTGCTAACATTTCTCAAGCCCAAATCACTATTACCGAATTACTAGGCTTCAACCCTATCACTGTCGCCAAAAATGACGGCGTCAGCAACGATGCGAAAAAACTAATCGTTCTTCTTACAGCTGTTTCACAAATGGCGAAAGATGGTGCATTAGGATGCACTAGTGGTGCGGCAGCAGATAAAACAAAATGTGTAATCAATGCCTTGGCTGCTGGAACTAGCAGTACTGGTTTGAAACTTGAAATGAGGTTGGGTTCTCAGACCTTTAACGTCTCATGTGTAATCGCCACTGCAATTAGTAAAACTCTGCAAGATGCCAAGTTCCAATCTCAATCACCACTATTGGCGCTAGTACTTAACAAGTTTAAATGTGGATGAGTTGAATCTCAGGTTTTCTTAGTGAAGTTTCGCCCTCGTTCTCAAGCTCTATATTTGTTCCAAGAGCAACAACAAAGGGGGGGGGGAGGGGTAACGTACTTCCTGCAACATTTGTGGTTGCTACCCACCCACACAAGAAGCTAATTTGCAAATAAGTCGTTCAAATCGACTTCTTAATGGTTGGCAAGTTTGAGAAGGATTTCACTTGATTCTGTAGCCACACTATTCAAGATATCTAATGGGAGTGGCTCGTATAAAAAGATAACACGGCTCAGCCTAAGCACTAATGCGCACGCGAGACATCAGCCCCCCCCTTGAAAGAAGATTAAGGGGCTTACTAGCAAATAGCCTAAAAGCCAAGACTGTTTTTGAGTATTTGACCTGCCCCCTCCCTGCCGTACCAAAGTGATGGAACAAAGTCCGCTAATATCGGAGAGTATCAAGTGGATCACTATGACTAAATTTCAAGCCTTTTGGATCATAGCAAGCAGTGTCTTTTTGAATGCCTGCGGCGGAGGTAGTACTGATCCGCAGAGTGAAAATAGCCTTTTTTATAAGTATGCTGGCTCACTGCAATGCTTTGGGGGTGGCCTATCATTATCTGAGATGACATTTCAACTTAGCAATTCTGGCATTCTGGTACTTGAGTCCTATTGTGGCGACGATGGTCTACCCCATGTTGCTATGTGTGGTGCTACCGACGGGCGTATTGGTATCTTTAAGGTCTATTCGTTCCAAGAACAGACTGCATTTTCTATTGGCTTAAAACAGTTGAGCACATTACCGTCAGGAGTCAAAACAGATTGTTAAATGTCAACTTATCCAATTGGCTCAGTAACGCACTTTGAGCAAATGCAAGCCTTGTTTTTTGATTCTTCCGGCACCAGATCAAGAAGCTCTGACGAGAAGGTCGCAGTCATGCACCAGCACCTCTCAGGCGACTTTCCAGTGACTTTGGCAATTTCCTGAGCACACAGGTTAGGCTTACCGCATATGGGGCACTTTGAAGGGTCTATTACTTTGTCCATTGAATGATTAGATCATGAGTAAAAATCATGTGCTTAATGTTGACTTCCACGATCAATGACCTTAGCTTGGGCAAGCATCGCTTTAAT
>CANKOT010000112.1 GCA_947484245.1 Comamonadaceae bacterium
CAAGGCTCACCGGATTAAGCGGCGAGTGCGAAACGTTCGTCGTTTGCAGTTAGTTTTTTTTCTGCTGTTTTACGAGGATCAGAACCTCGACATGCCCTGCCACGCGTCCGAACCCATGTCGAAACCAGTGCAGCCCCAAGCTTTGTATTCTAGGCCTGTTCTGTCAATTGCTCAAGCGATACTTTCCACCCGCCCAAACCTCACCATGGTGCTGGCAACCGTAAAGCGCTTGCTGCGCGTAGGCATGATCAACACCGCGTTGTCATAGGGCGATCGCAATGTGTGGCCCGCATCTTCTGCCAAGGCCGTGCCTGCTTTTTCAATCACTTCCAAGCCGTTATAAACGTCGAGCCACTCAAAGTCGAGCGATTTGGCTGCATAGCCTTCGGTCACTTGCACCACTTTCTGTTCAAGCGCTGGCAAACTGCAACGTGAATCGGCCCATTCTGCTGTAGCAACACCCGTCACATTCAAAAACTTCAAGGTGGTTTCGCGGGCAATTTGCTCGCAGGCCCTCTCCCAATGCTGACCCGCTTCAAGCAAGATGGCGGTGTTGTGTTTGTTGGGGTCGCCAAAAGCCCCGCGCTCAATCATGCGCAAACCAATGGCATGGCCTGTGTCCACCATCAGCCATTCGGGCAAGCCAATTTTGGCAGACAGATTCAAAGACTTTTGCCCACCCTTAGGGCGCACACCACACACCATGAGAGGCGCACTGGGCGCGCTCATAGAGTGCAAATCGAGCAAGTAGTCGGCAGTGTCGATGTAGGCCACCAACTCACGTGCACGGCGCAACTCTACGCTATCACGCGGTCCCTTTAAGACCTCATCAGACCAAACTCGGTTGAAGTCTTCTTCCACATAGCGATTGCCATCAGGGTTGGCTGGATCCCACATTTGATAGGCAGCCACATTGGCGAAGATGAACGAAACGACACCGCAAGTGGGTTGAAAGTTTTGCTTGAACAAATAGTCCAGTGTGATGGCACCACTCAATTCATTGCCATGCGTTAAGGCTTGCACAATGACGTGTGGGCCAGGTTTGCCAGAGTCTAGCCGTGTGACATAGTCAATGCCCACGTTGCTGGCGCGATAGGCGCTGATGTCGGGCGCAGTGAGTTCAACTTGGAAAGGCGTTGCTGTTGTTGGTGTCATTATTTCTTGGCGTCTGCTTTGGGGTCGCTCTTGCCATCTGCCTTCGCATCACTCTTACCATCAGCTTTTGCAGGGGCAGAGCCCTCTTTCACTTTGACCACACGGCACTTTTTGTGAGCAGGCTCTTTGGACGTGGCAGGAATGTTTTCACATATTTTTTCCACTTTGTAGGCCCAAGCGTTGCCGGCCATGACCGAGCTGCCCAAGAAAGCAATGAGAACCGCCAATCGAAGAGTCATGGAAAAACCTTGAAACATGGTTGAAAATGCGATGATATGTACCTGAACAAAACCATTGTCATGGGCTGACATGGTTGAATTATCGGAAAGAAGAATCAATTGTCAAATTTGATCCGTTGGCCATTGACTGCTTTGGCTGTTTGGGGAGGGGTTTGGTACCTTTATTTGTTCTTGGTTGAGCAAGGTATTCACCCTTCTGTTGCCATGATGTTTGCCACCTGTGGCGGTGTTTTTGCCGCTGCCGCAGCTTGGCAAAAAGGTTTTTCTCAAGCCAGAACTGCGGCTTTGGCCATGGGCTTTCCGGTGTCTTTCTGGCTCACGGGCATGGCCACTGTGCCTGCTTGGCTCTGGTTGTTGCCCCTGGTTTTGATCATCTGGATCTACCCCATGCACGCATGGCGCGATGCCCCCGTGTTTCCCACCCCCCTGAATGCTTTGCGCCAAGTGCCGCGCTGGGCCGTCTTGCCAGCACAAGCCAAAATTCTGGATGCAGGCTGCGGGGCAGGCGATGGGCTCAAGGCCTTGCGCCTGGCTTATGTCAATGCGCAGTGGATTGGCATTGAATTTAGCCGTCCCTTAAGCTGGTTGGCTAAGTTCAGATGCCCTTGGGCCGAAGTGCGGTGCGGCGATATTTGGGACGACCATTGGGGTGCCTACGACATGGTCTATTTGTTTCAACGGCCTGAAACCATGCCCCGAGCTGTAGAGAAAGCCAAAGCAGAAATGAAGCCGGGCGCTTGGCTGGTGAGCTTGGAGTTTGAGGCGGCAGATTTAAAGCCCAACGCTGTTACTGACGCCAGCCCCAATCGCCCTGTTTGGCTTTACCAAGCGCCCTTTACGGGTCAATCCCGAGATAAACGCTAGCTGATGTGACTATGATCTTCGAATTCACTCAATTCGGAGATTCCCATGCTCAAACCCGGCCTCATGATGGACCGCCCCTTGCTTTTGTCTGGCATCTTGGCTCACGCAGCCAATCAATTTGGCGGTCAAGAAGTGGTCTCGCGCGAAACGCATGGCCCCTTGTTTCGCTACACCTATGCCGAGTGCGCACAGCGCTCACGCAAACTGGCCAATGCTCTGAAGGGCTTGAGTTTGAAAGAAGGCAGCGTGGTGGGCTCTATTGCATGGAACAACCACCGCCACTTAGAAGCTTACTACGCGGTGTCTGGCAGCGGCATGGTGATGCACACTTGCAATCCGCGCTTGCATCCCCAGCAACTCATTTACATCATCAACCACGCCGAAGATGAAGTGGTGTTGTTTGACATCACCTTTGCGCCCCTCATCAAAGGCATTGCGGCGCATTGCCCCAAAGTACGCGCTTGGGTGTGCCTTACTGAGCGTACCCACATGCCCGACATTGAAGGCGTGGCCAATGTGCTGTGCTACGACGAGCTCATTGCTCCCGCCAGCGATGTGTTTGAGTGGCCCGATTTTGACGAGCGATCGGCTGCTGCCATTTGCTACACATCAGGCACCACGGGCAATCCCAAAGGCGCCATGTATTCGCACCGCGCCATTGTGATCAACGCACTGTCGGGTTGCTTGCCCAGCATTTTGAACTTGTCGCCCGAAGAAGCCATTCTGCCTGTGGTGCCCATGTTTCATATCAACGCGTGGTGCATTCCTTATGCAGCGCCCATCGCTGGTGCCAAGCTGGTATTGCCAGGCCCCAAACTGGATGGTGCCAGTTTGTATGAGCTCATTGAAGCTGAAAAAGTAACGATCAGTGCCGGTGTACCCACCATTTGGATGGCCCTCATTCAGCACCTAGAGCAAAACAAATTGCGTTTCAGCAGCATGAAGCGCACGGCAGTGGGCGGCTCGGCCATGCCCACCGCGCTCATCGCCAAATTCAGCGACGACTACGGTGTGGAAGTGCGCCATGGTTGGGGCATGACCGAAACCACTGCGGTGGCCACCATGAGCAGCATGACCCCAGAACAACGCGCCATGCCTGCGGCCGACCGCCATGCTTTGGTGGGCAAACAAGGCCGCTCTGTGTTTGGTACAGACATCAAAGTGGTTGACGAAGAGGGCAACACCTTGCCACGCGATGGCACCTCGCAAGGCGAGTTGATGGTGCGCGGTCAGTGGATTATTTCGGGCTACTACAAAGGCGAAAAATCACCCTTGGTGGACGGCTGGTTTCCAACCGGCGACATTGCCACCATCGATGCGCAAGGCGTGATGCAAATTCGCGATCGCACCAAAGACGTGATTAAAACCGGCGGTGAATGGATCAGCTCTATTGATTTGGAAAATGCCGCCATTGCGCATCCTGCGGTGGCCATGGCGGCCGTCATTGGTGTGAAGCACCCCAAGTGGGATGAGCGCCCCTTGATGTTTGTGGTGCGCAAGCCTGGGCAGACCGTTGAGAAAGAAGAGATCTTGTCTTTCTTGGAGACCAAAGTGGCCAAGTGGTGGGTGCCCGACGATGTGATCTTCTTAGACTCCTTGCCTGTGGGTGGCACCGGCAAGGTTCAAAAGGGTGACTTGCGCAAAACCTACGGCGGCGTTTTTAGCTAAACATTGTTGAGCTAAACAGTCTTCAATGCCCCAAGATCTTGGATAAAAAGTCTTGGGCCCTGTCGGTTTGTGGCGAGTCAAAGAACTGCTGGGGCGGTGCTTGCTCAACCACCTGACCTTGGTCCATGAAAATCACGCGGTCGGCCACCGCCTTGGCAAAGCCCATCTCGTGCGTCACGCACAACATGGTCATGCCTTGGCTAGTGAGTTCGACCATCACGTCCAGCACTTCCTTGATCATCTCGGGATCGAGGGCCGAGGTGGGCTCATCGAACAGCATGATCTTGGGCGTTAGGCACAGGGCACGGGCAATGGCCACGCGCTGCTGCTGGCCGCCAGACAACTGCAGGGGATATTTGTTGGCATGCTCGGCAATTTGCACGCGCTCGAGCTGCACCATGGCTTTGTCGATGGCTTCCTTGCGCGGCATCTTGGCCACCCAGGTGGGTGACAAGATGAGGTTTTCCATCACCGTCAGGTGCGGGAACAGGTTGAACTGCTGAAACACCATGCCAACTTCGCGGCGTACCTGGTCAATGCCCTTGAGGTCATCGCCTAAAACCGTGCCATCCACAGTAAGGGTGCCTTCCTGGTATTCCTCCAGGGCGTTGATGCAGCGAATCAGGGTGGATTTGCCCGAGCCCGATGGGCCGCAAATGACCACTTTTTCGCCTTTGGCGAACTGCAGGTTGACGTCGCGCAGCACGTGGTAACCATTGCTGGCATACCACTTGTTCACGCCTTTGAATTCAATGATGGGGGTCGCGTTGGAGGTCATAGGTCTCTTTCGTTCAGCGGACTTTGCTCACGGCCGTGCGCTCTTCGATCCACAGGCTGTAGCGCGACATGGCAAAGCAGAACGCAAAATAAATGAAGGTGATGAAAAGGTAGGCTTCGATTTTGAAGGGGCGCCAGTCGGCGTCCGAATTGAGTGCCAAGCCCAAAGCACCGGTGAGCTCATACAGCGACACAATGGTTACAAGGGAGGTGTCTTTGAACAGGCCAATGAAGGTGTTCATGATGGAAGGCACCACGGTGGCCAAAGCTTGTGGCAATACGATCATGCGCTGGGTCTGCCAATAGGTCAGGCCCAAAGTGGCCGCCGCCTCGGTCTGACCTTTAGGCAAAGCCTGCAAGCCTCCGCGAATGACTTCGGCCATGTAAGCCGCCGAAAACAGCGTGATGCCCACCACCACACGCACCAGCACGTCAATTTTCACGCCCTCGGGCATGAACAAGGGCAGCATGAACGAAGCCATGAACAACACGGTAATGAGCGGCACGCCACGAATAAGCTCCACATACAGGGTGCACAAAGCCTTGATGGCGGGCATGTTGGAGCGACGGCCCAGCGCCACAAAGATGGCCAGCGGGAACGCCAGCGTCATAGAGATCACAGTGAGCATGACCGTGAGCGGAAAGCCGCCCCACTGGTCGGTGTCTACCGCTGTCAGGCCCATCCAACCGCCTTTCATGAGGATGAAATAAACCACCAGCATGAGGGCCCAGACCAGGGGCAAAGCCTTGTTCCAAAAACGCGGCATGCAACTGATGACCACCACGCCAAGCATGATGGCGGTGGCGATTATCGGACGCCAATGCTCGGCCTCCGGGTACCGGCCCATCACAATCAGACGCCCTTTTTCGGTAATCACACCCCAGCAAGCGCCTACGCCGCGCCCCTCGTTGCAAGCCTGCAAGTTGGCGCCAAACACGGCATGCACAAGAGCCCAGTCCATGGACGACACAAGGGTCCAAATTCCCAGCGCCAGCAGCAACAAGGTCATCACACTGTTGCTGGTGCTCGAAAACAAGTTGACGCGCAGCCAAGCCAGTGGGCTGGCGCTTTGGCCCGGCATGGGACGGGCCTCGATGGATTTAAAAACATGCATGTCAGCGCTCCTGAATTGCGGCACTGGCATTGAACCAGTTCATGAGGGCCGAAGTGATGAGGGACAAGGTAAGGTACACCAGCATCACAATAGACAGCGCTTCGATGGCGCGGCCGGTCTGGTTGAGCGTGGTGTTGGCGATCGAGACCAATTCAGGGTAGCCAATGGCCACCGCGAGCGATGAGTTTTTGGTGAGGTTCAGGTACTGGCTGGTCAATGGCGGGATGATCACGCGCAGGGCTTGTGGCAGCACCACCAAACGCATGGTCTGTCTTTTGCTCAGGCCCAAAGAACCCGCAGCCTCGTGCTGCCCCAGTGACACCGAAGCAATACCGGAGCGCACCACTTCAGCAATGAAGGCGGCCGTGTAGAACACCAAGCCAAACAACAAGGCCATGAATTCAGGGCTTAAAGCACCGCCATCTTCGATTTGAAATTCACCCACCTTGGGCAAATCCCACTCCATAGGAGCACCCCCAGCCAGCCAGCCCAACACCGACATACCCAGAGTAGCGGCCAATGCCACCCACAATACGGGGCGCGGCTGGCCTGTTAGATCAAAGTGTGTGCGCGCCAAGCGCCGGTAATACAGCCCAAAAACCAGTCCCAAACCTGCACCCAGCAAGGCCAGTGTTTGCCCCAACTGCCAAACGGGCCAAGGGAAAGAAATACCGTTTTTGCTCAGGTAAAAATGACCTGCATTCCAAGCACCGTCCAAATCTGGCAGAGCTTCTGCAAACACCAAATACCAAATTAGCAATTGCAAATAGACCGGCACGTTACGGAAAAATTCGACATAGGCATAACAAATTTTCTGCACCAAAAAATTGGCTGAAAATCGGCCAATGCCGATGAGCACGCCCACCACAGTGGCCAGTGCTATGCCGATGATGGCCACCTTGATGGTGTTGAGCATGCCGATTGCAAAAGCCACAAAGTAGGAACTGTTGTGCGCGTATTCGATCACCGTCTCGCTGATGTCAAAGCCAAACGGTTGGAACAAAAAGTCGTATCCACTCTGGATGCCACGCAAACGCATGTTGGCCAGAGTGTTGCGCACCAGCAAGGCGATGAGCGCAAACGCCGACAAAATTGCCACTATTTGGTAGATGATCGAACGCCCTTCACGGCTGCGCCACGAAATGGTCCGGTTTTTCTTGTCAGGTGAGGGCCGAGCCTCGGTCATTGAAAAGTGGGACATGCTTGTTGCCTAAACTAAAACGGACTGACAAAAAATACGCCCCACAAAGGGGCGTATTCAATGCTTTCAAAGAGGCAAAAAAATCAACGCAGCGGTGCAGCGTACTGCAAGCCGCCCTGACTCCATTGACGGTTCATGCCGCGTGGCAGGTTAATGGAGGTCTTGGGGCCCACATTGCGCTCAAACATCTCGCCGTAGTTGCCTGTGACCTTGATGGCGCGGTACAGCCACTCTTTGTCCAAGCCCAAGTGCTTGCCCAAATCTTCCGTCGCGCCGAGCAAACGACCGACTTGCGGATTGTCGCTGGACTTCATCTGGTCTGCGTTGGCCTGGGTGATGC
>CANKOT010000113.1 GCA_947484245.1 Comamonadaceae bacterium
AAAAGTCCTCGATGGCTGGCAGGTTCTCACCCACGCGTCTGCTTTTCTCCGCGCCATAGTAGATCTTTACCTCACAACCGCTTCGCTACCGCCACCCCAGCCCTCAAACTACTGCGCTGCCCACTAGCCAAGCCGGCATCCTGCGCATAACGGGTGAAAGCAAACTCAGGCGTTATGCTCACTCCGTTCCAAAGCAAGGTTCTCTGAGCACTCAAGCCCCACATGCTGCCATGAGGCTGATCAACGCCAGGAGTGTAAACACCCACGCTTGTGACTATGCGGCCAAAATACAGCTTGGCCATTTGCATGTTGGCAGCATCCATCCAACCCAGCGTAATCAAAGAAGCACCGGCGCCTTGAGATGCACCCACCCAACGCCCCCCATTGGTATAGCCCTGCTGATACACAACATTTACATAGCCCGGAAACTTAGGCTTGTTTTCCCAAGGCAAGCTGTTTGCATTGGTGTTGGCATACTCGGCAAAAACTCGGAAGCGGCCATCGGCGTATGTATTTTCAAAACCCCAGAGGCTCATGAATTTGTAGGGCAACGGAATTTTGCCAGCGGCGTCCTCACCCATCCACTGCGTATAAGCTGCGCAAGAGCCCCATAACAAAGGGCAGCGCACGCGCGTGTCGTAGCCCGCAATTTGTGCACTGGTATCTTCAAAATTATCAGTGGTTTCTTTGTTCACCTGCTGCCCAAAGAAAGCTTTAACAAACGTGCTTAAACCACCAGGCCGCCCAGCGCCTCCAGACTGCATGCCTCGGCTAAAACCAACCTCTAACCAAGGCTTCGGTTTGATAGTTAGGCGAGTGCCAGAAAACAAATAGCCTTGATGCTGATTGACCACCACCAATGGGTCTTGTGCCTTGGCCACAAACACATCTAAGTTCCAAGGACCCATCCAAGCCAGCCATGGGCTGTCTGATTGTTTGATGGTGCCGCGCTGCATACCTACGCCTTGCCATGCAGGGCTGTTGCTACTGTTTACCAAGCTGCTTTGCCATCCAGGGCCCCACCAAAACTGATGCGCAAAAATATGGGCGTTCCAGCCGCCAAAGCCTAGTGCAGCGGTGCTTCCTTCGGGGCTGAAGTTTGAATGTTCGGTAATGGCAGAAGCATTGCTTTCTGCACGAATACCTAAACGGCCAGCAAATGAGACACCATCGGCTTGGCCTGCATGCCATTCTGCAGAACGAAAGCTCGCGTTTGAGCCGTTTGAGTAGTTGTCAGAAAAGCCTACCAAGGCTTGCGAGTGGTTACGCGTTTGAAGTTGAAAGGTGCTTCTGTTTTGGACTAAAGTCAACTCGTTTTGAACAAACAAACTGGCAGCGAAATTTGTAGTGTCAGCCTTGGAATACAAGGCCAAGGCAGACAAACTTTGTGCCACCGCACCAGATGGCAAAGGCCATTGAGTGGTGAGAACAGGAAGCTCTTGTTGGTCGGCGAGCCATTGCAAATAGTGACGGGCCACCCACGAAGGGGTAAATGAAGCAGAAGCTTGAGACACAACCTGCGCTTGAACATTGGCAGTGGCCAAAGTTACACTCAAAAACAAAGTCCAATTAATCAATTTTTTCATGATGTATTTACTTAATTTCGTGGATACAACATCAAGATGCATGTGGTATGGAACATGATTGCAGAAACCCTCTATCTAATCGAAGATTTCTGACTTGGCTTTCACCCATTTTGCGGAGATCCTTTTTTGCCTGCTTACTCTTCACGTTGCTGCAGAACGATTCAGCCACCGCTTTACACCAGAAATTTACCCGTCGGCACATGCACGGGCTCACGCGGTTATCCTTGCATTAGCTGTTGAACCGAAGGCGGTTTTTTTAGTTTGTCGCGCTGCACTTTGAGCTTGGCATCATCACGTTGCAGTCGTGCAATCTCAGCTTATTCGGTTTTACGATTGCCCAAGCCGGGGAATGCCTCATGCGGATCTTCGCTGAGTTCCTTTATCCATCGCCGAAGCATGTTCGTTTTTTAACAAAAAACGTCATGAACGCCCCAAAGCCCTGCGCCATGAGTTCTTGAGTTGCGCCATCTTTAGTGCAGACTCAGAGTCCTGGCCCGCATTCAAAAGAGCTTGCCTTACAAACACAAACAAAAGCAGCGCAAATCCAGAAGCCAGCGCTGCGATAACCGCAATCATGGCCTTTTTCGGTTTAGCTTTTCTTTCAGGGGCCTGCGCCGCATCGAGCACCTGAATCACTGCACCTTCACGGGCCTCGTCCACCTTCGCTATCTCAAACTGTTTGCTGAAGAGCTCAAACAATGTCTCATGGTATTTGAACTCGCGGTAATTTGTAACGTAGTCACCTTCTGAGGTGGCTTTGCCGCCTGTTGAGGGCGAGTTTTTTTCTTGCTTGCTTAGTTGAGCTCTTAAGTTAGCCAATTCATTCAAGGCTTGCTTGAAGTCTGGAGCGGTTTCAGCAAAATAACCGCGCATAGCGCCAAGCTTGACCTCTTGTACAGTCACAGCTGCTTGAAGGCCCGCTACAGCAGCTACAGCGGATGCAGGGTTGGATTTCAAAACACTGCTAGAAACTCCCGTGGCCTTCAAAGCGATCTCAGATCGAATCAATTCGTTTTTCGCTTGGGTGAGTTGCTTTTCAAAAAAGAGACGGCGTTGTTGGGCTTCTGTGGTTGCTAGCTTGCCAAGAAGTTTGCCAAGTTCTTCAACAAACCCGTTCGCAAGTTCGGCTGCGAACTTAGGGTCTTTATCATCAACTTCAACAGAAATTAAACCGTCTTTGCCAGAGACTGCTCTGACGCTGACAGTTAAAGCTAATCGTGCATCTGTTTTGGTTTTAGCTTCATAGCGTTCAAGAAGTTTGAAGCGTTCAATAAGTGAGTCTTGAAGCGTGACGCTTTTCATGTAAGCGATGAACTGATCTGCAGGGTTTTTGATACCCCCTACTGCGCCAGCCACCCCCCCCAAGTTACCCAAACTGGCCAACATACTGGCCGCAGCACTTTGCTGTTGCTGTGGCGGCAAGAACTGTGTTTTGGCTGTGTAGGTAGGCGGAATAGAAAAACTGTATCCCAAAGCAATCAGACCAACAGCCAAAGGCCCAAGCACCAACAACCTCAGGTTGTCCACAACGGTCTGGAGCAAATCGAGCAGGCTTATTTCATCGTCGTCTTGCATGCCCATGGGCATATTGTTTTCAGCGCTTTGGTTGTCGTTCACAGTTTGCGGCATATCAATTCCTCAGCGTCCTGATGGCCGCAGCACCAATGCCCAAGTTGCTGAAAATTTGTGTCCAGTCTCTCAGACCTCGAATGAAGATGTTGTAGCCACTTTCGCGGTCTATTTTGGATGGCACTACCACGGTGTCGCCTGGCATCAGTTTGGTGCTTTCTAAGCTGGTGAACCAGCCTGCGGCCTTTCTGCTAAAAATAGAGCCGTCTGCGCGCAACACAAAGGCTTGTGAAAGTTCGGAGTCTTCATTCACACCTGCAGAGGTGATTACATCGCCCACCGTTTTGCCCTGCCGGAAAATATACACGTTGTCGTTGTTCACGCTACCAACTGCAGAAATAAAGGCTGGCAAGGTGGGTATCAAAATGGTGTCGCCATCTTCCAAGGGCAGGTTGGGCAGGTTTTGTTTGACAGGGTCTAGCTCTAAACTCACTCGGCCTTTGCTTTTGATAGCTTTAAGGCGGGCAATTTGGGCTTGCATTTGTTGCTGCTGTTGCTGTTGCAAAGTGGCTGCTTGTGCTGCTCGGTCGGCAGTTAGGTTGGCAACCAGAGTAGCGCCGGCAGACGCATCTTGGGCTTCAAGGCGGCGTATTACCTGGTCTAAGTTGTCTTGCTGTTGCTTGCGCACGCTTTCGCGGGTGAACTCGGTGCCATACAAGTAGGCTTGGGATGTGAGGCCGCCCACGCGCTGGATGAGCTGGGTAAGTGTTTCGCCTGGCTTGGCTTGATACACACCAGGAGCCGCCACTTCACCTTCAATGCGCACCAAGCGGGTTATGCGTTCGGCGGGCAGCTGTACATCGGAGCTGCTCATGATGGTCACCACGTCGCCAGGCTGCAATGGCAGGTTGTGGACAGGGTCTTTTTGCAAGACGGCTTTGCCGAGGTTAAAAGAGATAAGCTCTACGCGCAGGTCTTTGGTGTTGAGGCGCTCTACTACGGCGTAGTCCCAGTTAATTTGATCTAATATGCTGTTGATGCGGCTGGACACATTGGCGCCAGCATTTTTGGTGTCTTTGAGTTTGCCCAGTTCTTCAAGAGGGCCGTCTGCGCCCAACTTAACATCTAAACTTTGAACCAGTTTGTTTTTGCGCTTGTAGTAATCTGGCGTTACAAGCGCTTCGCGGTCGGGTATGAGATCGGACACGCGCATGTTGGCTGTCCAGGGGTGTCGCAAGGGTTGGGCCACGGTACCTTGCAAGGTAATGGCGTTGGCAAAGGCTGGGCTTATGGGCAGCAGTACCAATACGTCGCCATCTTTAAGGTCTGCGTCTAGGCCTTGTGTGTTGAGCACCAGGTTTTGCACTTGGCGGTTGGCGGAGTTGTTGGCTTGGGTTGATTGTGCGGCTTGCCAGCCAATTCTTTCTAGCAAGGCTTTTTGTTGGCTGGCCAAGGCAGACAGGCCGCCGCCCAATGCCAATACATCTTTCACTTTTGAGTTGGGCTTCAATTCATAAATAGCGCCATGGTCTGTGGCGCCCACCAAGGCCATGCGGGGGCCGGCGGGGGGAATCATGATGACGTCGCCAGGCTGCAAGGCGGCGTCTTTGCTTTTGTCGCCTTTGGCAATAAAGTCATACAGGTCTAGGGTGGTAATGGTTCTGCCGCCGCGCTTGAGTTCAATTTGGCGCATGCTGCCGTTAGTGTTGGGGCCGCCGCTGGCAAATACGGCATTCACCAAAGTGCTAAGGCTGTTGAGGTTGTAGGTGCCAGGCTGGTTGGCTTGGCCCACCACGTATACGGTCATGCCGCGCAGTTTACCGAGGGCCGCGTTTACGTTCACGTTGTTAAATACGGTGCCTATTTGTTTTTTGAGCACAGACTCAAGGTCTTTTACTTGCACGCCACCTAAGGTGATGGCACCAATTTTGGGCAAGTTTATTTGGCCGTTGCGGTCTAGGGTTTGGTTGCCTGCAAAGTCTACAGTGCCCCATATTTGAATGCGCACTTCGTCACCCGGGCCCAATACATATTCGCTTGGGGCTGGAGCTGCTGAGTCGGCCGCATACGCGCCAGGGTTTTCAAAAAGACTGGCGCCAAAATGGGGTAGCAAAATGCCAGTGCCTTCAAGGACAAAGCGCTGAAACTGGCTGGGCACTTGAGTCTTGGCAGCTTTAAGAGGTGTGAGGTTGCCACGCTGCGCATCTGTGGCGCCAAAGTCTGGGCGGGGGGTAGTGGTGGGCATGCCTGCGCCTTGGGCAGTTAAACCACCAGGGTCGGCAGTGCCGGGCGCAGTGCCTGCTTGGCCCGCAGCAAAAAGCCCACCTGTTGAGCCCAGCAAAGGTGCGGCGGCGCCCATTGAGCTTGCACCACCCTTGGCGGTTTGTGCCAAGGCAGTTTGCAAAGGCAAAGCACTTAAACCACTAATTAAACATATCAAGCCAAATTTGCGGGTGTTAGAAAATGAATTCATTGAATAAGTTTTTTCTGGGAATAAAGGTAGCACAACCTACTACAAAGCCAACTATATAAATGATATAAAAACAAGGATGAAATTTTAATTCTGAATCGCCCCGTATTTTGAGGAGGCTCAAAATAAGGGGCGATTCAATTATTCGGCATCAAGCCCGCTTACTCAGACTCCCGGGCTCGATTGACAGGCGCACTTGCTTGCTCATGATCTCAATGAGCACCATCACGCGCGCTATGCCGTCGGCCATTTGGTAAATGGCCTCCAGGCCGGCATAGGGGCCCTGGTTAATGCGCAGCTGTTCACCGGGGGCAAAGTGCGACTGCTGCAGGGGCTGGGCTTGCAGTTGGGCTTGGATGGTCGAGACCAAAGCATCGTCTACCTTGGCCGGCATATTGCCAAAGCTGACCAGGCGGCTAACGCCGGTGGTGTAGCGGATAGGGTTCCAGCTTTTGCCTTGCTGGCCGGCGTCCAGGCGTATGAAAAAGTAGCGTGGAAAAAGCGGCTCGTCGACCGGCACCAAAAGCTTGCGGCGCAGCTTTTCAACGCTGATCAGCGGCATATAACACTCATAACCCTGGCGCTGTAGGTTGACTAGCGCCAAGGCCTCTTGCCTTGGTTTGCTGTGAATGAGGTACCAGCTGAACATATTACAAAGCAACAGGAGACGTAATTAAGGGTTAGGCTTGGTGTTTAACGCAAAAACCGAAGCATGGTGAGCGTTTATAGCCTAGCAGTGTTAAATTTTCTCTACATTAATTCTATTTCGTCGGCATTTTGGAAATTTTTTTCAGCCCACAAAACAACTTTAGGTGTTTTTGGCCTCACTCATGCATTGCCCCAGCTGGGCAAAGTAATGCTCGGCCATGGGTGTGGGCTGAACGTATTTAATGCGGTTGTCCACCTCGTCAGGCACCAGGGTGAGCACACCTTTTTGGCGCAAAGACTTCAAGCGGCGGTGCGCGGTGGTGGAAGAGACGTCCTGAGACAGGGCCATAGCTTGCAGCACGGTGATTTTTTGGCCGGCCTGCCAAACGGTGGCAAAGAGGTGCAGCAGGCGCTCTTCGACCGGGTCCAGCAGCACGAAATCAGGCAAATTTCGCAAAGATTGCACCAACTGCAAAAACCTCAAGTAGGTCTCAGAGTAGTGTTTCTGTTGATTCTGCATAGCCCTTCATCATAGCGTTAAAGCTTGGCGCCAAGACCAGTGTTCTTGCGATTCATATGGCTGCTTTTAGAAGCTGCCGCCTAATACCGCACGAAGGAGCGGCTTAACATCGGTTGCGCTTGCTGACTTGCCCGCCTCATTCACTTTAACCCCCCACAAAACCGATGCCCGCCAAAAAAACCACCACCCGATCCGAAGTAAAACCTACCCAAGCACCACACACCGCCGGCCTGGTGCAAGACTCTGCGCAGCAAATCTGGCTGGCCGGCCTGGGCGCTTTTGCCAAGGCGCAAGAAGAAGGTAGCAAGGCTTTTCAGGGCTTGGTGAAAGAAGGCCTGAGCCTGCAGCGGCAGACCAAAGCCGCAGCCGAAGAAAAACTGGCCGAAGCCAGCCGCAAGTTCAGCAGCCTGGCCGAGGCGACCACGGGCT
>CANKOT010000114.1 GCA_947484245.1 Comamonadaceae bacterium
AAAGATGGAATGGCCGCCATTTTCATGACATCTTTTTCCATTTTCATTTCGTGAACTTCTGCCACGCCCGCGACAGGGCTGCTGACACTCAAAAGCTTGCTGTTTTCTTTGGCTGTGATTTTCATGAAAGCACCTGTGGCTTTCTGACCCGCAACGGTGGGCCGAACCCAGCTGTCGCTGATGGTCACATTGGCATTGGCAACGGAACTTTTAGAACCGCTCTCGGCTTTGATGCTCGGCACGACAGTTTGGGCGTGGACATTGCCTGACAAAAAACATGCTGACAAGCCAAGGACAAGTCTTGAAAGGAATCGATCTGTGTGCGCTTTGAACATGCTGGAGATTATCTCAGATACAAAAAAGGCCACCCAAATGAGTGGCCTTCAGGAAAAAGCTCAGACTGCTTATTGGCCTAAAGTGACAAAATTTGGCTGGGTTGACTGCATCAAGCCTCGGTTTTTGTAGTCAATGGCATCGTCTGCCAACATCAACTTGTCGGCCACCAATTTGTCAACTGACGCATTCCATGCGCTGACGTAGCCAGCTTTGGTGCCATACAGTTCCTGCACGCTCTTGCGTGTGTCGGCCTTACTTTTGGCGCTTGTGTTCAAAGCAAAACCCAATTGCGAGCTGCTCAAGCCGTTTTGGTCACCCGCCACAAAACCAGATTTGCGAATGCTGTAGCTCATGAAACTGGCCAGAGGCACGGCACTGTCAGGCATTTTCACACCCGCTTTGCTATTGCCTTGCGCATCTTGCGTAGGTTGGTGCACCACATACATTTTGTTTGATGGAATGGAAGGAATGACACTTTCATCGTTCACCGTCAAGGTGTTGTAAACACCACTGTAGGCCAAACCTAAGCTTGGCAAATCAATGGCGCTCAAGCTTTTGGGATCGGTGGTGGGCACACTCATCGTACCGTCTGCCACTTTGGGCCAGCTGCTTGCCAAGGGCGCTGCAGTGCCTTTGACCCAAGCATCCAAGTTGCTCATCAATGCACGGAACAAAGCCGTACTGGCATTCAAGGCGCCTGGCGATGTGGACACCGCAGTTGCAGCAACTGATCTATTAACTGTGTAATCGGGCTGCGATCTGGCATTGTTTGCCAACTGCTGCGGACCGTGTGAGGTGCCTGCAGAGTAGAAAAGTCGCACATTGCCAGGGATCTCAAGGTCTTTGCCAGCGCCGTCCGTTGAAACCAGCGAAGCGCGAGCACCACCAAATTCAATCGGGCTGTCGTATTGGAAGACTTTCGGGCAATTGTTGGTCTCAGCACACTTTTTCATCAAGCCATCTGTCTTGCCTGTCAGCGGATCGGTGATTGTGCTGTAGGCAAAGGGGAATTGATCGCCAGGAGTGTAGTGGGTTTCATGCTGACGAGAATAGTCACCAGGTTTAGACCATCGGTAGTTGGTATAGGTTTTTCTAGAACCGCCCACCAGTGGCAACATGCCATCAAAGACTGTTCGCAATTGCTTGTCTGTGTTAAAGCCTAACCATAAGAAATCACGCAGGTATCGACCCGATTGGGAGATACCCGTTGCCAAAGTGGTGGTGATGTTGCCAGCCACTGGGTTGGCATTGCCTTGCAGGTCAAACTTTTCGTATTTCAGGAAAGAAATCAAATCGCGAACACCCAAGAATCCGAGGCCCATGGGCTTTGGATCGGTTGCGGTGTAGTTGAAATGGTAGATTGATCCATTGTCACTGCCTGCATCCAATGCCGCGGCATAGGCAGTGCTTGCGCGAACCTTGTCCCTGTCAATGGTGACATAACCAAAGCCTGTTGCACCTGTATTGCCGCCCTCGGCAACACCGGTGCCAGCGGTGTAGGTCCACATACTGGCATCCACCGTGATAGGCGCATCTGTAGGTGTTCTGCGAATGGTCAATGTTGCGGGTGAGTTGGCAACACGCGGATAGTAAGTGCCTAACAAATTACTTGTTGCATTGTCCGCAATGAATTCGTCTTGGGATGCGCCTGTTATTTTGGCGCCATTTTCTTTGGCCACAGGCAGCGTCATGCCAGGGGCATACCATTTTTTAGTGCTGGTAATGGCTGCAGTCGCACCACTCAATGAAGATGGGCGATCACCTTGCCAACCAGAGAAGACGACAGTCATACCCTGCTTCATCAAATAGCCTTTGCCTGCGCCTAAACCTGTGACCACATCAACACCGCTTGTGGGAATGGCAGGTGCGACATTGTCAAAGAGGTTATTGCCCGAGCCATCGTTAAGGGCTTCAAATGCACTTGAGTTGGTTCGGTTGTTGACGATGTAAAGCAATGAGCCATTGCCTTTGGAGGCGTCGGCGGGCGTTAGCATGACCACATCAAATTTGTAGGTCACCATGCCTGCACTGTCGGCTGTATTTTTAAGATCAACGATGGTTGAAACGCACGGGTCAGTTGAGTTCACTTTGCCTGTGGCTTCAGCCAAGATGTATTTGTAAGCACCCACAGCGCCAAATTGGGCACCATTGAAAGCAGGGCCACTGCCTTTTGTGACAAAAGACTCAATCGACGATGCCACAATGGGGCAAGATGTGGTGAGCTCTGGGGCCACAATGGCCGACTTAGGCGCTGGAATAGAGGGTGCGCTGAAGATTAAATCACTCGAACCACAGGCCACCAAAGCCGCCGCCGCCGTCACGGCCAACAGCACAGTTTGCGGTCGCAACTGCCGCCATTTATTTGTTGGTTGCATTGCTATTAATTTGAAAGTCATGTCTCGCTCCATTTCTTATAAATTTTAGAAAATCTGTTCAATGAATTTCCAATGACAGAATGATTTCAATTCATCTGGTCGCAAAGAGGGTAAATACTCAATCAAAAAAAGAAATGATTTGAAAAATAGTGCCTTGGTACTCACATCGTAGAATGAGGAAAATTCCTCACCTGAGAAAAAGTAACCCGATTAACCACCATGAAAAAAATCCTGCTTTTAGGCTCCGGAGAACTCGGCAAAGAATTCGTCATCAGCGCCAAGCGTTTGGGCTGCTATGTCATTGCCTGCGACAGCTACGCGGGTGCACCCGCCATGCAAGTGGCCGATGAATGCGAAATTTTCAGCATGCTCGACGAAGCCCCTTTGCGAGCAGCCATTGCCAAACACCAACCCGACCTGATCGTTCCAGAAATTGAAGCCATTCGCACCGAGGTTTTGCTCGATGTTGAGAAAGAAGGTATCGAGGTCATTCCCAGCGCACGCGCCGCCAACCTCACCATGAACCGCGATCGCATTCGCGATGTAGCGGTTGGGCTGGGTGTACGCACCGCCAAGTTCAATTACGCAGAATCCAGCGATGAACTGATGGCACAAGCCAAAGCCATTGGCTTTCCGGTGGTCATCAAACCGGTCATGAGCTCTTCGGGCAAAGGCCAAAGCGTGGCCAAGACCGAAGCCGACGTTCAAGCCAGTTGGGATTACGCTTGCGCAGGCATGCGTGGCGACCGCAAAAAAGTCATTGTGGAAGAGTTCATTCACTTTGAATTTGAAATTACGCTTCTCACCATTCGCCAACGGACTGGGCCTACTTTGTTCTGCCCACCCATTGGCCATGTGCAAGAACGCGGCGACTACCAATACAGCTGGCAGCCTCAGGCCATGGCGCCAAATTATTTAAAAGCCGCGCAAGACATGGCCGAAAAAGTCACCGCCGATTTAGGCGGCGCAGGTTTGTTTGGCGTTGAATTTTTTGTCACCGCCACTGAGGTCATTTTCAGTGAACTCAGCCCTCGCCCACACGACACCGGCATGGTGACCTTGATCAGCCAAAACCTGAGTGAATTTGATTTGCATGCACGCGCCATTTTGGGCCTGCCCATTCCGCTCATTGAAGCGGTTGAAGGCGCCAGTGCCGTGGTGCTTGCCGACCGTGAAGGCAAAAACCCAAGCTACTCTGGCGTATTGGAAGCCTTGCTAGAACCTGGCGTTGATGTTCGCATTTTTGGCAAACCCACCACGCGTCCTTATCGACGTATGGCGGTGGCTTTGGCCAAAGGCGATAAAGCCTTAGAACGTGCACGCGCTGCTGCAGCCAAAATCAGTGTGCACGTTTCGTAAAAAAAGGCCTTGCAACATTCTGCAGAGCCTTTTCATATAGATGTGAATCACTTCACTTCGGTGATGAACTTGTCGTTGGTGCGGCGTACTTTTTTCATGTTGACCAACCAATCTTTGTCGGCTTCGCGATAACCCAACGGCAACAACACAGTGCTGCGAAGTCCGCGTGCAGCCAAGCCCAAAATTTCATCAACCTCAGCAGGTTTAAAGCCTTCCATGGGTGTGGCGTCCACTTCTTGCTCAGCCGCCGCAATCAAAGCAGTACCCAAAGCAATGTAGGACTGCTTGGCAGCATGTTGAAAATTAACTTCAGGCCCTTTTGCAGGATAGTTTTTCAACAACATTTGACGATAGGCTTCGGCACCTTCGTTCACAAAACCGCGCACTTCATTGTTGTAGTCAAACATCATGTTGATGCGGTCGGCGGTGTAGTCGTTCCATGCGGCAAATACCAAAAGGTGTGAGCCTTCTGTGATTTGAGCCTGATTGCTAGCGGCAATCTGTATTTTGGCGCGAACTTCTTTGTTCGTGACGAGAATGATTTCGTAGGGCTGCAAACCACTGGACGTTGCCGTCATGCGAATGGCTTCCAAGATGCGTTGTACTTTGGCTTCTGGGACGGACTTGGTGGGGTCCATTTTTTTGGTGGCATAACGCCAATTGAGGGCTTGAAACAAATCCATGAATAAATCCTAGTGATCAAAAAACAAACGGGAGTTTAACTCCCGTTTGTCCCTCATCGACCAGAGCAAGGCAAGCCTTGCTGCAGGCCCTGACTATTCAGCGGTATAGCCAGAAGCCTTGATAGGCGCTTCCCAACGCTTAAGGTGGGTTGCCTGTGATGCAGTGAGAGCCTGAGCGTTGGCGTAGTTTGGCACCAAGCCAAAGCCCCTGATGCGGGCTTGAATGTCAGGAGCACTCAAAGCCTGTGCCACTGCATCACTGATTTTTTGCACACGATCTGCGGCCATGTTGGCGGGTCCATAAACGCCAAAGTAAGCATCGGCCACCACATTCACGCCAATTTCCTTCAAAGTCGGCACATCAGGCAAAGCTGCAGAGCGAGTCTCACCCGTGACAGCCACAATTTTCACCTTGCCTGTTTTGTGATGCTCCAAAGTTTCAGAGGCCGTATCAATCATGACGGGAATTTGTCCCCCAATTAAATCTTGAGCAGCAGGCGCGCCACCTTTGTAGGCCACGTGAGTCATGGGCGTGCTGGTTTCTTGCGCCAACAATTGACCCGCAAAGTGAGGCACGGTGCCTGCACCAGACGTAGCGTAATTGGCTTTGCCGGGGTTGGCTTTTAACCAAGACATCAATCCTCTGATATCTGTTGCAGGTGAACCAGGGCCTGTCGTGACCGCAAAATCAAATGTGGTGACACGCGCAATGGCGGTGTAATCTTTGACAGGGTCGTAGCCTAAATTTTTGTAGAGCCAAGGCATGATCACAAGGCCACCCGAGGGCACCAAGGCCAGCGTGTTGCCATCTGGGTTTGCTTTCTTTAACTCACCCAATGCAATGCGGCCGGCAGCGCCAGGCTTGTTTTCGACAATGACATTTTGGTCCAAGCTGACTCGAAGTTTTTCTGCCAACAATCTGGCCACCACATCGACTGAGCCACCTGGCGGAAAGCCCACCAAGACCTTCACGGTTGTCTTGTCTTGTGCCAAGGCTGAAGTACACAGGCCGAACAGGCCTAAGCTGGCGCTCAAAATCACTAACTTCAAAAGATTTCTTTTCATGCGATCTCCCATTGCTGTTGAACTAATTTCACCTGACCCACATCAAGTGTCGCTCATAATCGAGTTGCAAGCCCATTGGGGTTTGCGTGATGTCTGCCCTCTATTTCAACCATTAGGAGCCCCCTTCCATGCCTGTGATTGATGTTCATACCCACATGTTCACTCCCAAATGGCTTGAGCTTCTCAAAGCTGAAGGGGGTCAGTACAACATTCAAACAAGGCCAGATGGTCAGCAAGAGGTCTTCAGAGGCAACACCCCCGTGGTGATTCCGCAAAAGGGACATTTTGATTACGATCTGCGCATCAAACACATGGACGCTGCCGGCATTGACATCTCCATCGTCTCGCTCACATGCCCTAATGTTTATTGGGGCACAGAAGAAATCAGCTGCAGAGCAGCCACAGAGTCGAATGACACGATGGCGCAAGCCCAGAGCACTTACCCCGACCGCATTCGATGGTTCACTTCGTTGCCATGGGAGTACCCTGCCCGTGCCATTGAAGAACTCGACCGCACTTGCAAAAACGGCGCCAGTGGCGTCATGGTGCTGGCCAACATTTCAGGTCGCAGTTTGACCGACCCTCTGTTTGCGCCCATCTGGGAAGAAATAGACAAACGCGGCTTGCCTGTTTTGGTTCACCCCACTGACCCACCCGGCGTGGATGTCATGGACATGACCAAATTTGATTTGAGTTGGTCTGTCGGCTTCATGTTCGACACCACCTTGGCCATCACCCGCATGATTTTTGAAGGCTTCTTTGATCAATATCCAAATTTAAAAATCATTGCATCGCATGGCGGCGGCACACTGCCTTACTTGATCGGAAGATTTGAAAAAGGCCATGAAGTAGAAATTCCATCACGTCGTCAGATGAAGCGCAAACCCACCGATTACTTAAGGCATATTTACTACGACACCATCACCTACAACTTAGGGGCCCTTCAGTACCTGATATCGGTGGTGGGCGAAGAGCACGTGATGTTTGGCACCGACTGGCCCCATCAGGTGCACGATACCAAAGGCGCCTTTGCCAACACCGCACAATTGCCTGCGCAAACATGCGCAGCCATTCGGGGTGGCAATGCGCTCAAAGTATTTAACATTTCCTAATGCTGCATGAGTAATTGGCTGCCCCTGCTTGCGACCTTGTTCATTCAGGCCATGGTCTCCATGGCCTTGTTAACGCTTCCGGTCATGGCACCCGTTGCAGCCAAAGATTTAGCGGTATCGCCTGCCTTGGTGGGTGTCTATGTCGCCATCACCTACCTTGGCGCCATGATTTCCAGTCTCACCTCAGGCACCAGCGTGACACGTTTTGGTCCCATTCGAGTGAGTCAGTTGGGACTGGTACTGTGTGCAATGGGGCTCTGCCTTTGTGCCGTGCCTTG
>CANKOT010000115.1 GCA_947484245.1 Comamonadaceae bacterium
GCCAAAAATTCAGGCGAAGCCACTGTGCACAGCGTGAAGAAAAGCTTGACCGAATACGGCGACAAAATTGAAGCCGACGAGAAAACCAAAATCGAAGCCGCCGTGAAAGAATTGGAAGAAGCATTGAAAGGCGAAGACAAAGACGCCATCTCTGCTAAAACCGAAATCCTCATGACCGTCAGCCAGAAATTGGGCGAAAAAATGTACGCCGACATGCAAGCCAAAGAAGCCGCTGCCGGTGGCGCAGCTGCTGGCCCTGGTGGTTCTGGCGCAGAAGCAAAACCTGCAGACGACAATGTGGTCGACGCAGAAGTGAAAGAAGTGAAAAAGGCTTAAGCCTTTTCCTCAAGGGCAATCGCCCAAGCCGCCGCGTTAGCGTATTCCTCTGGAAATCGCTGGCGCGGCGTTCTTGTTCAAACCGTAGCACAACACAATGGCCAAAAGAGACTTTTACGAAGTATTAGGATTAGCCAAGAACGCCTCTGAAGAAGAGATTAAAAAGGCGTATCGCAAATTGGCCATGAAGTTCCACCCTGACCGTCATCAGGGCGACGATGCCAAAGAAGCTGAGGCCAAATTCAAAGAGGTCAAAGAGGCCTACGAGATGTTGTCAGACGCACAGAAACGTGCCGCCTACGACCAGTACGGTCACGCCGGTGTCGACCCCAACATGCGCGGCGCTAGCGGCGGCGCTGAAGGTTTTGGTGGTTTCGGTGAAGCCTTTGGCGACATCTTTGGCGACATCTTTGGCCAGCAACGCGGCGGTGGCGGTCGCGGCGGTCGACAAGTGTTCCGAGGTGGCGATTTGAGTTACGCCATGGAAGTCAATTTGGAAGAAGCCGCTGCTGGCAAAGATGCACAAATTCGCATTCCAAGCTGGGATGAGTGCGATCCATGTGGTGGTTCGGGTGCCAAAAAAGGTACCAGCGCCAAAACATGTGGCACTTGCCAAGGCTCGGGCACAGTGCAAATGCGCCAAGGCTTTTTCAGCGTGCAGCAAACCTGCCCGCACTGCCGTGGTTCCGGCAAAATCATTGCAGACCCCTGCCCTTCTTGCAGCGGCCAAGGCAAGCTTAAAAAACAAAAAACGCTCGAGGTCAAAATCCCTGCAGGCATCGACGACGGCATGCGCATTCGCAGCACGGGCAATGGTGAGCCGGGCACCAATGGCGGACCGCCTGGCGACTTGTACATTGAAATCCGCCTTAAGAAACACGAAATCTTTGAGCGCGATGGTGACGACTTGCATTGCTCGGTCCCCATTGGCTTCAGCAAAGCGGCTCTCGGCGGTGAAATCGATGTACCCACCCTCAGTGGCAAAGCCGCCATTGACATTCCTGAAGGCACGCAAACTGGCAAGCAATTCCGTTTGCGCGGCAAAGGCATCAAAGGCGTTCGCGCCAGCTACCCTGGCGACTTGTATTGCCACATCACGGTTGAAACGCCCGTCAAACTCACAGAGCACCAACGCAAGCTGCTCAAAGAGTTTGACGAGTCTTTGCAAAAAGGCGGCGCCAAGCACATGCCGACTGGCAACAGTTGGACGGACAAACTCAAAGGTTTGTTCGGGGCTTAAGCTTGATCCCATTGAAGGGCGTGTTTGGGCAATGGCCAGGAGCGGGCACTCTGAGAACACAAAGCAGTCTCTATAATCGCCCATGACATTCCTAAGCCGCGCTTCTTCAGTCTTCAAAGAAAGTCATTGGCATCCTAACTGGATTGTCGTCATTGGCAGTCTGTGGTTGGCCAGCATAGGCAACATTGCCCTTTGGCTTCAAGTTCACCAATTGCCGGAAGTCAATGGCCTGAGAGGCTTTGCTTTTGCCATGGGTTTTGGCGTCATCATCATAGCCACACTGACACTCATCTTGAGTTTTCTTAACTGGCGATGGCTCCTCAAACCCACACTCACTGTTTTCTTTTTGAGTGCAGCCAGTGGTGGCTATTTCATGATGAGCTATCACATCGTGATCGACAGCACCATGATCACCAACGTGCTTCAAACGGACACTCATGAAGCCTTAGATTTGATGAATTGGCGCATGCTGATCAGTCTGGTCTTACTTGGAATTCTGCCTTGTTGGGTCCTTTGGAAAACACCTGTCAAAACTTTGCGACTTAGTCAACAAGTCGTCAGTAACACCCTCAGCGGCTTAACCGCAATGATCGTCATCTTGGGGTCATTGCTGGCCATCTATCAAGACTTTTCGTCGATCATGCGCAATCACACCGACTTGCGGTATTTGGTGAACCCTCTCAACAGTTATTACGCCATTGGCATGGTCGCCGCCAAGCCCTTTCAGCTTGACAACCATATTTTCTTACCGATCGGTCAAGATGCCAAAGTCGCTAGCCTCAAACCCAAGGAGAAACCAACCCTCTTGTTGCTGGTGTTAGGTGAAACAGCACGCATGGGCAACTTCGGCGTCAATGGTTATGAGCGCCCCACCACGCCAGAACTGGCCAACGAAGACATCATCAGTCTGAAAGGCGTGATGTCCTGCGGCACCAGCACAGCCACTTCTGTGCCATGCATGTTTTCGCATCTGGGCAAAGTAAATTTTGAAGCTCGTAAAAACAACTACGAAAGCCTGATCGATGTCTTGCATCATGCCGGCTTGGCAGTGATTTGGATCGACAATCAATCAGGCTGCAAAGGTGTTTGCGAACGCACCCCTCATGTCCTGACCAAAGAATTGGCGCATCCAAGTTTGTGCCACGACGGCGAATGCTTCGATGAAATCATGCTTCAACAGATTGATGAAAAAATTCAAGCACTGCCCGCAGAACGCCGTGCCAAGGGCGTGGTAGTCGTCATGCACCAAATGGGCAGTCATGGCCCCACCTATTACAAAAGAGTGCCCGATGACTTCAAGAAATTCAAGCCAGAATGCACCAGCAACGCCCTGCAGGAGTGCTCTCGCGAACAAGTTGTCAACTCGTTTGACAACACCATTCTCTACACCGACCATTTCTTGGGCCAAGCCATTCAATGGCTAAAAAAATCAGAGGCCACTTCAGCGACCGCATTACTTTACGTTTCAGACCACGGTGAATCTTTGGGTGAAAATAATTTGTATTTGCACGGGCTGCCCTACCGTATCGCACCTGATGTACAAAAGCAGGTACCCTGGATCACATGGTGGTCTTCCACATTTAAAAACCAATCTGGTTTGTCATGGCGTTGTTTGAAAAACAAAACTGAGACTGCTTTCAAGCATGACAACTATTTCCATTCAGTCCTTGGACTGATGAAGGTCAGCAGTGAGGTCTATCAAGACAAGCTTGACCTGCATGCAGACTGTCACCTCAATTTATAAAAAACGATCGAGTAATTTTCGAGAATAGCGGTCCATCTGGGTCACATCACGAATGAGAAACTGAACGCCATGGCCGTCGGTCACAAGCAAAACGGTGCCAGACAAGCGTCGAACGTCTTCTTCACCTTTGAGCAGCAAAGTGGTTCGACCCCGATCAGTTTCGATGTCCCAAATACTGGGCGTCACAAAAGTACTCACGCCGTATAACTTCAAAATTGCTGGCATGAATTCGCGTTGCGTGATGGCTACCAAAATTTTGGCGCGTACTGCGTCAGCCAGCAAATTCAAATGTGGGATCCAAAGCAACTCTTTACCATCCACATTCACCAAGGCGATGCCCTCATCGGGCGCTGCAACAGGAAATGACCGAACGGCCATAACATGGTCGTGCCGCGTGCCATCAGCAGCGACAAAGAACCAACGTCCCGAAGGCGCTTGATCAAACTGAATGTTTATCAATTCTGCGCTCATGCAGCCACCGACTCTCTTAACACTGCGCCTTCAGATTCAGCCTGTCTTTGTTGCGCTTCATACAAACGCCAATAGGCACCCTTGGTTTCAATCAACGCATCGTGCGTACCTTCTTCAACAATCAAGCCTTTGTCCATGACCACCAAACGATCCGCTTGACGCAGGGTCGACAAGCGGTGTGCAATGGCAATGGTGGTTCGACCTCGAACCAAATTGTCCAGCGCGTTTTGAATTTCTTTTTCGGTTTCCGTGTCTACCGCCGAAGTGGCCTCGTCCAAAATCAGAATGCGAGGATTGATGAGCAATGCGCGGGCAATGGAAACTCGCTGACGCTCGCCGCCTGACAGTCCTTGCCCACGCTCGCCCACCAAAGAGTCATAACCCTGTGGCATGCGCAAAATAAATTCATGGGCATGTGCAGCTCTGGCTGCTGCCACAACCTGTTCACGCGTGGCCTCTGGCATGCCGTAGGCAATGTTGTCTGCGATGGTGCCAAAGAACAAGAATGGCTCTTGCAGAACCAAGCCAATGTGCCGGCGGTAATCGGCCACCTTGAGTTGCTTGATATCGACACCGTCCAGGGTAATGCTGCCTTCAGACAAATCGTAAAAACGACACATTAAATTAACCAAGGTACTTTTGCCCGAGCCACTGTGACCCACCAAGCCAATCATCTCGCCAGGCTTGATGTCTAAATTCAACTTTTTGATGACTGCACGATTGCCATAACGAAAGCTGGCATCCGTCAAAGTGATGCGGCCTTCTACTTTGGGCAAGGCAACAGGATTGACAGGTTCAGGCACGCTAGAGACATGGTCTAGAATTTCGAAAATTCGCTTGGCGCCAGAAGCTGCTTTTTGCGTGCTAGAAACAATGCGGCTCATGCCGTCAAGGCGCGTATAAAAGCGACCGATGTAAGCCAAAAATGCCGTTAACACGCCCACCGTGATTTGGTCTTTAGAAACCAGCCAAATTCCAAAACCCCAAACCACCAGCAGACCCACTTCCGTCATCAGGGTCACCGTGGGAGAAAACAGGGACCAAACACGATTGAGTCGATCATTGACGAGCAAGTTGTGCTGATTGGCATCCATGAAACGCTGTGCCTCACGCTCTTCTTGCGCAAAAGCTTTGACGACACGAATGCCTGGAATGGTGTCAGTCAACACGTTGGTGACCTCCGACCAAACGCGGTCAATTTTCTCGAAACCTGTGCGCAATCTTTCACGAACCACATGAATCAACCAGCCAATAAAGGGCAATGGCAAGAGGGTGACCAAGGCCAAGGTGGGGTTGATAGAAAACAAAATGACAGCTGTCATCATGATCATCAAAATATCGGTGGCAAAGTCCAATAAGTGAAGTGAGAGAAAAACGTTGATGCGGTCAGTTTCGCTGCCGATCCGGGCAATCAAATCACCGGTTCGACGGCCGCCAAAGTACTCCAACGATAACTTCAGTAAATGTTGGTAAGTGCTCGTTCTTAAATCCGCACCGATGCGCTCCGAGACAAGCGCCAAAATGTAAGTTTTGATCCACCCCAAACCCCACGCCACGATGGCAGACGCCAGCAAAGCCAAGAGGTACCAAGATACCGTTTCAGGATCGATGCGCTCTCCATTTTGATAGGGAATGAGGACATCGTCCATCAAGGGCATCGTGAGGTAAGGCGGAACCAAGGTGGCCGCGGTCGATGCCAAGGTCAAAACAAAACCCAGCAGGAGTTGCCCTCGGTACGGCTTGGCAAAACGCCAAAGTTTGAACAAGGTCCATGTTGAAGTGGGCGCTTGGTCTTTTTCTAAGCAAACGGGACACTCCTCTTCAGAGGCGTCCACCACATTCTGGCAAACAGGACACAGACTGTGCAGCATCTGGCCGACGCCAGGCTCCGGCCAATCTAAGTCACTTGCAGGCTCAGAAGCCAAGGACTGGCCCAAAAATGTGGCAGCTTGAGTCTGACCCAACAGATGATTTTCGACACGCAATTTCCACCTGAGAACGGCTGCCTCAAGTCCCAGCGTGAAACGCCAGGCCGACAACCTCTGCCCCCCCTGATGCAAGGACAAGGTGCCCACACCGGCGTGATCGAGCACTCGCAGGGTCAAATCTGGGGTCAATGGCCAGATATTCCAACTTTTTTGAGCCTCGTCCGAAGAGATGACCCTTTGATCGGTCAAAATAACCAGTGTTTTTTTGAAGATTAATTCATCATTCAGGTCAACCTCTAGCCATGCTAGAACGTTTTCACCATGGTGAACTCGAGACAACACGCCCTCCTGCCAAAAAAACGGCAATCCCAGCAAATCGATGGGAGGATGGATATTGGAGTTCATAAAAATTCAAACAGCAAAAGTCAGCTCGTGTTGGCGGCAAATAAAAACAGCAAAAGAAGCGGCCAGGACACAGCCCATGCACCTTTTTTATCAGACGATCCTTGCCAGTGCTGCAACTGGCCGGCCATTGTATCCCCGGACACAAAACGCCCCGTGCCTTCGCTCAGAATTGTGAAAAGCACAAAAATGAGCCCTAAAGATATCAAATTCATCCGCATGACCCACCTGAAGGGTCCGAACATTTGGACATACCGCCCTGTCCTAGAAGCATGGATCGACATTGGCGATTTGGAAGACTTCCCCTCCAATACCCTGCCCGGCTTTAACGAGCGACTCCAAGGTTTGTTACCCGGTCTCATCGAGCACCGCTGCAGCGTAGGCCAAAGGGGTGGCTTTTTGCAAAGACTGACCGAGGGCACTTGGCCAGGTCACATCATGGAGCACGTGGCCCTCGAGTTACAAAACTTAGCCGGTATGCAAACAGGTTTCGGCAAAGCCAGAGAAGCAGGCCCTCGAGGCATTTACAAAGTTGTCATTCGCACTCGCAACGAAACTGTCAGCCGTGCGGCCCTTCAAGCCGCCCGCGATCTGGTCATGGCGGCCATCGAAAACCGCACTTACCCGGTCAAAAAAGTCATCGCCGATCTCACCCAAATGGTCGATCGCCTTTGCATTGGACCCAGTACCGCTTGCATTGTGGATGCTGCAACAGATCGAAATATTCCGTCAGTTCGCCTCAACGATGGCAACTTGGTTCAACTCGGTTATGGCGCCAATCAGCGCCGCATTTGGACCGCCGAAACCGACCAAACCAGTGCCATTGCCGAGGGGGTTTCCAAAGACAAAGACCTCACCAAGAGTTTGCTCGCCAACTGCGGCGTTCCCGTTCCCGAGGGTCGCAATGTTGCCTCGCCCGCAGAAGCTTGGGAAGCCGCACAAGAAATTGGCTTGCCTGTTTGCGTCAAACCCGTCGATGGTAACCATGGTCGCGGTGTCTCTCTAGAGCTTAGAACCCAAGCCGAAGTTGAAGCGGCCTAC
>CANKOT010000116.1 GCA_947484245.1 Comamonadaceae bacterium
AGAAGCGATGTCATAGAGGTGACGGCTGTAAGCAGCTGTTTTCTCAGCCAAAGGCTGGAACAGGTTGGCTTGCAAAGCCATCAATTCTTGGGCGTCTTTCACGCTCAATGCAGCTTTGGTGCTGTGAGCAGACTCGCTCAAAGCAGCTTTGGTGGCTGTCAAGTTCAACTCGACCAATTTTTCCATGCCTTCGAAGGCTTTGGAAGTCAAACCGAAGAGGGTTTCGACATTGGCTTTGTGGGATGCAACGATTTGTTCTGTGGTCATCATGATTTCTCCGTTAATTAAAAAAAGTTAAAGCTCTAAAACTCAATGTGACTGCTCCGAACCGGCTTTGCTAATCGCTTGGCCTAACATCTTGTTGCAGTGCAGCATGGTTTGGATTTTAGGGGCTCTGAAACCAATTACAAGGGTTTATTGTTGCAATGCAACATTTTAGAGGCGGCGTTCTAGAAATGGAAAAGTGCCCGAAGCGTCACAATTCGGTGATGAAAGCCTTCTACTCAGATCACTTTGTTTTGCCATTGCCAGAGGGCCACCGCTTCCCCATGGCCAAGTACAGCATGCTCCGGGAGAGGGTTGCGACAGAGCTTTTTGGGGTTCACATGCTGGAGGCGCCCGCTGCCACCGTTGGCGAGCTCGCCCTGGCCCACGACCCTGACTATGTCAAATCTGTTCAATCGGGCACCCTGAGCCCCGAAGCTTTGCGCGAAATAGGTTTTCCATGGTCAGCGGCCATGGCAGAGCGATCTTTGCGGTCTGCTGGCGCCTCTATAGCGGCAGCCCGAGTAGCCGCTATAGAGGGAATTGCCGGAAATTTGGCAGGAGGAACACACCATGCGAGTGCTAGCCAAGGCGGCGGCTTCTGTGTTTTCAACGATATTGCTGTGGCGGCGCGAGTGCGTCAAATGGAGCATTTCAGAGTTACAAAAAGAACGCTTCAGGTACTGGTAGTCGATTTGGATGTGCACCAAGGCAACGGAACGGCCAGTATTTTTGCCAACGACCCCAGCGTATGGACACTGTCAATTCATGGGGAAAAGAACTTTCCTTTCAGAAAGGTCAAAAGTGATTTGGATGTGGGATTGCCAGACGGGTGCACCGACGAGCCCTATTTGGAAGCTTTGGATGGGGCACTTGAAGCCATTTTAAGACACATAAAGCCTGAGTTTTTGATTTATTTGGCGGGTGCTGATGCGCATGAGGCTGATCGGCTTGGTCGTCTCAAACTCACGGAAGAGGGCATGCAAGCCAGAGATCAAAAAGTATTTGATTGGGCCATGGCGCATCGTCTGCCCATGATCATTTGCATGGGCGGTGGTTATGGCCAAGATTTAAAAACGACCGTATCCGTACAAATGAATACTTGGCGATTGGCACATACACACTGGCTTCACTGGCAAAATCGAGGCTTATGACCAACGCAGATTTTCAGCCCCAACCCGTCGCTGCAAAGCCAGAAGCTTTTCCGCGCAGTGCCTACCGTGCCTTTCGCCCCATCACCACCCGTTGGATGGACAACGATGTGTATGGCCACGTCAATAACGTCGTTTACTACAGTTGGTTTGACACGGCGGTCAATGCGCATCTGATTGAGCAAGGTGTGCTGGACATTCACAACGGCGACACCATTGGACTGGTGGTGGAAACGCAGTGCAATTACTTTGCACCTTTGGCTTTCCCGCAAACCATTGAAGCGGGCATCAGGGTGGCGCATCGCGGCAGTTCAAGTGTTCGTTATGAGGTGGGTTTGTTTGCACAAGGCGAACCACTCACCGCCGCGCGTGGCCACTTTGTGCATGTTTACGTGAACAAGGAAACGCGACGCCCTCAGCCCTTGCAAAGCAAATTTATTCAAGTCTTGGAGACCCTCATATGAAAGAACTCAGTACATCCCAAGTTAGCACCCAGGTGGCCGACGGCAACAGTGTCGATGCCGCTATCTTGAGCCGATTTTCAGCGCGCGCATTTTTGGACAAGCCTGTCGAAAAATCAGTGCTCGAAGATTTGATCCAAGTGGCCGCTCGCGCACCCAGTGGCACCAACACCCAACCCTGGAAGGTGTATGTGCTGCAAGGTGCCGCCAAGGACAGGTTGGTGAATGAAGTCTGCGACGCTCACAATGCCATGGCGGCCAACCCTGCCTTGGCAGCCGACCATGCCGAAGAATACGACTACTACCCCAGCAAATGGGTCAGCCCGTACATTGACCGTCGGCGGGAGTGCGGATTTGGCTTGTATGGCGTGCTAGGAATTGCCAAGGGCGAAAAAGAAAAAATGCATTTGCAGCAGCAGCAAAATTTCCGTTTCTTCGGTGCGCCAGTCGGTCTGATTTTTACCATCGACAAGGTCATGGGCCGCGGCAGTTTGCTTGACTACGGCATGTTCTTGCAAAGTGTGATGGTGGCCGCTAGGGCGCGCGGCTTGCACACATGCCCACAAGCCGCTTGGAACAATTTCGCAAAAATTATTTACAAACATGTCGGTGCAGGTGACAGCGAAATGATGGTTTGCGGCATGTCATTGGGTTATGCCGATGAGGCAGCCCTGGTCAACACCTTCAAAACCACGCGCATTGACACAAGCACCTTCACGCATTGGATTGAATGAGTTTTTGGCTGATTCAGTGCTTGAATGGTCTGAGCCACGCAAGCACACTGTTCATCATGGCTGCGGGCTTGACGCTGGTGTTTGGCGTGACCCGCATTGTCAATTTTGCGCATGGCAGTTTTTACATGTTGGGCGCATTGTTGGCTGGCACGCTGGTCACTCAATGGCAGCCAGGCTGGTCAGAGCATGCAGCTTTGTACTTTTTGGCCATGATCATTGGCGCGGTTGCTGCGGCATTGTTGGGTGCTTTGACTGAAATTTTGCTCTTTAGACCTTTGCGCCATTCGCCCCCTCTCTACCCTCTGGTTGCCACTTTTGGTTTGAGTTTGTTCATTCACGATGTCTTACTTTGGATGCTGGGGCCTGGCGAGGTGTTTGCCCCGCGCTTTCCAGGTTTGAAGGGTGCCGTTCAAATCGGTGAAGACTTTTTTCCACAATGGCAAATTTTGACCCTTTGTTTGGGGCCTGTTGTTTGGGGCTTGCTTCATGTGTTGCTTACTCGAACCACCTGGGGTCAACAAGTTCGAGCGGCCACTCAAGATCGCGATATGTTGGATGCCTTGGGTGTCAACCCTGCGCCGCTGATGTTAAGCGTGGTGGTCTTGGGGTGTGGTTTGGCAGGCTTGGCGGGCGCTTTGCAATTGCCCCGAGAGCCAGCCCATTTGCAAATGGATTTGCAAATGGTGGTGGAGACCTTTGTGGTGGTGGTAATGGGCGGGCTTGGCAGCATTGCTGGGGCTTTTTTTGCCGCCATCTTGATTGGCTGCGTGCATGCCTTTGGCATTCATTTTTTTCCGCAAGCGACGTTGGTCTTGGTTTTTTTAACCATGGCTTTGGTACTGGCCGTGCGACCACAAGGCTTGATGGGTGAGTTGCCAGGTGCGGCACCTCGTGAAAAGGTCATGCCCTTTCATTTAGGAAGCGCCCATCGAATCTTTCAATGGCTGGGCTGGTTGGTTTTGTCTGGCTGTGCCATCAGTTTGCTGGTGGTCAATGAATATACACAGCGCGTTTTGGAAGACATCCTCATCATGATGCTGTTTGGCTTGAGTTTGCAGTACATGATGGCTTTGTCCGGTTGGGTGAGTTTTGGTCACGCGGCTTACTTTGGCCTTGGCGCTTACGCCGCAGCGCTGAGTTTTTTGCATTGGCAGTTCAATGCCTTTGCAGCCGCCTTCACGGGTTCGGTGGTGGCCACTGTGGCTGCACTTTGCATGGGCCAATTGTTGCAGCGAAGTGCGGGTGTTTACTTGGCCATGTTGTCACTGGCGTTTGCACAAATGGTTTGGGCCAGTGCCAGCCAATGGGTGTCATTCACCGGTGGCGATAACGGCTTGATTGGTTTGCAATTCTTCAGTGCCATGCCGCGTTGGGTGTTTCAAGTTGCCCTGATTTTGTTGTGCTTTGTGTCACTGTTTGGATTTTCTCGTTTGGTTCGTTCTAGTTTTGGCGCAGCCTTGCAGGCTGGACGGGATGCACCTCAACGTGCACAGGCCAGCGCACTGAATGTTGCCCACTTGAATCAGCGCGTATTCCTCATGAGCGCTGCTTTGGCGGGTTTGTCAGGCAGTTTATGGGCCATCAGCAAAGGCGCGGTGTTTCCGTCTGTGGCGTCTATTTCCAATTCGGTCGATGCCTTGATGGTGGTTTTGTTGGGCGGCGTGCATCACCTCTGGGGAGCGCTGGCTGGCAGTGTCTTTTTGGTGGGCGGGGGCTCTGAAATAGGGCGTCACTTTGAATACTGGCGCGGTAGTTTGGGCTTCCTTATCATGCTACTCATGGTCTTTGCACCTGAGGGAATTTTGGGGCTTAAAAGACGCAAAACAATGACGGGTGCTCGAGCGCTATGAAGACTGTACTGAGCGTTCACAACTTGCGACAAAACTATGGGGGTGTTCAAGCCCTCAGAGGCATTGATTTTGAATTGAATGCCGGTGAGTGTGTGGCACTCATTGGGCCCAATGGCGCAGGTAAATCGACATGTTTTGCTTGTTTGGCGGGGCAGCAACAAGCAGCTGCAGGTCGCGTGGTTTGGCGGGGCCATGATTTACAACAGGTGTCAGTCGATCAGCGAAGCAGCTTGGGAGTGGCTCGAACATTTCAAGTGGCGCAAGTGTTTGAAGCGCTCACTGTCTTGCAAAATTTGCAATTGGTTTTAAAGGCTTCGCGCGGGGTTTCAATGCGCGATTTACTGGACGACTTTCTGTTTGAAGATGCAATGCATTGGATTGAGCAAGCTGGGCTCAATGATTTGGGTGAGGAGATGCTTCGATCGCCAGCTGCAAGCCTTTCTTATGGTGGAAAAAAACGTTTGGAGTTGGCCATGGCCATGGCCGGCTTGCCTAAGCCAAGTCAGGGCCTGATGTTGCTGGATGAACCCGCTGCGGGACTCTCGCCAGAGGAAAGGTCTGACATGATGGCGCGTGTCAAGCGGATGAGCGACCTTGGCACCACCGTTTTGTACACCGAGCACAACATGGATGCTGTGTTTGGGGTGGCCGATCGAGTCTTGGTTTTGATTGATGGTCAATTGGTGGCTCAGGGAACAGCTCAAGAGGTTGCTGCCAATGAAGTTGTACGGCAGCGGTATTTGGGGCAAGCCTTTTCCTTCAAGGGGGGTTCTGGTCATGCTTGAATTGCAAAATGTCAATGCCAGCTATGGACAGGCACAAGTTTTGTTCAATGTCAGCTTGTCTGTGCAGAGTGGACACCTCATGTTGATTCGAGGCTTGAATGGCGCTGGCAAGTCAAGTTTGCTCAAAACCATCATGGGCTTGATGCCGCAATCCAATGGCCACATCTTTTGGCTGGGCGAGGCCATTCAGGGTTTGGCGCCCTATGAGCGATCACAAAAAGGCTTGGGCTACGTGCCTGAAGATCGCCGACTGTTCACTGCGTTAACAGTCAAGCAAAACTTGGAAATTGCCATACCTCGTGTGCAGCGCGCGCTGCCCAACGGTCAAGCAGGTTTGCAGTTGGCTGATGTCTTGGACCTTTTTCCAGCCCTGGTGGGAATGCTGCATCGACCTGCGTCCCAAATGAGCGGTGGCGAGCAACAAATGTTGGCCTTGGGCCGAACCTTGATGACGCAGGCCAATTTGTTGATTTTGGACGAACCCTGTGAGGGCATTGCGCCAGTTTTGGTTCAAGCCATGGCACGGGCGCTAGAGCGACTCAAGCAACAGGGTTTGACGCTTTTGGTGGCAGAACAAAATCAGACGCTGGCCGCCATGGCGGACCAAGTGCTGACACTGGCTGGTGGCAGCCTTCAGGATGGATGACGCTTTTCTCTTGAACGCTTGTGTGAAGGCCATGATTTTTCGCGTTTCACCACGTTTATCCTGATATCCCTCGCCCTAGAAAGTATGCCGCTTCACGTACACTTCTAGCACCCCTCATTTATGCCCCGATTTGCGACATGATCATTACCAGTTTGCTGGATACCGACCTTTACAAGTTCACCATGATGCAGGTGGTCTTGCACCAGTTCCCTGGCGCACAAGTCGAATACCGCTTTAGATGTCGCAACCCCGGTGTAGAGCTTGCACCGTATGTCGATGAAATTCGCAACGAGATCAAATCGCTGTGCAGCTTGCACTTCAAAGAGGACGAACTGACTTACCTGCGCACCCTGCGCTTTATCAAAAGTGATTTTGTCGACTTTTTAGGCTTGTTCAGGCTCAATGAAAAATACATTCAGGTCACGCCCAGTTTGACGGGTGAGATTGAAATCGTGATTCAAGGCCCGTGGCTTCACACCATCTTGTTTGAAATTCCCGTATTGGCCATCGTCAATGAGGTTTATTTCAGAAATACCCAGCGCTTGCCCGATTTGATTGAAGGCAGGCAGCGACTCGATACCAAAATCAAGCAATTGCAAGCCGATGATTTGCGGGCGCTCAAAATTGCCGACTACGGAACGCGCCGCCGCTTTTCCAGAGCTTGGCATGAAGAGGTCTTGAGAGTGCTGACGGGTCGCTTGGGTTTTGGTCAAGCGGGCCAGTTTGCAGGCACCAGCAATGTGTACTTTGCATACACCCTTGGGTTGACGCCTTTGGGAACCATGGCCCATGAATATCTCCAGGCTTGCCAAGCTTTGGGGCCCCGGTTAAGAGACAGTCAAGTCTTTGCGTTTGAATCGTGGGCTCGCGAGTACCGAGGCGACTTGGGCATCGCATTAAGCGACGTTTACGGATTCAATGCCTTTTTGCGCGACTTTGACATGTACTTTTGCAAACTGTTTGACGGTGCTCGTCACGACAGTGGCGACCCCTTTATGTGGGGTGAACGTATGCTTGCTCACTACCGTACGCACCGGGTCGACCCGCTCACCAAAACACTGATCTTTAGCGATGGCCTTACAGTGCCTAAAACCATTGAACTTTTCAGACAATTCAATGGTCGCTGTATGCTGGCCTTTGGCATTGGTACCAATTTAACCAATGACTTAGGCTATGAGCCCCTTCAAATTGTGATCAAAATGACCCGCTGCAACGATCAACCTGTTGCTAAATTGTCTGACTCGCCGGGCAAGGG
>CANKOT010000117.1 GCA_947484245.1 Comamonadaceae bacterium
AAACAGTGAGCCCACCGATACGTTGGCCATCATGCCGTAAATCACAAACGGCAAACTGGGTGGAATGATGGGGCCCAAAGTGGCAGAAGCCGCTGTGACCCCCACCGCAAATTCAGTGCTGTAGCCATGGTCTTTCATGGCCTTGATCTCAATCGTGCCCAAGCCTGCTGCATCGGCAATGGCCGTGCCGCTCATGCCAGCAAACACCACCGAGCCCACCACGTTCACATGGCCCAAGCCGCCTTTCATCCAACCTACCAAAGCCAAGGCGTAGTTGTAAATTCGGTTGGTAATGCCGGCATTGTTCATGAGGTTGCCGGCCAAAATAAAGAAGGGCACGGCCAGCAAGGGAAAGCTGTCGATGCCAGACACCATGCGGTGAATGACGACGAAGGGTGGCGAGCTTTGTGTCCAGAATAAATAAATGAGTGAGGCACCCGCCATGGCAATGGCCACCGGAATGCCGCCACTCATGAGCAATAAAAATAAAACTTTTAACATGTCTTTTCTTTCAAGCGTCGAAATGAAGCGATCAACGGTCTGTCATTTCTGACTCGGGGCGCTGCAGCACGGTATAGCCACGTTGCCAATGAATTTTCATGACCCACATGGCGCGCAAACACATGGCTGCAAAGCCGGCCATGACCACGCCGTAAACCAAGTTCATGGGCAAATCGATGATGGTCATTTTGTAGGTGCCGAGTTTTTGCATCATTTGGCCTGTGAGAACAGTGGCCGCACCAAAAAATGCAATGCGCATGAGGTCGACCAAGTGGTTCATGAACTTAGACAACCAGGCTGGCATGAATTTATAGAAAAAGTCGACTTGAATGTGGTTGTTCTTGGCCACACCGATGGTGGCGCCTGTAAAGACGACGGCGATCAAGAGGTAGCGTGCAATTTCCTCTGTCCATGAGGCTGAGTTGTTCAGCACGTAGCGTGTAAAAAACTGATAGAACACAGTGGCGCCCAGCAACCAAAAGAAACCCAATGCGACCCAAGCTTCAATGGGCGTGCCAGACAAATCGACTTCTTCGTCAATGGCGTGAAACTGCCCATCGTCGCCCATCACTTTGGGCATGGCGTCAAGGTCGGGGGTGGTGCTCATGGAAAATCCTCAAAAAGACTCAAAGGTCGAGCCCGGAGGCTCGACCTGCTTGAATGCACCTGAGCCTTGGGCCAGATGCATGCATCAAACAACTTACTTAGCAGCCTGAATTTTGTCGAAGTCAGTCTTGGTGAAACCCATGGATTCAAGTGGTTTGTTTTTCAAGACAGCATCTTGGAATGACTTGCGATCGACTTGCACAATCTGCAAACCCTTTTTCTTGAACTCGTCGACCAACTCGACTTCACGGGCTTTGATCTTGGCCGTAGCGCGAACAGCGGCTTCTTGCGTCACGTCTGTGAAGATTTTCTTCTCTGCATCAGTGAGTTTGTTCCAGACATGGGGGGCAATTTGTGTGGTCAAACCATCCACAATGTGGCCCGTGAGCATGATGGCCTTTTGAACTTCATAGAACTTCTTGGCTTCAATGGTGGTCAATGGATTCTCTTGAGCTTCCACGGTGCCGTTTTGCAGGGCCAAATAAACTTCGGCAAAAGCAATCGGGGTTGGGTTGGCGCCGCAAGACTCGGGCGTGGCGCGGTAAGCAGGAACGTCAGGCACGCGAATTTTCATGCCCTTCATGCCTGCGCAGTTGGTGAAGGCTTTTTGGGCGGTCGTGTGACGCGCACCGTAGTAGGTGTAGGCGGTCACTTGAATGCCTGTTTTGGCACGGAACTCGCTCACCATTTCTGCAAACACAGGACTCTTGGAGTAGGCAATGAGGTGGTCGCCATCACGGAAGATGAAGGGATAGTAAGCAATGCCGAAGCGGGGATAAGCGCGCGCTGCAAAAGAAGGGCCGCTGATGATCATGTCGACGGTGCCCAAGGTTAAGCCTTGGTTGATGTCGGTTTCTTTGCCCAATGTAGAGGCTGGAAATACTTGAATCTCGTATTTGCCGTTGGTGCGTTTTTTGATTTCTTCGCCAGCCCACACCGACTCGGTGTGATAGGGCTCTGAAGTTTCGTACACGTGCGCCCATTTGAGTTTGGTTTGCGCTTGCGCCACAGTGGCGCCCAATGCGGCCATCAGACCCAGGGCCACCATGCTGGCACTGGCCAAGACTTTCAGGGTGTTGCGTTTTGATTTCATGTTGTCTCCTATTGAGGTTTGAAAAAGGGAATTTGCTGGCGAAAAACTAATGACGAGAAGGCGCGCTTCGCCAGCTAGCGCTGAATCGTTTGTGAGCTTGTTTTAAATGCTTTTGCATGCTTTTTCGGGCAGCCTGAGGATCGTGCGCCTCAATGGCCGACAAAACCTCTTGGTGCTCTGCAATGGCAGCGACCCATGAAGCCGGTGATTCAAAGTAATCACCCAAGCGCTCAAACAAGGGGCCGGTTCTGGCTTGCAGATAACCTTTCAGGGTGTCCTGCAGCACACTGTTGACGCAGGCGTTGGCAATGGCCATGTGAAAAGCGATGTCACTGTCTCTGGGGATGCGTCCTGCCTTGGCATCTTTTTGCATGGCCTTGAGTGCCACAGCAATGGCTTTGATATCTTTGTCCGTGGCATGCTCGGCGGCCAGGGCTGCCATTTCAGTTTCAATCAACGAGCGTGCGCTCATGACCTCGAGGGGGCCCCATTCGGCATAGGCAATGCTTGGCGCAACGTGGGCTGAACCTTTACGCTTGCTGAGTGTTTTAACGTAGATGCCAGACCCTGTGCGAACTTCAATCACGCCCTCGACTTCCAAGGCAATGAGCGCTTCTCTGACAGAAGGACGGCTGAAGCCAAGCTGGACCGCCAAGTCGCGCTCGGCCGGCAAGCGTGAACCGACCGCAAATTCACCGGAGGAAATCAATCCTTGGATTTGCTTGGCAATTTGGCGGTACAGCCGTTGGGGTTCTAAAGATTTCACAGCTCAGGGAATACGAGGATTGGACAATTGGTCAGACCAGTTGCACAATCTTCACATGGAACCTGAGTGAGGGTCAAGCCAGTTTTGATACGCATAAACCCGAACTCCGCACACAAATTTTCTACAGCATGTCTTCAGTCACCGTCGAGCGCATCTCTTTGCGTCAAATCAATTTAATGCCCGTCACGGCAGGCTTGAGCTTCGAATGGAATTGGGAAGCTGTTCATCAACGTCAAAAATTCATTTGGAGATTCAAGCATGAGACTGAAAAACAAAACTATTCTGGTCACAGCGGCAGGTCAGGGCATTGGACACGCTGCGGTGTTGGCCATGGCGGCAGAGGGTGCCACGGTGTGGGCCACCGACGTCAACCCTGAACTCCTCAAAAGCTATGCGGGTGTGGCCAATGTTCACACCGCCGTGCTAGATGTGATGAACAAAGACGACATCCACAAACAAGTGGCCCTCATTCCCCGCATTGATGCTTTGTTCAATTGCGCGGGTGTTGTGCATGGCGGCACCATTTTGCAGGCCACCGACAAAGACTGGGACTTTGCGTTCAATCTCAACGCCCGTGGTCAGTATTGGATGATTCAAGCGGTTCTGCCCAAAATGTTGGAACAGGGCGGTGGCAGCATCATCAACATGGCCAGTGTGTGCTCCAGTGTAAGAGGTTTGCCCAATCGCTTTATTTATGGCGCTTCCAAAGCGGCGGTCATTGGCCTGACCAAAAGCGTTGCGGCCGACTTTGTCACGAAAGGTATTCGTTGCAATGCCATTTGCCCTGGCACCGTAGACACGCCCTCTTTGCATGATCGCATCAACTCTGAAGCTGATCCCGTCCAGGCGCGCAAAAATTTCATTGCCAGGCAACCCATGGGCCGCTTGGCGCAAGCGCACGAAATTGCGCCCATTGTGGTTTTCTTGGCCTCCGATGAAGCGATCTTTGCCACGGGCAACGCTTACATGGTGGATGGCGGCATGACCATTTAACAGATACAACTGACCCCACCTTCAACCTCCAACTTTCAAAGAATTCCATGAATCAATATGACATGAAAGGCCGCCATGCGGTCATCACCGGTGGCGCCACCGGTTTAGGCTATGCCATTGCAGAGCGCGTGCTGGCCTCGGGCGGCAGCGTCACGCTGTGGGATCGCGATGAAGCGGGCATGGCCAAAGCGGCGGCCAGCTTGAAGCATCCTGGCCATGTGCATACCGTCAAAGTGGATGTGGCCCAACATGCTTCCGTGGCAGCGGCCACTGAAGCCACCTTGAAGAACGGACCTGTTGACGCCGTGGTCAATTGCGCGGGCATCACCGGCCCCAACACACAAGTTTGGAATTACCCTGTCGATGCTTGGCAGCAAGTGATGGACGTCAACATCAACGGGGTGTTTTATTGCTGCCGCGAGTGGGCACCGCACTTGAAAGACCGTCCTGCGGGCCGAATCGTCAACATCGCGTCCGTGGCCGGTAAAGATGGCAACCCCAATGCCAGCGCTTACAGTGCCAGCAAAGCGGCCGTCATGGCCATCACCAAATCACTGGGCAAAGAATTGGCTGCCACCAATGTGCGTGTGAACTGTGTCACGCCAGCGGCTGTTAAAACCGCCATCTTTGACCAGATGACGCCCGAGCACATTCAGTTCATGTTGTCCAAAATTCCCATGGGTCGTTTTGGCACCCCCGAAGAAGTGGCCGCCATGGTGACTTGGTTGCTCACAGAAGATTGCTCTTTCTCAACGGGCGCCGTGTTTGATTTGTCAGGCGGTCGTTCTACCTATTGAGCTTTTTTTAAAGCACAATCACATTCGTTTAAAAATTCATTTCCTCATTTGTTAATTTAAGGATTTCTTCATGAAACTCGTTCGCTACGGCCAACCCGGCAAAGAAAAACCAGGTCTCATTGACGCGGCAGGTAAGCTGCGCGACTTAAGTGGTGTGGTCTCTGACATTGGCCCTGATCAACTGTCTGACAAAGTCTTGACCAAATTGGCCAAACTCAAAACTGACAAGTTGCCCTTGGTCAAAGGCAAGCCTCGCATGGGTTGCCCTGTGGCCAACGTGCGCAAGTTCATTGCCATTGGTTTGAACTACGCCGATCATGCTGCTGAGTCCAACTTGCCCGTGCCCAAAGAACCCATCGTGTTCATGAAGACCACCTCGTGCATTCAGGGCCCTGACGACGAAGTCATGCTGCCCAAAGGCTCGGTCAAGTCCGACTGGGAAGTGGAGTTGGGCATCGTCATTGGCAAGCACGCCAGCTATGTCTCGCAAAAGGAAGCCCTTAACTATGTGGCCGGCTATTGCACCATCAACGACGTGAGCGAACGCGAATACCAAATCGAGCGCGGCGGCACATGGGACAAGGGCAAGGGGTGCGACACCTTCGGCCCCATCGGTCCTTGGATGGTTACCAAGGATGAAGTACCCAATGTCCAGAATTTGAAAATGTTCTTGGACGTGAACGGCCAGCGCATGCAAACCGGCACCACCAAAACCATGATTTTTGGCGTCACCAAACTGGTGAGCTACGTCAGCCAGTTCATGACCTTGGAGCCAGGCGACATCATCACCACGGGCACACCACCCGGCGTGGGCATGGGCGTCAAAAAAGACGGCAAGCCTGCGCCCGTGTACCTCAAGAAGGGTGACGTCATGCACCTGGGCATTGAAGGCTTGGGCGAGCAAACGCAAAAAGTGGTGGCCTATCGCAAGACTTAAATTGCCAGCACGCATGCGCAAAGCTTGAGTGCAACCCCAGGCTGCCCAAACCAATAAGGTGGCCAATGAGGCGAGTCAGGAATAACCCTGATTCGCCTTTTTTTACGGACGAAGCAGTCATTTTGATGCAAAATAGAACGAGCGTTCTATTTTCAAACCATGACAGTCCGACACATTACTTCAGCACCCTCTGCCGCCGTTTCTTCAACCTCCGGCGCTCGCGCCACTGATGATGGCAGTGGTCGCACCCTGCTCAAGGGGCGGCAAACCAAAGCAGCCATTGTGGAGGCCGCACTTGGCTTGGCATCCCAAATTGGCTTAGAAGGCTTGTCGATTGGCGCTTTGGCCGAAGTGACCGGCATGAGCAAATCGGGTGTGTTTGCGCATTTTGGGTCACGTGAAGAACTGCAAATTTCGGTCATCCGCGAATATCACGATCGCTTTGAGAGCGAAGTTTTTTATCCTGCTTTGGGATGTGCCAGGGGCTTGCCACGGCTTCAGAGTTTGTTTGACAACTGGATGCAGCGCACTTCCACCGAAATTGATTCGGGCTGTATTTACATCAGTGGGGCCGTGGAGTTCGACGATCGACCTGGCTCGGTGCGAGATGCGTTGGCTTCATCGGTCAATACATGGCAAAACGCATTGCAGCGTTGCGTCGCGCAGGCTCAGGAAGAAAAACAGCTCACCGAAAAAGCAGACCCCTTGCAAGTGGCTTTTGAAATTCATGGTTTGATTTTGGCCCTTCACTACGACGCCAGATTTTTGCGCAATCCTGGCGCCGCAGAACGTGCACGCAAGGGCTTTACAGACATTGTGGCGCGCAATCAAGCCTAAAAAAGTCACCGTCATTGGCCTCAGATTATTTAATTTAACGCACTCACTATTTCAGAAAGTAAACCATGCCCAGCTATATTCCCCCCCTGCGTGACATGCAATTTGTGTTGCACGAATTGCTTGATTTAGAAAACGAATTGAAGGCCATGCCCAAGCATGCTGAAACCGACGCTGACACCATCAATGCTGTGTTGGAAGAAGGGGGTAAGTTTGCAGCCGAAGTTGTTTTTCCGATCAATATTTCTGGCGATGAAGAGGGCTGCAAGCTCAACCGTGACACGCATGATGTGAAAGCCCCCTCTGGTTTTAAAGAAGCCTATGAAAAATATGTGGAGGGTGGTTGGGCCGCACTCAGCGCACAAGAAGAATATGGCGGTCAAGGCTTGCCCTTCGTGGTCAATCAGTGCTTCTTTGAAATGCTGAATTCTGCCAACCAAGCTTGGACCATGTACCCCGGCCTGTCGCATGGTGCGCATGCTTGCTTGTCTGCACACGGCTCCAAAGAACAAAAGGACATGTACTTGCCCAAGCTCACCAGCGGCGAGTGGACTGGCACCATGTGCCTGACCGAACCCCACTGCGGCACCGATTTGGGCATGCTGCGCACC
>CANKOT010000118.1 GCA_947484245.1 Comamonadaceae bacterium
ACACCACCAGTGACGAAGACGAATTTGGTCATGTCCAGGACGAGATGCAAAGCACCCGGGAGATGGAAAACGAGATTATAAAGGTCTCCCGATCTGCTACATTGCCAAACATGAACGATTTGCACGGAAAACGCATTGTTTTAGGACTCACAGGGGGCATTGCCTGCTACAAGGCGGCCGAGCTGTGTCGTTCCTTGGTGAAAGTGGGTGCCAAGGTGCAGGTGGTCATGACCGAATCTGCCGCGCAGTTCATCACCCCTGTCACCATGCAAGCCTTGTCTGGGCAGCCTGTTTTTACCTCGCAGTGGGATGCGCGCGAGGGCAATAACATGGCCCACATCAATTTAAGCCGCGATGCCGATGCCATCTTGATTGCCCCAGCCAGTGCCGATTTCATGGCCAAACTGATTCATGGCAAGGCTGACGAATTGTTGAGCCTGATGTGTTTGGCCAGACCCCTTCAAACTGTGCCCCTCATTTTGGCACCCGCCATGAACCGTGAAATGTGGGCTCATCCGGCAACTCAGCGCAATGTGGCCCAACTCAAAGCGGATGGTACCCATGTATTGAACGTCGGTCAGGGTGATCAAGCATGTGGCGAAACCGGCGATGGTCGGATGCTAGAAGCCGAAGAAATTGTCGATGAACTGACTGCCTTTTGGACGCCTAAATTGCTTTCGGGCCAACGTGTACTCATCACGGCTGGGCCGACGTATGAAGCCATAGACCCAGTTCGGGGCATTACCAATTTGTCCAGCGGCAAAATGGGTTTTGCCATTGCGCGTGCCGCCCAACAGGCCGGCGCGGAAGTGACGTTGGTTGCTGGCCCTGTCAGCCTGCCTACGCCGCGAGATGTCAAGCGCCTGAATGTCCGATCTGCCTTGGAAATGCACCAAGCTGTTCAGCAAGCTGTTTCAGACGCTTCTATTTTCATTGCTGTAGCTGCTGTCGCCGATTGGCGTCCTGCTAGCTCGGCTGAGCAAAAAATTAAAAAAGACGGGTCTGGCGAAACGCCTTCAATGAACTTTGTCGAAAACCCTGATATTTTGGCCTCGGTTGCGCAATCTGCGCGCGCTCAAAAGGGCGATTTGTTTTGCGTTGGATTCGCAGCAGAAAGCCATGATTTGCTCGCGCACGCCACCGCCAAACGCGTCCGAAAGGGCGTCCCTTTGTTGGTCGGTAATATTGGCCCCAGCACCTTTGGCCAAGACGACAATGCCCTGCTTTTGGTCGATGCTCAAGGTGCTCAAGAGCTACCCCGTGATACCAAAACGCGATTGGCGCATCAGTTGATTCAAAACATTGCCAGCCGTCTCTCTCAACTCTGAGCCATGCAAAAAATGATGAATGTTGACGTCAAAATCTTAGACCGCCGCATGGCAGATCAGTTGCCAGCCTATGCAACGCCCGGCAGTGCTGGCTTGGATTTGCGCGCTTGTTTGGATGCGCCAGTGACACTTCAGCCCAATGCTTGGCAATTGATTTCGACCGGGCTGTCGGTTTATCTCAAAGACCCTGGCTTTGCGGCCATGCTGCTTCCCCGTTCGGGCTTAGGTCACAAGCACGGCATTGTGCTGGGAAATTTGGTGGGATTGATTGACAGCGACTACCAAGGCCCGCTCATGGTGAGTTGCTGGAATCGCAGCCAAGAAGCATTCACCATTCAACCGATGGAGCGCATTGCGCAAATGGTGATCGTGCCTGTGGTTCAGGCCCGCTTCAATGTGGTGACTGAATTTGGATCACCCAGTGAGCGTGGCGAGGGTGGTTACGGTTCAACTGGCAAGGCTTAGTGCAATAAACCGCCGGCCGAGCCGGGTGTATCGCCAATTTCAATTTTGAAAAACCCAGTGCCGCAAGTGCCGGCCTCTTGTTCTTGTGCTGTGGCCATGCGAACGTGATTCACCTTCAGGCTAATGCGCAAGGCGATGCCCGACAAGGGATGGTTGCCGTCAAGCACCACATGGTCGGGGTAAATTTCTGTGATGGTGTACAGCACATTGCGAGGTGCATCGGGGTTGCAAGCTGTGGGGAGTGCGGTACCTTCGATGGTGAGGCCTTCCTCTAAGTCTTTGGGAAAGAGCGCCTTGGGTTCTAGGAAAAGTAAATTTTCGTCAAAGTCGCCAAACGCATCTTCTGGCTCAAGGTGCAAATCGACTTTGGCACCCGCAGCATGACCCTGCAGTGCCTCTTCAATTTTGGGCAGTAAATCATGCCCCCCCACGAAGAAAGCCACCGGCTCATCAAGCTCGTCTAAAACTTCGCCCAAAGTATCTTTGAGCGTCCAGGTCAATTCGACCACACATTGAGAAGTAATATCCATCTGAGAATTGTCGCAGTTTTAAAATCGTTTTTGAATTGAATGTGATGCAAAAAAACACCTCTTTGAGCTTGTTGGGCGGATTAAGCCCTGCTGAATTCATGAAGCGCCATTGGCAGAAAAAACCACTGTTGATTCGGCAAGCTATCCCCAATATGAAGCCCCTGATCGACCGGGCAGCTCTGCTGGACATGGTGGAAAGTGAAGAGGTCGAGTCGCGCCTCATAGTTCGGAACGGCGAAAAATGGACCTTGAAAAAAGGACCCCTGAAAAGAAAAGGCTTGCCTGCTCTGAAGACACCCGATTGGACGGTGCTGATTCAAGGGGTCGATCTGCACAGCCATGCTGTACACGCCCTGTTGCAGCAATTTCGTTTTGTGCCCGATGCCAGGCTTGACGATTTGATGGTCAGTTTTGCCACCGAAGGGGGCGGCGTAGGACCCCACTTCGACAGTTATGACGTGTTCTTGTTGCAAGCCCATGGTCAGCGCAATTGGCGAATTGGTCGGCAGAAGAAATTTGAGTTGCAGGAAGGTGTGCCGCTCAAAATTTTGAAAGACTTCAAGCCTGAATCTGAGTTTTTGTTGAACCCCGGTGACATGTTGTATCTGCCTCCAGGGTATGCCCACGATGGCATTGCAGTGGGTGAGTGCATGACCTACTCCATTGGCTTCAAAGCGCCTAGAAAGGCTGAATTGGCCAGCCAGTTGTTAATGGGACTTGCTGAAGAGTTGTCTGAAAAATCAGGTTCAAGTTTTGATTCTATTTACCAGGATTCCGAACAATCAGCCTCTATTCGCGATGCTTGTGTACCCGCTGCGATGCAAAAATTTGCCCTTCAATCCGTGATCAAAGCGGTTCAAGACCCCCAAATATTGAATTGTTTGTTGGGTGAGACCCTGACCGAGCCCAAACCCAACGTTTGGTTCGATCCGCCCAATCATGATGATTTGGCTTTATGGGCCTGGCCATGCAGGGTTCGCCTAGATCATCGAAGCAAAATGCTCTTTGACGACAAGCATATCTTTGTGAATGGTGAAAGCTTCCGAGCATCTGGCCGAGATGCCAAGTTGCTGCAAAAATTGGCCAATCAAAAGGCGCTCAGTGCCAAAGAAGCATCGATTTTGAGTTCAACTGCCGCGGAATTGATGCAGGCTTGGTGGGAAGAAGGGTGGTGGCATTCTGAGGCCTAATGGGTGGCGTTACAGGGACGGGTTTTATAAAGCTATAATTCGAGGCTGAACAACAAGAGCTCGAGTGCTTGTTGTTCTGTCAACAAAGTTTTGGTTAACTTTGATGACAATTTCCCGGAAATTGTTTTTCATTCACTTTAAGGTTATTAATCATGAATAAGTCTCTTGTTTTGGCTGCCGTGATCGCTGCTGCTGCTTTGGCCGCTTGCGGTAAAAAAGAAACTCCTGCACCAGCTGCTGCTCCAGCACCAGCTGCTGCTCCAGCCGCACCTGCAGCTGCTGATGCGAAGCCAGCTGATGCTGCTGCACCAGCTGCTGCTGCGCCAGCCGCTCCTGCTGCTCCAGCCGCTCCTGCTGAAGCGCCTAAGAAGTAATTCTTGGCAGTCAAAGAAAAACCCCGCTTTGCGGGGTTTTTTTTCGCCCTTTGGTAAGGGGTTGTGTTTGGGGTTTGTGTTTGGGGTTTGTGTTTGGGGCTTATGTACAGGGAATGCGTTGACGGCCTCAATCTTGAGGGCCTGAATCATGAGGCCCCCAAGAAAGTCTTTGTTATTTGATTTCGTCAGAGAGCAGCTTGATGATTCTTTCTGCATTGGCGGAAGTTTCAGGGATGCCGTCGGCACCTTGCACCTGAACAGTGGAGACATCCCCTTTGCTGGTCACAGCAATGCGATATTTGGCCAGCGTTGGAATGACTTTGTCACTGGTGAAAAGCTTGGCAAAGAAACCAGGCTCTTTGCCAGAAGTGCCTGGCGGTGCATAACGAACAAAGAACACGCCTTGTGCGCGATCTCGATCTTCGACGGTGAAGCCAGTGCGGTCAATGGCAACACCAACTCGGCGCCATGCACGGTCAAAACTGTCTCTGATTTCAATGGTTGGCAAGTTGTTCTGCTTGACGACTTTGACGTCAGACGGCATTCCTGTGATGGGGATTGCCGAACTTGTAGCGCCAGGGCTTGCTTTGTTGGGAGACGCTCCGGCCGACAGGCTCTGATCACCCAAGCGCATCATGAGTCGGCGCAGAAATTCAATTTCCAATTCGGGGTCTGAGGCGCGAGGCGTCCACACTGTGGCATCCCGGGTGGTGGTGGTATAAATTTCGACCATGCCTCTGTGAGTGATGGTGATTTCTAAACCATTGGCTGTCCGCTCAACACGCGTTCTAAAGCGATCGCGTTCTCCGGTCGAGTAGAGGGTATCCAAAACTTTACCCAAGGTTCTGCGAATGAAATCCTGAGGCAGCTTGGCTCGATTTTCTGCCCAATCTGTCTCCATGATGCCCAGCTCTGGTTGATCAATCGTGAGGACGAAGCCACTGTCTTTCCAAAACTCACGCAGGGGTTCCCAGACGGCGTCAGCGTTTCTCTGAATGATCAGATAGCGTTGTGTGCCTGAGCGTTCAATGCGCGCATTGCCAGCTTGATTGGCGGCTGTGCCTAAATCGTTGGCCGGGCGGCCCATCGCCCCAGCTGCAGCCGCGCTTGAGGCGCTGTTGGCCGCTGACACTTGATAACGAGAATCGCGTCTCAATTGGGTCAGGTCGGGCGGAACTTCAAGCGTCGCCACTTGTTGACTGGCGCGCTTGTAATCAATTTTGCTGTCCTCAAAAGTAGAGCAGCCTGATAAAACACCCGTGAGAGTTGCGGCACAAGCCAAGGAAGTCAATTGAAGAGCAGAAGGGGCAAATCGATTCACTGGGTTATCCTTAAATAAGTCCGCTGGCACGCAACGCAGCTTCCACCACAGGATGCTGAGATTTTGATAGTTCGGTCATTGGCAGTCGCAATGTACCACCGCACAAACCCATTCGAGCCATGGCCCACTTCACCGGAATGGGGTTGGCCTCCACGAATAAATTCTTGTGAATGGGCATTAATTTAAATTGAATTTCCATGGCTTTTTGAACATTGCCAGCAATGGCAGCCACGCAAAGTTCGTGCATGAGACGAGGCGCAATATTGGCAGACACGCTGACATTGCCTTTTCCGCCGCACAACATGAGAGCCACTGCGGTGGGGTCGTCGCCAGAGTAAACCGAAAATTCTTTGGGCAAATCGCGGATCAGCCATTGAGCACGTTCAATATTGCCTGTAGCTTCTTTGATGCCCACAATGCCTGGAACCTGTGCCAATCTGAGGACGGTGTCGTGCTGCATGTCGGCAACGGTGCGACCAGGTACGTTGTACAAAATGATCGGTAAATCTGGCACCGCTTCTGCGATGGCCTTGAAGTGCTGGTAAATGCCTTCTTGTGTAGGCTTGTTGTAATAGGGAACGACTTGCAGTTGACAATCGGCACCGACGCTTTTTGCAAATTTAGCAAGCGCAATGGCTTCGGACGTGGAGTTGGCTCCGCAACCAGCCATGATAGGCACACGCCCCTTGGCTTGTTCTACAGACACGCGAATGATTTCACGGTGCTCTTCGACATTGACTGTAGGCGACTCACCGGTGGTGCCCACCACGCCAATGCCGTCGGTGCCTTCGGCGATGTGCCAATCAATCAATTTTCGCAGGCTGATGTAATCAACTGATCCGTCCTCCAGCATGGGAGTGACCAAAGCGGGAATGCTGCCAGAAATAGGTTGAAATGGTTTCGTCATGGCGAATGAAGTGATCGACAAATGAGCATTCTAACGACTGCTAAGGCAAAACTGGCCGGCTTGTGGGTCGACTTGGTGAACCGCCACGATTCTTTGGACATATTTGGCAGGTTGAACCGAATAGCCATCTTCATAAGAAATCACGCGAAGCGAGGCGAATGTTCGAAGTAACTCCCCGGGTTGAAGTAAAAAGTCGGGCCGGGACGGTTTGCCAATTTTTTCGTGTCCCAAAGCGAAAGTCTCGTATAGCAAAACCCCGTCTGGCGCCAGACTTGCCAAAATCTGAGACATCAAGGGTCGCCATAAGTAATTGGTTACCACCACCACATCGAAAGTCTGATCCATCAGAGGCCAGGGACCGCTTTCGATGTCTGCTTGCACCACTTGACCAAAAACGGCGGCCTCCGCAAGGGCCTCCGCTGAACGGTCAACGCCAGTGCATTGGTGACCCTGAGCCTTGAAATACTGCATGTGCCTGCCCGCACCGCAGGCCAGATCCAAGACCTGGCTTTGGGGTTTGGCCAAATGTGACCATTTTTGGACCCAAGGTGAAGGGGCTTCGCTGCCATGCATATTTTTCAAACTCCTGATGAAACTCTTTGGCTGGAAAGCCGCATGGCTTGAATGATGCACGATGAGGAGCGCATTTGTCTTGGATGCTGGACTGTAAATTTATCCAGTACTTTGTTTGATTTCGCACTACAATCTGCGCCCATGGCTACATCTACCTCTGCAAAAGTATCTCCCGAATATGGCGAAGGCTCCATTCGAGTCCTCAAAGGCTTAGAGCCCGTCAAGCAACGCCCGGGTATGTACACCCGAACCGACAACCCATTGCACGTGATCCAAGAGGTGCTAGAC
>CANKOT010000119.1 GCA_947484245.1 Comamonadaceae bacterium
AGCTCAATGGGGGCTGTGCCTGGTTTTTGTTTTGCTAACCTTCGGCGGCTGGAACGAGGCGGCCTACATATCGGCCGAATTAAAGGGCGGCCCTCGCACCATGGTCTGGGTGATCTTGGCCAGCATGCTGACCTTAACGGTCATCTACCTGCTGGTCAACACGGCCTTGCTGTTGGGCTTGGGCTTGACTGGCTTGAGCCAAAGCAAAACCGCTGCAAGCGACCTGCTGGGCTTTGCATTTGGTCCGTTGGCGCAAAAAGCGCTGGGCTTGTTTGTGGCCATTGCTGCCTTGACCAGCATCAACGCCACCATGTTTGTTGGTGCTCGAACCAACTTTGCAGTGGGCAATGACTGGAAGGCCTTGCGCAAACTTGGGCAATGGCAACTGGACATTGGAAGCCCCAAACAAGCTTTGCTTTTGCAAGCTCTAATCAGCATTGGTCTGATTGCATTGGGCACTCAAGAAGCCGACGGCTTTTCTGCCATGGTTGAGTTTACCGCTCCCGTTTTCTGGGGCTTCTTGTTTTTGGTTGGTTTGGCCTTGCTGTGGCTAAGGCGCACAGATAAGCACACCACTCGCCCCTTCAAGGTGCCGCTTTACCCAGTGCTCCCCCTGATTTTTTGCGCCGCCTGTGCCTGGCTAACTTACTCCAGCGTCACTTATGCCATCTCACAAAATGCCATTCATGTTTCCATGGGGCTCATTGCCAGCGGCGTTTTGGCCTTGTTGATTTTGCGTGCGCGAGAAAAAACCCTAGAAGCTTAGGTCCTTGATTCGTCTTCATTCAGTCACAACTCAATGGCATTCTAAGATGTGTACAGAATGCATTGAGGGCGGTTTTCACAATGAACAATGAGTTTTATATTCAAGGCCAAGTAGCACTTATTACTGGAGGCAATGTTGGCATTGGACGTGTGACGGCCATTGAACTGGCAAAAAAGGGTTTTAAAGTCGTCATTGCGGGCCGTTCTCTTGAAAGAACGCAAGCTGTTTTAGATCACATCAAATCGCTTAGCGTTGATGAGCAACCCCTATTTCTTCCTTTAGATTTAGGAAGCCTTGCTTCAGTCAGAGAGTGCGCGCAACTTTTTAATCAACTCAATTTGCCCTTGCACCTCCTGGTCAATAACGCAGGTGTGGCTGGTCTGCGGGGCCTCAGCAAAGATGGTTTTGAGATGACTTTTGGCGTTAATCACTTAGGTCACTTTTTGCTGACTCAATTGCTGCTAGAAAAATTGCAATCGTCAGGTCCTTCTCGTATCGTCACGGTGTCAAGCCGAGCCCACAAGCGAACTGCAGGTATTGATTGGGACGCCTTGCGTCGGCCCACCCGTTCGTGGACAGGCATTCACGAATACGCGGTTTCAAAATTAGCCAATTTACTCTTCAGCGCAGAGCTGGCAAAGCGCGTTCAAGGAACTGCTGTATCCACATACTCTCTCCATCCTGGCGTTGTGGACACTGAAATCTGGCGAGCTCTGCCCAATTGGGCCCGCCCCTTGTTAAGGCTTCGTGGTTTTCTAACGCCAGAGGAAGGTGCTCTGACAACTTTGCACTGCGCAATGCATGCGCCCCAACAAGAGTCGGGGTTGTACTATGCAGATTCGAAACCCAGAGTGCCTGCAGCACTGGGGCAAGATTCTGAATTAGCGGCGGAGCTTTGGAGACGCAGCGAAGCTTGGGTTAGCCAAGATTAGGACAATTTATTCAGTTTTTTGATTTGACAAAGCATAGGAGTGAGATAAGCTAATATCGGTTTTGTAATCAGTTAAAGATGTCTCTGATGGATTGCTTTGCTACTTCTCAAAGGAGCCACCCATGCTTGTACGCCTCTTGTATGTCAGCCAACCAGTTGGCCCCGTTACGACGACAACGACTACCTTAATTTTAGAGAAATCTACTGCTCACAACAAAAAAGGAAATATCACGGGTGTTTTATGTCAAGGCTCAGGCTTGTGGTTGCAAGTCTTGGAAGGAGAAAGATCTCAAGTCAACTTGCTTTACGCTCGAATCATGGCCGATCGAATTCACCGAAATGTTGAACTGCTGTCGATGGAAGAGATTACGCAAAGACGTTTTGGGCAATGGTCTATGGCGCTTGTCTATTTGTCCAAAGACGACCCCATGGTTCAGATGGCCCATCCAGAATTTGACCCCTACACAGCTTCAGCCAAGGATGCGTTTTTTATCTTAGATGAACTGATTAAAACAGGCAGTCCAATTCTTAACACGTGATGAAGATTCTTGCATCCAAAATTTTGCATGCATTTGACCTGTTGGACTCCTATTTTTAATCATTTGAAATACGCTGAAGCAATTCGCGTTTGAGAATTTTGCCGCTCAACGTCATTGGCATGTCAGCGACTACAGTGATAGCGGAGGGTCTCTTGTAGGCCGTCAAATGGGTGCGAGCATGTAACTGCAGGGCCGATGCATCTATCTCTATGCCAAACTTGGGCTCGACAAAAGCCAAAATTTCTTCGTTGCCATCTGCTGTCTTGCGGCCAATGACCGCTGCTTTTTGTACGCCGGGGTAATTCAACAGAACGGCTTCCACTTCGCCGGGGTAAACGTTAAAGCCAGAACGAATGATCATCTCTTTCAAGCGCCCCACCACCTGCAAAGCCCCATCGTCAGACTGACGCCCCAAATCGCCGCTGGCATACCAACCACCAGGCTTCATGACCTGCTCGGTAATGGTCTGGTCACGAAAGTAGCCCGGCATCAAACCCAAGCCGCGCATGTAAATTTCGCCTGTCTCGCCATGAGGCAGATCGTGGCCTTCGGCGCTCACAATGCGCAACTCGGCCCCCTCTACCAAGTAGCCCGCACTGACATCGTCACGCCATTCTCCCAAGCGGCACAGGGTCAATGCACCGGCGTATTCCGACAGACCATAGCCATGGTGCAAAGGCAATCCGAAACGGGCTTGCACGGCATTTTTCACATTCAAGTCAAGCGGTGCGGCGCCTGTGTACACATAGCGCAAATCAGGGGCAACGGGGTGCTCAATGCCTTGCGCGTCCAGCCAAGCCAGCAGGCGTGAGAACATGGCCGGTGGGCCTTGCAATTGCGTCATGCCCTGATGCGCCAAGGCCTCAAAGACATCCGCAGGGTCAAATTGGCTGCGCATCAGCAACCCGGAACGGGCGTAGATGGACGCCATGAGCACAGTGCCTAATCCGAAGATATGTGTCATTGGCAAATAGGCATAAGAGCGATCAGCCTTGCCCAATAGCCTTGACTGCGACGACACTTTGGCAAATTGCAACAAGCCGGCATGGGTCAGCATCACACCCTTAGGCTGGCCGGTGGTGCCTGACGTGAAAATGATGGCAGCGACAGATTCGGCAAGTTCGTCGGACTGCACGCTTGCATCGATTGCAGTGTGTGTGCGCAGCAAGCCTGGCAATATGCTGGGCAGCGTCAATTGCGCTTGCGCATGATGGCTTGCGGCCACAGACACGCCAGAGGTGAAATAAACCACGCGCGCATCAGCTTTGGCAACAAAGCCGGCCAATTCGCTTGCGCTCATGCGGGCGTTAACGCCGCAAATCCATGCCCCAACACGGCTGCAGGCCAAAATCAGAGCGACATGTTCAGGACAATTTTCTGCAACTACCAGCACACGATCGCCCAAACGCACATCACTTTGGCGCAACTCAGATTCGAGGGCGTCCACGCTGAAGGCCAATTCACCCAGCGTGATTTGACCTTGCTTCAGGTCAAGAAAGGGATGGTCGGGATCCTCTTGGACACGCTGATCAAACAGGTGATGAATGCGGGTTGGGTTCATGCGTTATTGAAAGCTCATGCCTTTGGTCACTTCGGCCCACAAGGCATGCTCTCGACGCATGCGCTCAGCCAAATCAACGCCTGTGCCACTCCAGATCACATAACCTTGATCGATCCAGCGTTTGCGTAAATCGGGGTCCTGCAGCGCCTTGGCTGCGGCCGTCTCTAATCGCTGCTGCAGTTCTGGCGACATACCCAAAGGGCCATAAAGCCCAAACCAACCGCCCACATCGTAATCACGCACACCCAACTCGGCCATACTCGGCAACTGCGGCAAGGCTGGGTTGCGTTCTTTAGAGGTAACGGCCAATGGCCGCACTTTACCGCCATCGATGTAGGCTTTGGCGCCGCCCACAATGTCAAACATCATTTGAATCTGCCCACCCATCACATCGGTCATGGCCGGCGCGTTGCCCTTGTAGGGTACGTGGGTCATGCTCACTCCCGCGCGGCGGGCAAACAACTCACCACTCAGATGGTTGGACGCACCCATGCCGGCCGAGCCATATGCCAGTTGACCCGGATTGGCTTTGGCAAAAGCCAACAACTCGGGCAAAGTTTTGAAGGGCTGATTCAGGTTGATCACCAACACATTGGCATAGCTCAAAATCGGTGCCAGCGACGTCATGTCTTTGAGCGGATCAAAGGTCATTGCCTTGAGCACATGAGGGGTGATGGTCATGGTGGGGCTGGCCGCGAAAAAAATCTCGCTGCCGTTTGGCGGGGACTTGACCACCGACTGCCCCGCCAAAGCGCCACCCGCACCCGCCCTGTTTTCCACCACTACCGTTTGACCCAATTCGCGACTGAGTGCAGGCGCAAACACGCGGGCGGCAGCGTCCACAGGACCTCCAGCGACATAGCCCACGATGAGTTTGACGGTTGACGGCGCGGTTTGTGCGCCCACCCCCGACATGAACAAGGCCAATCCGATGGCCCATAAACTGCGCCTGAGAACAAGGGAAAAGAATGCTGTGGTCATGTTGCCTCCTGTGAAGAAAAAAAATTGAATTCAAATGGGGTCCCAGCTGAACACATCGCCTGAACGTTCCAAATCAAAAAAGCTGGCTTTGAGTGCGGGCATAGCCTGATTCAGCACGGTTTGGGGCGTCCAACCTTCACTGCGATGAACCGAACGCAAAGGACGCGGCTGACTCATCAAAAATATTTCATTGTTGCGAACCGCAAATACTTGACCATTGACATGGGCCGAGTCATCACTCGCCAAGGCCACAGCCAAGGGCGCTATTTTGGCGGGCGTCATTTGCTTGATTCGATCCACACGGGCCTGCTCTTCTGGCGTGTCGGTTGGGATCGAACCAATCATGCGACTCCATGCAAAAGGCGCAATGCAATTGGAGCGAACATTGAACTTGAGCATGTCCAGCGCAATCGATTTGGACAAAGCCGTGATACCCAACTTGGCAGCCGAATAATTAGCCTGACCAAAGTTACCCACCAAGCCGGAGGTGGAAGTCATGTGGATGTAGTTGCCACTCTCTTGCTCCTTGAAATAAGGAGCGGCAGCACGGCTGACGTAAAAGCCGCCGTGCAAATGCACTTTCATCACCGCATCCCATTCGTCCACGCTCATTTTGTGGAAAAACCGGTCGCGCAAAATACCAGCGTTGTTGACCACCACATCAATGCGACCATAATTTTCCATCGCCGTCTGAATGATGCGGGCAGCGCTTAAGGGGTCAGAGACACTGTCGGTGTTGGCAACGGCTTCGCGGCCAAGCGCCTTGATCTCCTTGACCACTTGCTGGGCTGGGCCGGCATCAAGCCCCTCACCTGCGACAGACGCACCGATGTCATTGACCACCAAACGCGCCCCTTCTCGGGCCATCGCCAAAGCTATTTCGCGTCCAATACCACCACCGGCACCTGTGACTACCACCACTTTGTCTTGCAGCAAGCCTGCTTGATTCATTTCGTCACTCCTGTAAGCCATGACTGTTTTAGGCATGATGTTTCGACTCAGCTATTTGAATATAAAGCCCCTCACCTGGCAAGCTAAATTTGAGACAACATTGCTTTCGACGATCCAGCTTTAATCTTCTACTTCACTTCCGCGATCAAAGTCTTTCAGCAGCGCATAACGTTGATTTCTTTGTTCTTGAACCATGCGAATAACGCGCTTCATGGGCACACCCACCAAAGCCAGCGCATGCGTTGCCAACATCAACGATCCTTCAATTGTTTCTGGCACCACTTCTGCCGCCCCTGCTGCTTGTAGTTTCTCCAAGTCCAAATCGTCTTGTGTTCTAACAATGACGGGCACTTGAGGCGCGTGCTCTTTGGTCAGCGCAAGCACACGCATTGCAGAAGCATTTTCTAAATATGTCACCACCACGGCACTGGCTCGCACAAGTCCCACCGCCATGAGCGACTGCAAGCGTGCAGCATCGCCATAGACAACTTGCTCACCATGGGACTGTGCTCTACTGACTCGGTCTGGATCCAAATCTAGAGCCATGTAAGGAACGTTTTGAGTTTGCAACAGCCTGGCTAGGTTTTGGCCACATCGCCCATAACCACAAATGATGATGTGCATGTCGATGTCTATGCTTTTCTGGGCAATTTGAGTCATCCCAAGAGATTGCTGCAACCAATCGCTGGCAGACCATTTCATGACCCATTCATTGGCGTTCATGATGATGAAGGGTGAGGCCAACATAGACAGCACCATGCTGGCCAGCACTGGGTTTAGCCAATCTGCAGGGATCAATTGATTTTGACCGCCCAGAGTGAGCAATACAAAACCGAACTCCCCTGCTTGCGCCAAATACAAACCTGTACGCAAAGAAATACCTTCACTGGCACCACTCAATCGAGTGAGGGCTGCAATGAGTCCGAATTTAAAAACAACGGGCACCGTGAACAAGAACAAGACAAATGCCCATCGATCCCAAATAATGCGCCAGTCAAGCATCATGCCAATGGTGATAAAGAACAGGCCTAGCAAGATATCGTGAAACGGCTTGATGTCCAACTCCACCCGGTGCTTGAATTCAGTTTCGGAAATCAACATGCCCGCTACAAAAGCGCCCAG
>CANKOT010000120.1 GCA_947484245.1 Comamonadaceae bacterium
GGCCATACGCTACGTTATTGCCCAAGCCAATCAGGCTGCAAGCCATGCGCTGGCCATTTTTTTCTGCAATGAAAAGCACCCAGTTCTCGGGCATGGTGTCTTGCATGCGCTGGAAAAAGTCACGGTTTAAATACGGCGCGTTGCCATGCTCGAAATAGGTTTGGGCATAGCATTGGTAAAAGAAATCCCAGTCAGCACTTTGAATCTGAGCGCCTTCGAAGGCTTTGAAAACCACACCTGCTTCAGCCACTTTGCGCCGCTCTTGCTTGATTTTTTTGCGCTTTTCCTGATTCAAGGCGCTCAAAAAATGCTCAAAGTCCGAGTAAGCAGCGTTGTGCCAATGAAATTGAACGGTGTGACGGCTTAGCCAACCTGCCGCTTGTGTGGTCTTGGCCTCATCGTCGGATAAAAACAGCACATGCAAGGAAGACCAATCTTCTTGCTTTGCCAATTCAACCAAGGCTGACAAAAGGGCAGTTTGGCTGGAAGGCGAGTCGGCCAACAAGCGCGAACCTGGTACGGGGGTAAAAGGAACTGCCGCAACCGCTTTGGGGTAGTAGTTCAAACCGTGCCTTTGGTAGGCATCTGCCCATGCCCAATCGAAAACATATTCACCATAGGAGTGCGGTTTGATGTACAGGGCGGTTGCCCCAGCCAAAGGCCCAGCTTCCTGCCCTGAACCGCCCCCTTCAGGATGGCGAAGGGTCAGCAGACGAAGCTTCCAGCCCGATTCGGTAGAAGCCGAGCCGCTCTCCTGCATGGCACTGAGGTAGGCATGGGACATGAAAGGGGTCGGTTCAGTTTGTTGTGCTAACAAAGAATCCCAATCCTTAGCAGAAACATCGTGCATCGAACTGTGCACCTCAATGACATAATTGTTGGAATTGAATTCCTTCACCTGTATGACCCTTCAACTTTGTATTGCCCAACTTAACTTCGTCGTCGGCGACATGCCGGGCAACGCTCGCAAAATCATCGACGCTGCGCGCACGGCATACAGCCAAGGCGCAAGGCTCGTCCTCACACCCGAGTTGGCCATTTGCGGCTATGCGGCTGAAGACCTGTTGCTTCGGCCAGCGTTTATCGATGCCTGCGATGATGCCCTGAAAACAGTGTCCCAAGAGTTGGCTGGGTTAAAAGGCTTGCATGTGGTGGTGGGGCATCCCGAAGGCGGCGGTATTCAAAGCCGAAGTGTGTCCGTCACAAAACGGTTTAACCGTGCTAGTGTTCTGTGCGAGGGGCAGGTGATTGCTTCCTACGCCAAACAAGAGTTGCCCAACTACCAAGTTTTTGACGAACGGCGGTATTTCACACCGGGTCATGCGCCCTGCGTTTTCGAGGTTGAGGGCGTGAAATTGGGTTTGCTCATCTGTGAGGATGCTTGGTTTGAGGCGCCTGCAATGCAGGCCCGAGATGCAGGCGCCCAAATCTTGTTGGTATTGAACGCATCGCCTTTCCACGTGGGCAAGGGACTAGAGCGGGAAGTTCAAATGGGGCAACGCGTCAAAGAGTGCGGTTTGCCCTTGGTGTATGCGCATTTGGTGGGTGGCCAAGATGAAGTTATCTTTGAAGGCCGATCCTTTGCCCTCAATGCCAAAGCCGAAGTTGTAGCGCGTGCACCTGCATTTCAAGAATGCCTGCATTCAATCGCTGTTCAAACCGCTTCTGACCCAAGCGCTGCAGGCAAAGGGGAGTTGAGCATTTCAGGCGTCATGGCCTTGGGCGGGGAGTCTTGGCAAGAGGACCTCTGGCACGCCTTGGTCTTGGGCATTCGCGATTACCTAGGCAAGAACGGATTCCCTGGCGCCATCTTGGGACTTTCAGGCGGAATCGACTCTGCCTTGGTGTTGGCTTTGGCGGTGGATGCCCTGGGTGCAGACAAAATTCATGCGGTCATGATGCCCTCTCCATACACCGCAGACATCAGCTGGATTGACTCGCGCGAAATGGTCAAGCGACTGGGTGTGCGATACGACGAGATTGCCATTGCACCTTTATTTGAGGGCTTTAAATTGGCTTTGGCAGATCAATTCAAAGGCTTGGCAGAAGACACCACCGAAGAAAATATTCAGGCGCGTGTGCGAGGCACTTTGCTCATGGCCATGTCCAACAAAACAGGTGCGATTGTGCTGACCACTGGCAATAAAAGTGAAATGGCGACAGGCTATTGCACGCTGTATGGCGACATGGCGGGCGGTTTTGCCGTGATCAAAGACGTGGTTAAAACTCAGGTGTTTCAGTTGGCCGAATGGCGCAACCACAATGATCCCTATGGCACGGGAGAAAATCCTATTCCAGAGAGAATCATCACACGGCCGCCCAGTGCGGAGTTGCGCGCCGATCAAAAAGACCAAGACAGCCTGCCACCCTACGAAGTCTTAGACGCCATCGTGCAAAGGTACATGGAAAATGATGAGGGGATTCATGCATTGGTGGCCGATGGTTTTGATCGGGCTGACGTAGAAAAAGTGACCCGCCTGATCAAACTCAACGAGTACAAACGTCGGCAATCTCCTGTGGGAATTCGTGTCACACACCGCAGTTTTGGCAAAGATTGGCGTTATCCTATTACCAATCGATTTCGAGCTTAACTTTTCCCGACTGGACTTTACACATGAAACAAATCACAGCCATCATCAAACCATTCAAATTGGAAGAAGTGCGTGAGGCACTTGCTGAATGCGGTGTTACTGGACTCACTGTGACGGAAGTCAAGGGATTTGGTCGCCAAAAGGGTCACACAGAGTTGTATCGCGGCGCCGAGTATGTCGTCGACTTTTTGCCCAAGGTCAAAGTTGAAGTGGCCGTGAAAGATGGTGATGTAGAGCGCTGCGTGGATGCCATTGTGAAAGCAGCACGCACTGGCAAAATTGGCGACGGCAAAATTTTTGTCACCTCTGTCGAAAAGGTCATTCGCATTCGCACCGGCGAGTTGGACGACGACGCGGTCTGAATCTTAAATGGACTGACTCAGGAAAGGCGTTGGCATGCCAGCAGCTTGTATCAAGCGGGGCAGCAATTGCTGGGCGTCAGGATCAGACTGAATGAGGTCCATTTGCCATGTGTCCATGAAACGTTGCTTCACAACGCTGTTGAGGAACGTCAACAACGGATCGTAGTAGCCGTTCAAGTTCAAGAGACCAATTGGCTTGTTGTGATAGCCCAACTGACGCCAAGTCCATACTTCAAAGAATTCTTCGAAGGTGCCAATACCGCCGGGCAAAGCGAGAAAGGCATCTGCGCGTTCAGCCATCATGCTTTTGCGATCGTGCATGTTTTCAACCACATGCAGTTCGGTGCACTCGTTGTGAGCCCATTCTTTTTCCACCAAGGCGCGAGGAATGACACCCACTACCCGGCCGCCTGCCGCTAGCGTGGCATTTGCCACAACGCCCATCAGGCCATTTCTGCCGCCACCATAGACCAGTTGCCCGCCATGCTGGGCTATCCATTGCCCCACTTGCACAGCTGACTCTGTGAAAGCAGGCTCATCGCCAGGTTTGGAGCCGCAGTAAACGCACAGTGAAAAAGTTGGATCAGGCATGGATGTAGCTCCAAATGGCCGCACCCCAAATTCCGAGGCAGAGAAGGAGGCTTAGCAGCACAGCTGCACTGCCCATGTCCTTGGCGCGTTTGGACAAAGCATGCCATTCAGTGCCAATGCGGTCGATGGCTGTCTCAATGCCGGTATTGAGCAACTCAACCACCATGACAAAAATAACGGAGCCACACAAAAGGGCCACTTCCACCCAAGTCTGACCCAGCCAAAAGGCAGCCGGAATTAGAAAAATGGCAAGCAAAGCCTCTTGACGAAACGCTGTCTCACCCCAGCCTGCTTTAAGGCCTGCTAGGGAGTAGCCGCCAGCGTGGAAAATTCTGGACAGACCCTTTCGGGCCTTTTGGGGATTCACATTGTCAATGGTCATGGCGCGAGGGTGGCGGTGGATTTCAGGGTTTCTTTTGAACATCCACCAGCTGCGTACCGGCCCAGACGTCATGCCAATATTGTCGACGCATTTGAAAACGACTTGAAAGAGCCCATAAACAGACCCACGTGAAGATTAGCAAGCCCACCGCAGCCGGGGGGAGTTTGAAGGGGAAGGCCAAGATAATGGGGGGTAAAAACCAAACCCAGCTTAGAACATATCGCCACAGTGCGCGCGCCTGAGTGAGGGGCCGGCCATAGGCGTCCAACACGCGAATGTGCCAAGTTTTCATGGCGAGTGTTTGACCCTTGGACCACAGCCAGGTGAAATAAATACCAAAGATCAGAAACAAGAATGCTTGAAGTCCGTGGCGATTGTCCAGGGCGTGCTTGGTTTGACTGAGCGTGCCAAACAAGTAGCCAGCCACAAAGACGACGCCAAACAACAGCATGCCTTCATAAAACCAACAGGCCATCCGCCTCCTCAAGGAGGGGGTGGTCAAAGTACTTGAGCTTTCGGATGGGGCGTCAGCTTGCTCATCTTGCTGCATTGGAACCTCGCTCAACTCAGGTGCCCTCGGGTGCGACCACCGCGGTTGGCAGCAATGTTTTCTTGTCGATCACGATGATGGGCACGGATTTGTTGGCGCTCTCTGTGGGCGGTGATTTGCCCAGCAAAGGAATGACTTTTTGAGGTGAAGGGGCCTGTGATGCTGTGGCAGCGCCTTGAATTTTGGTGGTTTGCTGTGCTGCCAGTTTTTTTCGGTCATCTTGGCTGAGGGCTTGGTAAGCCTCCCATTGGCTTTTCTTTTGATCGGCCCCAAGGGTCTTGGTTTCGTTGAAGCTGAGACGAGCTTGTGCTCTTTGTTGGGGGCTGAGGGCTGCCCAGTCGGCCATTCTGTTGTGCAGCGTTGCTTGTTCGCGTGGCGATAGGTTTTCAAAATTGTTGGACATTGCCAACCATTTGTTTTTTTGAGCGGGGCTGATTTGAGCCCAATGAGGGGCAAGGGGTGCAAGTGCCTTTTTTTGTGAAAAGCTTAGATTTTGCCAAAGGGCATTGGACGGTTTTGCCGAGCTAGATTGGGCAATTGGAGGCGATGTCGAAGCCGGATTTTGCGCAAAAGAAACCCCGCCCGCCAAGCAAACGGCAGCGAGGATCAAAGCAACAAATTGGCGCAAAAGCATCAATCGGAGCCTTTGGCTTCAAGGGGGTTGGACTTGAGGAAGATCAAGAATCCAGGGTCTGTGTAGGCATTGGGGGGCAGGTCGTCCGTGAGCAGTTCGGCATCGATTTGGGCAATTTCGTTGGCACGAAATTCATTTTGAAGGATGTGAATGCTGGCCAAGCCGAAAAGCAAAGCAATCAGTGGCAGTGCTGAGGCTAGGCGACTCCAGAGGTTCAAGCCCTCATCGAGCTTGCCAATGCTGGTGCCAATGGCGGGAGCCAACTGAGGGGCGAGGACGCGAGCAGGCTCTGGCTTGCGCAGCGAGATGGCTTGCATTCTGGCCGCCCGCAACCGCTCACTGATGTCGTGAGGCAGGTCGATGGCGTGTTGATTGAGTTGACGTGCGATAGCCTGACCCATCTGGTCAACACGGTTCATGTTTGAAATGGCGTGCAATTTCATTTGTTAAATCCTTTGGCGCGAAGTGCTTTGCTCAGCGCTTGAACAGCCCGAGAACAGTGAGTTTTGACACTGCCTTCAGTGCAGCCCATGGCAACTGCCGTCTCAGAAAGGTTCATCTCCTCCCAATAACGCAGCAGGAAGGCTTCACGTTGACGGGGCGGCAATTCTTGAATTTCCGCCTCAATTTGGTGAAAAATTTGTTTCCGTTGGGTGAGGTCTTCTGCGCTTTCCCCCAAACCTGGCTCGCTCAAACCACCCAAATTCTCTAAAAAGTCCAAATCTTCGCCATCGGCATCCGTGCCAAAGTCACTCATGTTTGAAAACAGGGCGTTGCGGGTTTTTTGGCGACGGAACCAATCCAATGTGGTGTTGGACAAAATTCGTTGAAAGAGCATGGGCAGTTCTGCCGCAGGCTTGTCGCCGTAATGGGTGGCCAGCTTGATCATGCTGTCTTGCACAATGTCCAAGGCAGATTCTTCGTTGCGCACGTGATAAAGCGTGCGTTTGAAGGCGCGCTTCTCCGTGGTTTTGAGAAAATCTGAGAGTTCTTGTTCAGTGGCCAAAGTTACGAACCAAATTCGGCACTCATTTTGTGCGAGTTGGATTATGGCATTCTGACCCTTATAATGCTGAGTTGCAATTGAAAAAACGCAAACGGATCACCATCCGGCCAAAGTGCTCACATGCGCAGGCTCATGTTGGTGGTCTTAAGTTCTGATGCAACTTCATAAGAGTCCTGCAAAAGAGCACCCAAGGTTTTTCGTTAGAGAAATTCACAAAGGTTGAATATGGAAATCTCCAAAGCTGAATTGGCCAATGCGGCCAATGTTGCTGCTGCTGCAGCCTCTTCGTCACCCGTAGATTTGCGTGGTGGTGAAATCCTCGTTAAAGCCCTCCAAGCCGAAAACGTCAAGTACATCTGGGGTTACCCAGGCGGTGCTGTATTGCACATCTACGACGCGTTCTTCAAGCAAGACACCATTCAGCACGTGTTGGTACGCCACGAACAAGCCGCAGTGCATGCGGCCGATGGTTATGCACGTGCTACTGGAGATGTCGGTGTTGCTTTGGTCACATCTGGCCCGGGCCTCACCAATGCTGTCACCGGCATTGCAACGGCCTACATGGACAGCATTCCCATGGTCATTATCAGTGGTCAAGTGCCCACTGCCGCCATCGGCCTCGATGCCTTCCAAGAATGCGATACCGTGGGCATTACGCGCC
>CANKOT010000121.1 GCA_947484245.1 Comamonadaceae bacterium
ATCCACAGGTCCGCGGTTCGAATCCGTGAAGAGCCACCAAACTTAGAGGCCCCCCGTGCATGCACAGGGGGCTTTTTTCATGACCTAGTCGTGGTCACCAGGAAGGTCTGCATGGACGCTGACAATCGCCGCGGTATTTTGGCCATGAGTCTGGCCATGGCGCTTTTCATAGCCAACGATGCGCTGGTGAAACAGGTTAGCGCCACATTGCCCGGCCCCCAACTCATTTTCATTCGCGGCCTGATGGCCACCACTTTGGTGCTCATCATGGCGCAGGCCATGGGCCATCTCAAAAACTGGCGCCTCATGCTCAACGCCAAGTTGTGGCTTCGCGGTGTTGTCGATGCAGCCGCGTCTCTCACTTATCTCACAGCGGTGTTCCACTTGCCACTTGGCAATGCAACGGCCATCAATTTGGCATCCCCTTTGTTCATCACTGTGTTTGCCATCTTTTTCTTCAAAGAGCGTGTCACTTTTGTTCGCGGCGCACTCATTTTGTTAGGTTTCACTGGCGTGCTCATGGTGGTTCAACCCAGCTCCGAGGGTTTCAATATTTACGCTTGGATTGCAGTGCTGGCCACTTTGCTTCATGCAACACGCGACACGCTCACTAGGGGCATTGGCCTGCATGTGCCCGCACTTCTCATTAGCTTGTGTACCGCCGTGTCAGTGGCATTGGCTGCGGGCGGCATCACACTCACTCAAACTTGGGCACCCGTTGACAACACTTCCCTGGCTTTGCTGTTTTGCGCCTCGGTGTTTCTATCTGTTGCCTACTATTTTTTGATTGTGGCCATGCGCTCTGGCGAAATGAGTTTGGTGGCGCCATTTCGCTACAGTGGCTTGTTGTTTGCACTGCTCATTGGCTATGTGGTGTGGGATGAAGTGCCCAACCTGCTGGCATGGGCGGGTATTGCGCTCTTGGTTTTTTCAGGTCTTATGATTCTTCAATCAAAAAGATCTTAGATGGCTCGTCTTATGAGTATTTGTACGATGTACCTCAGCAAGCGCAGAATTCATAATCATCCTCAATTCAAAATTTTGCTCATGCCAGTCTGGAGTTTTAAATGACCTTTGTAACCCAAGAAAACATCACCGCGCAGGTCTTGGAGGTGTTTGAAAAAACGCCCGACCCTCGCCTGCGTGAGGTAATGCAGTCGCTTGTCAAACACCTTCATGCCTTTGTGCGCGAGGTACAGCCCTCCGATACTGAGTTCGAAAAGGGATGTGAGTTTTTGGTGGGCCTGGGAAAAAACACCAGCGAAAAAAAGAACGAGGTCATTTTGGCTTCCGACATTTTGGGCGCTTCCACCCTCATCACGCTCATCAACAATGTGAAGCGCGCGGAAAAGGCTGGCCAGTATCAAACCGAGTCAGCGCTGTTGGGGCCCTTCTGGCGTAAAAACGCACCCGTCTATGAAGCGGGTGGCAACATCTCGCACGGCCCAGAATCCAAGCAAGCCGATCAATTGTTTGAAGTCACTGGCCATGTGCGCGATGCACAAGGTCGGCCCATCGAAGGCGCCGAAGTGGATGTGTGGCAAGCCTCCCCACTCGGCTTTTACGAAAACCAAGACGAAGAGCAGCCCGACATGAATTTGCGTGGTCGCTTCAAAACCGATGCCACCGGCAAGTTCAGCTTCAAATCGGTCAGGCCCTCCGGCTATCCCGTTCCGGTCGATGGGCCCTGCGGCGATTTACTGCGCGCACAACGGCGCGACCCCTATCGCCCTGCCCACGTGCACTACATGATTTCCAAACCAGGCTATCAAGTGTTAGTCACTCAAGTGTTTGCAGACGACGATCACCGCCTGCACACCGATGTCACATTCTCTGTGGTGGAAAGCTTGGTCGGAAAATTCAAAAAGCGCACTGCGCCTGGTGAGATGGGTTACTCACTTGAGTACGACTTTGTTTTGCAGGCTGGTGAAATGCATTTTCCAATGCCACCTATTCCTTAATGCAACAACCTCTCTTCAAATTTCATGAGTTCTGAGACACCCTCATTTGCGTTGCACGTTGCGGCCAAAGGCAGCAGCATAGACACCCTACAACTAGATTGCCAATCTCAAAGCAAACCCACCATTGCCCCACATGAAGTGCTGGTTCAAGTGGTGGCTGCAGCGGTCAACCCCAGCGACGTGAAAGCCACTTTGGGCATCATGCCGCACGCGGTTTTTCCAAGAACCCCCGGCCGCGACTTCGCGGGCCTGGTGGTGGACGGCCCCGAGGCATTGAAGGGGCTTTCAGTTTGGGGCTCCGGTGGCGACATTGGCATTACGCGCAATGGCAGTCATGCACGCTATTTGGTGTTGCCTATTTCCGCAGTGAAGCAAGTGCCAAAGGGCATCAGCATGGAAGAGGCTGGCGCTGTGGGCGTGCCCTTTGTCACCGCCTGTGAAGGCTTTAGCCGAGCCGGTGGTGTCAAAGCTGGCCAAACCGTGGTGGTGCTCGGCGCCAATGGCAAAGTTGGCCAGGCTGCGGTCCAAATTGCAGCGCGTGCCGGCGCCAAAGTTATTGCTGTGCAGCGTCAAGATCAATTAGAAGGTTTTGCATGTACCCCCGTTGAAGTGATCAACAGCAAGCACACAGAGCCTGCCGCTCGCATCATGGAATTGACGCAGGGCAAAGGCGCCAACCTGGTGTTCAACACTGTTGATAACGTGTATTGGGAAGTGGGTCACGCCATCATGGCCAAAGGCGCTACCCAGATTTTCATCATTGCCACCAAGGGACAAACGGTGGCCTTTGATGTGTTCAAGTTTTACCGCGGCATGCACAACTTTGTGGGCATCGACACACTGGCCCTAGATTGCGTGCGTTCTTGCGAATTGTTGGACGAGCTTCGCCCAGGCTTTGAAGATGGCACTTTGAAACCTTTTCCAGTTGCACCTGCCGACATGATTGATTTGCCCCATGCCATGGAAGCCTACAAAGAAGTCTTGGCAGGCGCCAAAAATAGAATGGTCTTAAAGCCATTAAGGGTACACCCTGATCCAACCTAGACCACAAATTGAATATATTTGATCTGTGGGTTAAAGTTGGTATAAATTGTGCCAACTGGAAAACCTATCCTGTCGGTCTGCACTTGTCTGGTGCGTCGTCAGGATGAATTCCTTTTATTGCAAAAGCCTAAGAATGCTCCCGGAAAGGGGTGTTTTGATGTTTTGGCATGTAATCATTCGTGTAGCGATTGGCTACTCATAAATTTAGAAAGATTCAATTCATGAAGAAATACACACGTACTTTGATCGGATCTGTGCTGGCTGCTGCTGGCTTGATGGCTGCAACTTCTGCCATGGCTGGCAAAACGCTTGATCAAATCAAGCAACGCGGCCAGGTTGTCTGCGGTGTCAACACAGGTTTGGCAGGTTTTTCAGCTGCTGATTCCAGTGGCAACTGGTCTGGTTTGGATGTGGACCACTGCCGTGCCGTGGCTGCCGCTGTCTTGAGCGACGCTACCAAGGTCAAATACGTGCCTCTAACAGCCCAGCAGCGCTTCACAGCCCTGCAGTCTGGTGAGATCGATGTGTTGGCTCGCAACACCACCAGCACCATGAGCCGTGACGCCTCTTTGGGCCTGCATTTTGTGGGTGCCAACTACTACGACGGCCAAGGCTTTATGGTCCCGAAGGGCAAGATTACCAGCGCCAAGCAACTCAAGGGTGCCACGGTCTGCGTGCAATCGGGCACCACCACCGAGAAAAATTTGACCGACTACTCACGCGCCAACAAGCTCAACCTGAAGCCTGTGGTGTTTGAAAAAGTGGAAGCTGCCACTGGCGCTTATTTTGCTGGCCGTTGCCAGGCTTACACCACCGACGCATCGGGCTTGGCTTCTGTGCGCGCCAAGGAAGCCAAAGACCCAGCAACCCACTTGATCTTGCCCGACCTCATTTCCAAAGAGCCTCTCGGCCCCATGGTGCGCCGTGGTGATGACGAGTGGTTGGCCATCAACAAGTGGGTGTTGGCCGGTTTGATTGAAGCCGAAGAGTATGGCATCACCCAGGCCAACGCAGACCAGATGAAGTCCAGCGACAATCCGCAAGTCGGTCGTTTGCTCGGCGCGACGGAAGATTTGGGCAAGCACTTGGGCTTGGACAAAGAATGGCTGTACCGCGCCATCAAGGTCACCGGCAACTACGGCGAAATGTTTGAGCGCAATGTAGGTCCCAAGACCTCCATCAACCTGCCACGCGGCATGAACCGTCAATGGAGTCAGGGCGGCTTGCAGTACGCTGCACCGCTGCGTTGATTTTTGCCTCTTTGAAAGCATTGAATACGCCCCTTTGTGGGGCGTATTTTTTGTCAGTCCGTTTTAGTTTAGGCAACAAGCATGTCTCACTTTTCAATGACCGAGGCCCGACCCTCACCTGACAAGAAAAACCGGACCATTTCGTGGCGTAGCCGTGAGGGGCGTTCGGTCATCTACCAGATCGTCGCAATTTTGTCGGCTTTTGCGCTCGTCGCCTTGCTGGTGCGCAACACTCTGGCCAACATGCGTTTGCGTGGCATCCAGAGCGGATACGACTTTTTGTTTCAACCGTTTGGCTTTGACATCAGCGAGACGATGATCGACTATGCGCACAACAGTTCCTACTTTGTGGCTTTCGCGATCGGCATGCTCAACACCATCAAGGTGGCCATCATCGGCATTGCCTTGGCCACTGTGGTGGGCGTGCTCATCGGCATTGGCCGATTTTCAGCCAATTTTTTGGTTCAGAAAATCTGTTATGCCTATGTCGAGTTTTTCCGCAACGTGCCGGTTTATTTGCAATTGCTAATTTGGTATTTGGTGTTTGCAGAAGCCTTGCCAGATTTGGACGGCGCTTGGAATGCCGGTCATTTTTACCTGAGCAAAAACGGTATTTCTTTCCCTTGGCCCGTCTGGCAGCTGGGGCAAACACTGGCCTTGGTGGGGGCAGGTTTGGGCTTGGTTTTTGGGCTCTATTACCGGCGCTTGGCGCGCGCGCACTTTGATCTAACAGGCCAGCCGCGCCCCGTTGTGTGGGTGGCATTGGCCGCTATCCTGGGTTTGTCGGTGTTGGGCTGGCTGGCTGGGGGTGCACCTATGGAGTGGGATTTGCCGAAGATGGGTGATTTTCAGATTGAAGATGGCGGTGCTTTTAGCCCTGAATTCATGGCCTTGTTGTTTGGCTTGGTGTTCTACACAGCCGCCTTCATTGCCGAAGTGGTGCGCTCGGGCATCGCTTCGGTGTCACTGGGTCAGCACGAGGCTGCAGCTTCTTTGGGCCTGAGCAAAAGACAGGTCATGCGTTTGGTGGTGCTGCCACAAGCCCTGCGCGTGATCATCCCGCCATTGACCAGCCAGTACCTGAACCTGACCAAAAACTCTTCTCTCGCGGTGGCCATCGGCTACCCCGAATTGGTCTCGATCGCCAACACCACGCTCAACCAGACTGGCCGCGCCATCGAAGCGCTGTCCATCGTGATGCTGGTGTACCTCACCTTGTCCCTCATCACTTCGGCCCTCATGAACTGGTTCAACGCCAGTGCCGCTATCCAGGAGCGCTGACATGCATGTTTTCAAATCCATCGAAGCTAGACCCATGCCGGGCCAAAGCGCCGGCCCACTGGCTTGGCTGCGCGTCAACTTGTTTTCAAGCACCAGCAACAGTGTGATGACCTTGTTGTTGTTGGCGTTGGGGGTCTTGACGCTGCTGTCGTCCATGGACTGGGCTCTTGTGCATGCCGTGTTCGGCGCCAACTTGCAGGCTTGCAACGATGTGCGCGGCGTAGGGGCTTGCTGGGGTGTGATCACCGAAAAAGGCCGTCTGATTGTGATGGGCCGTTACCCGGAGGCCGAGCATTGGCGTCCGGTGATTGCCACCGCCCTCATGCTTGGCGTGGTGGTCATCAGTTGCATGCCGCGTTTTTGGAACAAGGCTTTGCCCCTGATTTGGGCCCTCATGCTGGTGGTTTATTTCATCCTCATGAAGGGGGGCTTTATGGGCCTGACTGCGGTGGACACCGACCAGTGGGGCGGCTTTCCGCTCACGGTCATGCTCACTGTGATCTCTATGACGCTGGCGTTCCCGCTGGCCATCTTTGTGGCGCTGGGGCGTCGCTCCAACATGCCCGCCATCAAGACTTTGTGCACCCTGTATGTGGAGCTAATTCGTGGCGTGCCGCTAATTACGGTGTTGTTCATGGCCTCGTTCATGCTGCCCTTGTTCATGCCCGAGGGCGTCAAGATCGACGTGCTGGTACGTGTGGTGGTGGGCATCACGCTATTTTCAGCGGCTTACATGGCCGAAGTCATTCGCGGCGGCTTGCAGGCTTTGCCTAAAGGCCAGACCGAGGCGGCGGCCACTTTGGGCCTCACGTATTGGCAAACCCAGCGCATGATCGTGTTGCCACAAGCTTTGGCCACCGTGGTGCCTTCCATCATGAACACCTTCATTGGCCTGTTCAAAGACACCTCGCTGGTGACCATTGTGTCGCTCTATGAGCTCACTGGTGCTTTGGGCTTGGCGCTCAACTCGGACGCCGACTGGCGCCCCTTCAAAATCGAAGCCTACCTTTTCATCACCTTCATTTATTTCGCGTTCTGCTTTGCCATGTCGCGCTACAGCCTGTGGATCGAAGAGCGCACGGCCGTGAGCAAAGTTCGCTGAACGAAAGAGACCTATGACCTCCAACGCGACCCCCATCATTGAATTCAAAGGCGTGAACAAGTGGTATGCCAGCAATGGTTACCACGTGCTGCGCGACGTCAACCTGCAG
>CANKOT010000122.1 GCA_947484245.1 Comamonadaceae bacterium
GCCTTCTATGCTGCCGTCGCGTGTGAGTTTCATTTGGATGCGAGCTTCTGTGCGGTCTTTGGCTGGGTGCGTCATGGGCGTGCGGCTAAGGGCACCTGTTGCGGTGTGCACCACCGGCTTGTCCATGTCGCCGTTGGGCAAGGTGCCTAAGGGGGCAAATCGGCTGGTGGAGTCTAGGTAAACATTCAGGCTGGGCACGTAGGTGATCACGTGGTCAAAAATACCAGGTGTGGGCAATTTGGGTAGCACGTAAGCGCTGCTTGAGTTGATTAGCGCGGGGGTGCTGTCTATGCCTGCTGCGGCCAGCAATGCTTCCAAAATAGTGACGTGGTCTTTGCAGTCACCATAAAGGTTGTCTAAGATGCTTTGCGCATCGTGCGGCACATAACCGCCCGCCCCCACATAGATGCCTAAGTAGCGAATGTTTTGGGCTACCCAGTGGTGCAGCACCTTCACTTTTTCTAAGGTGGTTTTGGCGTTGGCTTTTTGAATCAGGTCATTTGAAAGCGTTTGTATGGCGGGTGTGACTTTTGCCTTTTCTTTGGCTCTTATTTGATAGGCCTTTCCTACATCTGCATACGATTTAAAGGTGCTGGCAGAAAAGTGGGGCGCAAAGTCTGGCAGGTCTGCGCGAGACTCTTCACTGGGGTAGGCCTTTTCTTGGCTGAAGGTGAATTTGTAAGCCAATGTATTGGGCACCGAAGACGCACTTAACTTACCGCCTTGCATGCCCTTGGTGCTGACGCCTACTTCAATGCCAATGTCGTGCACCAACTCAACATTGACACTTTCGTAACGCGCATGCGGGCTGTAGTGCTCCCACAAGAAGAAGTGCCCCGGAAACTCGGGCGTGTGTTGCACCGACTTGGCGCGGTAATACACCTGGCTGCCCACTTCCAGTTTGGGATAAATAATGACTTTGGATTTGCTGTCGCTGTAAATAGATCCGTCATCGGCCGTTTCGTCTTGCGTGCGAATTTTGTCGAGCGGCACCGCAATGCGCGTGCCATCGGGTTGAATGGTGTAGGCCTCTAACACCTCTACATCTTCTAGGGTTGAGTTGTAGGAAATTTTTCTTTCGCCCAACAAACGAATGCCCTGTGGCGTGTCTACGCGGTTTTGCTCTTCTAAGTACTGGGTGTACGAGGCATCTTTGTTGACTTCATAGCGTGAGTTGCTTTTGACCACGGTGTAGGAAGGTTTGTACTGGGCAAAGGCCACAGCACTGGTGCACAACAAGAAACCGATGGCTAGCTTAATTAAATTCATTCAGAGTCGTCCTTGGCTTTGGGCTTTGTAGCGTCATCATCGCTTGATTTGAGTGGAACAACTGTTTCATTTGAAGAATCTTGTGAAGTTTCTTTTGAAATTTCGTCAGCCAAGTCTTCAGACAAATCCTGAGACTCTTTTTTCAAATCTTTTAACCAACTGGGTTGATCAGGATAATTTTCGTTCACCCAATCAATGGCATCAGATTGCCCTAAGGCCGCCGCCTTGAACATCCAATGCTTCACAATTTCAGCATCTGCTTCTACGCCATCGCCCTCAATGTGAAACGTGGCCAACTCGTGCATGGCTTCGGCATTGCCTAAATCTGCGGCCTTCTGAAACCACGACGCACCCAATCGGTAGTTCACCTCTACGCCATCGCCCGACATGAGCGTGGCGCCCAACACAATCATGGCGTCGGTGTGATCGGCGTTGGCCGCTTTTAACAACCACTTCACAGCACTTGGCTTGTTTTTGGCCACACCATGACCGCGCATCAGCGCCCTGCCAATGCGATACTGCGCGCCTGGAAACTCTGCCTTGCTGGCTTCCATGAAGCACTCGAAAGCCTTGGCCAAGTCTTGCTTCACACCATCGCCCGATTCATAGGTAATGCCCAGTAAAAAGGTGGCCCACAAATCGCCTTGCAAGGCTGCAATTTGAAACAAGTCGTGCGCACGCTCTTTGTTGACCGGCACACCTTCGCCGTACATGTAGTCAATACCTAAAAAGCATTGGCATTCGGAGTTGCCTAAGTTGGCGCCTTGTTCTAACAATGCATGGGCCTCGTCGGTATTGACCTCGATGCCCTTGCCTTTTCGCAAAGCATCGGCCAATGTGTACATGGCAGAAGCGTGGCCTTGCGCCACACTGCTTTTAAGCCACACAATGCCTTTGGCTTGCTCTTCAAAGGACTTGCCTCGACCCACTAACCAACCGCCAAAATAGCCCTGCGCTACTTTATCGCCCAACATGCAAGCAGACATGAGGTGCTCTGCGGCTTCGTCTTGAGATTCGGGCATGTAGAGGAAGCGGTTGCTGAACCACATGAGGGAGGCTAAGTCGCCGGTGTCGCAACCCATGCGGCACCATTCTTTGGCAACTTCGATGTTTTCATCAAAGCCCATTTCGCCTTTGAAGTGGTGCATGGCCACCATGAGTGCGGCGTAGCCATAGCCTTTTTTGGCGGCCTTTTCTATCCAGTGGATGTGTCTGGTTTTTTCTTCTTCGGATTTGGATTCGCGAATGAGGTAGTGGCCGTATGCATAGTCGGCATAGGCTTCGTTGGTTTGCAGTGCGTTGAGCAGGTGCTCTAGCTCGTTGGCTCGGTCGAGGTCGGCCAGGTGGCTGTAGGCGTTGAGTTCGCCCATTGAAACGGCCATTTTGAAATGCGCGGCAGCTTTGTTGGGTTTTGATTTCCAGCAGAGTCTGCCTAAGCCGATGTGGCCTTTGCCGTCGTTGAGGTCGACTGCTTTTTGGTACCACTGCTCTGAGAGTTCAAGGTCGATGGGTACGCCAGAGCCGAGTCTGTACCACCTGCCCAGATGGGCCATGGCAGCTGAGTTGCCGCTGTTTGCTATGGCGGTGACTGTTTCTAGGGCTTTATTGAAAAAGGCTTCGGAGTTTGGGTTGTCCCAATGTTGCCTGGCCAACTTAAGCGCTTCTTTTTGATGCGCTTTAATTCCATCATGGTTTTCACATAAGCCAAGTAATCGTGTGCATTTTGACTACCCTGCAAGCAATTCCAAACTAAAGTATCAATGTCTTCAAATGTGTAAGTGTCGTTCATTTCATGCTCCTCAATGCACCTACTCTGAACGGCACAAGGCTCACCACGTGAGCTAGCTAATTGAGGTCAGCTAATTGGGGGCAGATCAACATTAATTCACCACCCTGTAAAAACGATCAGTCCCCCAAGCTCACCTGTTGAGCTTTCCACTTCGCATAGTGACTCTTCCACAGTGCAAATTAATGCGACATGACAAACCACACTACCCGCGAATCCTGGCTGCTTGCAGCTGTTGAACTCCTGCGCCCCATCTTTCAAGCAAAACAACACATCATCCCTAGCAACTGCCAAGTGTCTTGCGGCTTTGCAAGCACGGGCAGCAAGCACCATATCGGTCAATGCTGGTCGCGCAAAAGCAGCGTGCATGACAGTAACCAAATATTCGTCTCTCCTGCGTTGCTAGACCCTGTTCTGGTTTTAGACACGTTGGTGCATGAGCTTGTTCACGCTGTGGACGATTGCGAGCACAAGCACGGCAAGGAGTTCAAAAAAATTGCCTTGAGCCTTGGCATGATTGGCCCAATGAGAAGCGCAGGTGCAGGGCCCGCTTTGAAAGCGAAGTTAGCAGAGCTGTCTGCCCAACTGGGCCCTTACCCCCATGGCGGCTTGCACATCTCCATCCGCCTATCAAAACGCTCACCACGCCCCCGCGCCAAATGCAAATCTTGCGGCTTCGAAGTCCCCATGTACAAAAAGTTCCTAGCCTTCGGCCCGCCCCTGTGCCCCAAACACAAAACCGAAATGGAACCCCTCGGGGAGTGGGAATAATTAAAACCAACTGTACAAATGATCAGCCTGGCTGGCTCAAGGGCTGATCCTGGGGTGGCTCACATTAGGGACTTCTGCAATGAAACTCGTTCAAGCCATGATCTTGCCCATTCTTCTTTCCGCCTGGCTCTGGCTTCCCCTGAGTACCGTTTACACGCACCTGGCCGATCCAGAAATTGCGTTTACACAGTTGGGCAACGTGTTTAAACAACAGAGCACCCTGTTTAAACAGACAAACAAGTTTAAACCCAGCGAATTCCAAGCTTTAAACATCAAATTGGACTACGGAACTTCACCAGAACCCCAAAGACTCAGTCGCAGAGAAAAAATTGCTCTTAAACTGACACAAATTACAAAAACAACAACCAATTAATCAAAGGCATCATCATGGCAGAAATTGACCGCTACTACGCCTACCAGTCCTTGTTCACTGGCCGCACGGCTGTGCCCAAATCCGAGATTCTGAAGAAGCTCGAAATTTCATCGGCCACGTTTAAACGCGACCTCGCCATGTTCCGCGATCGTTTAAACACGCCCATTCTTTACGACCGCGATTTAGCCGGCTACAAACTCGAAAACCCCGAAGGCCTGCAACAACTGCCAGGCATGTGGTTTAGCCAAGAAGAAGCGCTGGCCCTCATGACCATTCAAACAATGATCGGCCAACTCGAGCCCGGCCTGTTGGGCCCCAAGCTCAAACCCTTGCAAACACGGCTGAACAAAATTCTAGAAACGCAAGGCGCCAATGCCAACGTTTTGGCGGAGCGCATTCGCGTGGTTCACGCTGGCAAACGTCGCATGCCTTTGAAGTCGTTCGAGCTGGTTGCCAAAGCCACAGTCGATCGCAAACAAATCGAAATCGTTCACCTCAACCGCCAAACTGGCGAATCTATCAAACGCATCATTTCTCCGCAGCAACTCATTCACTATCGCGACAACTGGTACGTCGACGCATGGTGTCATTTGCGCGGCGGAATTAGAAGTTTCTCTATCGATGCCATCGAAAGCACAATGTTGCTTGACAAAGATGCCAAAGACATCGACCGCGAACAGTTGCTCAAACAAATGCAAAGCGGCTACGGTATTTTCGGCGGCCAGGCCAAAGCCACTGCAGAGTTGAAGTTCAGTATTGAGCGCGCACGCTGGGTACAACACGAAGAGTGGCACCCCGACCAAAAAGGCAAGTTGCACAAAGACGGCAGCTACACGCTAGAAGTGCCCTACTCCGACGAACGCGAGCTAATAGGCGACATCTTACGCATAGGCTCCGACGTGAAAGTAATGGGCCCCGCCACGCTGGTCAAACAAGTGAAAGAAGCCATCCAAAAAATGCTCAAGCAATATTGAGTAACTTATTAGTCCCGCCCAAACACAGACCCTAAGCCTGTCGCCACAGACCCCATGCGTGTGCTGCCGTCTGAGCTAAACACCCCTTGCTGAATAAACACTGACCCATCAGACCCCACCGTGGTTAAACCCATGGTGGTGTATGAGGTGCCTTCGGTAGAAATGCTCAAACTGTCAGAAATCTTGTGAACAGTTTCGCCAGAGTCTGAGAACGCGAAGTCCCCTAAAATTTGCCAGAAAGACATGGTGTGCTCCTATTAATTTGCCTTGAACACCACGACTATGGCTCATCAAAAGCTCGCCAAATGAGCTACATAAAATTAATTATGCTCTGACCAAAATTAAATCGCCTCGCCAACAGCCTCCCGCCAAGCCTGCACAATCATCACCATAGCCAAGGTATCCAACTCACAATACCTCAACAACGCCTCCCGAATCATCCGGCGCTCTACTTCATCCACATCCTCAAACTGCAACCGCGCATAAGCCGTAGCCGCCGCGCCGCCCTCCGTAATCGCCAACACATCTGGGTCCTCACCCGGCATCAGCCCTTCACCCAGCAAATCTTCCCCATCCAAACGCAGCAAGTCATAAGGCTCTAGCGGCACAGAAGCATCAGAAGCACTGGGCACCCACCATGCAAAGTTCTTGAAATTCTTGCTCGGTATAGCTGCCTGCTTAGCACCCAAGCCTCCCCCAACAACAACACCTGAACCAGAACCAGCAACACCTAGCCCCTCACCCCCATAAACCTCCCCCGAATACAAACTCTTCAACACCCCAGACCACTTCATTACCGAAGGCAGCACCTTCTTAATCGAACTACTCCCCTTAATCCCCTCAGCAAAATAAGCCCGCTTACTCAGCGCACACAAATCCACCATCGCCCTGCTGCCACCCGTCGTCAGCGTGCGAACAAACTCAATCAACTCCAGCGCATCTTCCGGCGCGCCACGCTCTAAACACCCCTCCAACTGCCCCACCACCTTATTCAAAATCGTATTCTCATGCGGACTCCACATAAACACCGTGCCCCCATCCCCTTCCAACTCCGCCCTTAGCGCCCGCGCAAACTCAAAATTCGGAAACACCACCGGGTCAGTCATCAAAAACTCCCCCACATGCGCCACCGAACCATCGGCCTGCATCACGTGATGAGAAAACTGAAACGCCACCGGCTCATAAGGCCGCATCCCCTTGTGAAAAGGAATGGCCACCGTGCTAGTTTCAAAATCAATGAAGTGATACGGATACTGCCAAGTGCGCATCTCCTGGCGCATCACCCCATCGGCCATCCAAAACCCACCCCTGTCTTCCTCCGGCGGAATGCCGCTCACCTGCATCCACTGCCGCTCAGACAAACTTAACTCAGGCCGCGCATCCACAATCTCAACGGCATGACCCGCCTTGCTTAGCAACACCGTGCCATCGCTAATGAGCTGGTCCTTGCGCCTAAAGTTGTAAATGTCTAGCACCGTACCTTCTGCCAACTGACTAGGCGTGAGGCCATACTTCTGCTGCCAACATTCCTCAAACCCACTCAACAGCCCATCCTGCGGCCGC
>CANKOT010000123.1 GCA_947484245.1 Comamonadaceae bacterium
AGTCAGGGTCTTTTTCGATCAGAGTGCGAGACGCCAAGATAGACGCCTTGTAAACCTCTTCCATGGGCACGCCGTCATAGAGGTTGCGCATGGTTTCAGACACGATGGGGTCGGGGTGCACATCTTTGCCCAAGCCGTGGCAAGCATTGACGATGAGGCCTTGTAAATAGTTGATATCGAGGGGGACGCGTTGGCCGCCATCCAAAACATGCAATGTGGGGTGTGCACTGACCGCTGCTTTTTCCTCTTTGATTTGGGCGCGCTCTTGGGTGCGGCGCTCACGGTAGAGCACGTAGGCGCGCGCCACTTCATGGTTGCTGCTGCGCATGAGGCCCAGTTCGACCTGATCTTGCACGTCTTCGATGTGAAACGTGCCGCCGCCAGGACGTGAACGCACCAAAGCACGAACCACGGCTTGGGTGAGGTTGTCGACCACTTCACGCACACTGGCGGACGCCGCGCCTTGGGTGCCGTGAACCGCCAAGAAGGCTTTCATGAGGGCAACCGCAACTTTGTTGGGCTCAAAAGGCACCACGGCGCCGTTGCGTCGAATGATTTGGTAATTGGCCAAAGCATGCGCCGCAGTGGACGAAGATTGGGAGAGGTTGGGGTTGCTCAATAAGCTGGTGTTTGTGGGTGTTTGATTAAGCTCAATTTGCATGGCGTTCTCTGTGGTCAAGTGCGTTTCAGTTTTAATTTATTTTGGGTCGACAAAGGGATGATTTGGTTCATTTTCAACCGATCGTGTCTTTGACGTTAAGACACTATATATGGGGTCTGAGCTGAACACAAGCCACTAGGGGTAGTGTACAGGTGGATTGTGGGTTGTGTGAGACAACTGTCTTTTGTGACGGTTTCACAAGGTGCAATTTGCGCAGTTTTGGAGCATCAAAATCATGCCTTGAAAAGCGCGTGAAATCTGCGCAATTTGAGAGAGCATGAGAACTGGTGCGGTTTGGCTTGCATTTACCCTCGCAAAGCCTTGCAAACACATACTTTTTTCAGATCTTGGCCAGCTCAACTTCCGTCAAAGTGGGGGCCATCGGTATGTAAAAAAAAATTGAAAAAATCAAAAAATATTTTTTCAATTTTTTGAAAAATCTTCAAAATTCGGGAAAGTACCGAGACGGCCAAGCCACATTTTTTTGCAGCAAGGCCCAATCAAAACCCGGGCCTGGATCTTTTTTGCGGCCGGGTGCAATGTGTTCGTGTCCGGCAATGTGCTCAATGGGGTAGGCCTGCGCCAAGGTAAGACAGAGCTGGCCTAATTGATCGTATTGCACCGCTTCAAACGAATCGCCTTCCAAGCCTTCTAGCTCAATGCCGATGGCATCGTCGTTGCAGTTGCTGCGGCCCCGATAGCTCGAGACGCCCGCATGCCAAGCACGTTGGTCGCAACTGACAAACTGCCAAATTTTGCCGGTGCGTTCGATGAAAAAGTGCGAGGAGACTTCCAGGCCGCGAATCGACTGAAAGTAGGGATGGGCTTCCCAATCGAGTTGGTTGGTAAAGAGTTGCTGTACGGCACCGTTGCCAAACTCGCCCGGAGGCAGGCTGATGGCGTGAACCACAATCAAATCGATGTGGGCGGCCTGAGGGCGCTGGCCAAAGTTGGGTGATTCGCATTTTTCGGCGCCTTGATACCAGCCTTGTTGCCACAGAATCAAGTTCATGGGGTGTTGCCTGCGCTATTGCCTACGCTTCAGGCGGCTTGATCGCCTGCAGCTTGGCGGTGCGCCGCGGAGCAATAAGACCCTGCCTTGCCTTTCAGCATGTCGGACTCAGGCATGTGCACGCCGCAGTGTTGGCAAGCCAGCATGGGGCTGGGCTGCAAGGAGGTTTGCTTGTTTGCGGTCTGTGGGCTATTGGCGGCCGTCTGCTCGGCCTCTTTTTCTTTTTTCTCTTTGAGGGCATTCAAGCGATTTTTGCGCCACAACCAAACGCCAAACAAAACAGCCAGTAAAAAGATCAGGATTTTCAAAGGTTGCGCCCCAAAACCACCTCTAAGACAAAGCGTGAACCCGCATAGGAGAACAGCAGAAAAGCGGAGCCGATGTAAAGGACCCGGACAGCTCGGCGACCGCGCCAACCAAATTGCAGACGCCCCACCAACAAAGCGCCAAAGGTGAGCCAAGACAGGATGGAGAACACCGTTTTGTGATCCCACTTCCATTCAGCACCTGCTGCGCCATACAGATGCTCGCCAAAAACAATGCCAGCAATGAGCGTCAAGGTGAGCAAGATGAAGCCGATCAGCACAAACCTGAACATGAGCCGCTCGATGGTGAGCAATGGCAAACCACTTTGATTTTCGTTGCCCTTGCGAATTTCAATTTCGGCGCTGGTCATGAGTGCCGCATGAACCACTGCAGCTGCAAACATGCCGTAGGAAGCAATGCCCAAAGCCCAGTGCAGGGGGAGCCAAATGGAGGCGGAAACTTGTAGCGTTTTTCCTGGGAAGTACCAAGCCAAGGCAACTGCCGCACTGCCAAGGGCGGCCATGGCCCAACGTGCTTTGAGCTGTGGAAAGTACTGGCTTTCAACCGCGTAAGCCGTTAAGACCCACCAAACCGTGACCGACAAGGCTGGCGCAAAACCAAATCGCGGCGTTTCGCCCCACAAACCCAAGATCAAAGTTAAACCGTGCAAAACCCAAGCCAGCCAAAGGTAGCGGCGGGCCAAGTTGGGGCCCATTCGGCGCGCTGTAAAAGCGGGAATGGCATAGGAGATGCCGGTTAAAACTGCTAACCACATCGCCAATTCGGGTTGACTGGCTAAAATCATGCTTCCTAGTTTAGCGTTTTGAGCCCTTGCAATCTGGCATTGTGCTTAAAAGCTAGCGGTTTATGAAAAATTTTCTCTATGGCCTCCGCCCTCACCGACAAACTCTCGCAGCTCGTTAAGCAAATCAGCGGACAAGCGCGGATCACTGAATCCAATGTGTCTGACATGCTGCGCGAAGTGCGCATGGCGCTGTTGGAGGCCGACGTGGCACTGCCCGTGGTGCGCGATTTCATTGCACGCGTCAAAGAAAAATCGCTTGGGCAAGAGGTGCTGGGCTCGCTCAAGCCCGGCCAAGCCTTGGTGGCCATCGTCAACCGGGAATTGGCTGCCACCATGGGCGATGGCGTGGCCGACATCAACTTGGCGGCACAACCCCCCGCCGTGATTTTGATGGCCGGTTTGCAGGGTGCAGGTAAAACCACCACCACTGCCAAGTTGGCCAAGCACCTGATTGAAAAGCGCAAGAAAAAAGTGCTCACCGTATCGGGTGACGTTTACCGGCCTGCAGCCATCGAGCAGTTGAAAACAGTCACGGCGCAAGCTGGCGCTGAGTGGTTTCCCAGCTCACCCGATCAAAAGCCGCTGGACATTGCGCGAGCTGCCATTGATTACGCCCGCAAACATTTCTTTGATGTGTTGCTTGTCGATACGGCTGGCCGCTTGGCCATAGACGAAGCGCTGATGGCTGAAATTCGCGAGCTGCATGCTGTCTTAAAGCCTGTCGAAACTTTGTTTGTGGTCGATGCCATGCAAGGTCAAGACGCTGCCAATACCGCCAAGGCTTTCAAAGATGCCTTGCCGCTCACTGGCATTGTGCTCACCAAGATGGATGGTGATTCGCGCGGTGGTGCCGCGTTGTCAGTGCGTCAAATTACAGGGGCCCCCATCAAATTTGCGGGTACCAGTGAAAAAATTGATGGCCTCGAAGTGTTTGATGCCCAGCGGCATGCGGGCCGTATTTTGGGCATGGGCGATATCCTGGCCTTGGTCGAACAGGTCACGGCCGGCGTCGACATGGAGGCCGCTCAGAAACTGGCGGCCAAAGTCAAAAGCGGCACTGGCTTTGATCTGAACGACTTCTTGGCTCAAATTCAGCAGATGAAGCAAATGGGTGGCTTGTCGAGTTTGATGGACAAACTGCCTTCTCAGTTAGCCGCCAAAGCCGGCAACATGGATTTAGGCAAAGCCGAAAAAGACATTGCCCGCAAGCAAGGCATCATTCACAGCATGACGCCCAAAGAGCGCACCAAACCTGAGCTCATCAAGGCCACACGCAAGCGCCGCATTGCCATCGGTGCAGGTGTTCAAGTGCAAGAGGTCAATCGCTTGCTCAAAGAGTTTGAGCAAATGCAAGACATGATGAAAAAAATGTCAGGCGGCGGCATGATGAAGATGATGAAGCGCCTTGGCGGCATGAAGGGCATGGGCGGCTTGGGTGGTATGGGCGGCTTTCCCGGCATGAAACGCTAGCCTTTTTTATTCAGGCAAGACCAAGTCGCCGCGCAATGAATGCGAAAGCGCGGTGTTGATGCGCACATCCACCATCTGACCCACCAAGCGCATGCCATTGGGGCCGGCAGGGAAATTGACCACGCGATTGCATTCGGTACGACCTGCCATTTCAGTGGCGTCTTTGCGTGCAGGGCGCTCGACCAAAATGCGTTGCACCGTATTCAGACGGCTGTCGCCAATGCGCTTCACGTTGGCTTCAATGGTGGCTTGCAAATGGTGCAAACGTTTGAGCTTCACGTCGTGTGGCGTTTCATCTTGTAAGTTGGCCGCCGGTGTTCCAGGACGTGGGCTGAAGATGAAGCTAAAGCTGGTGTCGTAGCCCACATCGTCAATGAGCTTCATCATCTTGTTGAAGTCTTCTTCGGTTTCGCCAGGGAAACCCACAATGAAGTCACTGCTCATGGCCATATCTGGGCGGATGGCGCGGAGTTTGCGAATGGTGCTTTTGTATTCCATCGCGGTGTAGCCGCGTTTCATGGCCATCAAAATTCTGTCGGAGCCGTGTTGCACAGGCAGGTGCAAATGGCTGACCAACTTGGGTACTTTGTCGTACACATCGATCAGGCGCTGGGTAAACTCGTTGGGATGGCTGGTGGTGTAGCGAATGCGCTCAATGCCTGGCATGTCGGCCACGTATTCAATGAGCAGTGCAAAGTCGGCAATCTCTGCCGTATCACCCATCTTGCCGCGATACGCATTGACGTTTTGACCCAACAAGGTGATTTCTCGCACGCCTTGTTCGGCCAAGCCTGCTATTTCGACCAACACGTCTTCAAAGGGGCGACTGACTTCTTCGCCGCGGGTGTAAGGCACCACGCAATAGCTGCAATATTTACTGCAACCTTCCATGATGGACACGAAGGCGGTGGGGCCGTCCATCTTGGCGGGTGGCAGGTGATCGAACTTTTCAATTTCAGGGAAACTGATGTCCACTTGTGGGCGTTTTTTGGCGCTGCGAGCAGCCAAAAGTTCGGGCAGGCGGTGCAATGTTTGCGGGCCAAACACCACGTCCACATAGGGTGCACGTTTGATGATGTCGGCGCCTTCTTGGCTGGCCACACAGCCGCCCACACCAATGAGTACGCCACGTTCTTTTAAATGTTTGACACGGCCTAAATCGCTAAAGACTTTTTCTTGCGCACGTTCACGCACCGAGCAGGTGTTGAACAAAATGAGGTCGGCTTCTTCGACGTCTTGGGTGGGCTCGTAACCCTCGGCGGCCTTCATGACATCGGCCATTTTGTCCGAGTCGTACTCGTTCATTTGGCACCCGAAGGTTTTGATAAATACTTTTTTGCTCACAAGAGACTCCAAGCGGTGACTGGTTTATATCCAGGGGCTGATGGAAGGTGCGAGCCATGGCGGCGCGCGAGTTAAGCGGCAATTATCGCAGGCTCTGGCCGTTCAAAGACGACTTAAGATGAATCGGGCTTTTTGAAAAACATCGGGTAGTAGCGTTGCACCAAGGCGCCCTCAAAAGCCCACGTTTTGCATTTACCAACATAGGGGGGTGGCGTGGTGAGTTCTTCTCGCGGAATGCCAGCCTGATCGTTTCTAAATTGGATGGCGTGAGGAATGGTTTGAAAGGCCACAGTGGCCATGTTGAACAACAGCTCTCTTAAATGGGTGCAACCTTCTACGCCGCCAATTTTCGATTCGATGGTTTTTCGCCAACCTGAGCCCAAAGTGCAACCGATCAAGCGGTGCATGCCGCTGGGCGCTTGATCACATTCAAGGTGAGGAATGTGCGCCATGTCAGTGGCCACTTCGAGTATTTTTAACTGGTCATCGACTGTGAGCCTGATCTTCAAGCCGTGAATCGGATCGCCTGAATCTTTGAGGCCTTGGCTGGGAATGATGAAACCGTAGGTTTTAACGTCTGTGAGTGCGGCTTCAATGTCCCACAAGCCATCGTCTCGCTCAAAGCCAGAATAGACCACAGTGCGCGTATGTGACAGTTTTCGGGGGGAGGGTGGTGGAAGTGCCAATGTATGTCTCTTCAATTTGGAGTTCAATTACCTGATTATCGATTCGTTTTGGAATTTTGAATGCCAACTGAAGCACATGCCCTAATTTCTCCCGCCGTCAGACGCCAAACCATTGCCGATGCGCTCAGGCGGACAGCCTTGCGCTTGCCTCAAAAACTGGGCATTGTCTGTGGCAACACGTCCTGGACCTATGCGGAATTTGATGCGATCGTGTCCAGATTGGCTGCTGGTTTGTCCGGCATTGGCGTGAAATCGGGCGACCGCGTAGCGGTGCTGGCGCGTAACTCACATGGTTTTGCGGCCCTGAGATTTGCGTTGGCCCGAATGGGCGCGGTCATGGTTCCGATCAACTTCATGTTGAAGGCCGAGGAAGTGGCCTACATCCTGCGCCACGCA
>CANKOT010000124.1 GCA_947484245.1 Comamonadaceae bacterium
GATGCGGTCAGTTTCGCTGCCGATGCGGGCAATCAAATCACCGGTTCGGCGACCCCCAAAGTACTCTAACGATAACTTCAGTAAATGTTGATACGTGCTGGTTCTTAAATCTGCGCCGATGCGCTCCGAGACGAGCGCCAAGATGTAAGTTTTGATCCATCCCAAACCCCATGCCACGATGGCAGACGCGAGCAAAGCCAAGAGGTACCAAGAGACCGTTTCTGGCTCGATGTTCTTGCCATTTTGGTAGGGTATGAGCACATCGTCCATGAGCGGCATGGTGAGGTACGGTGGCACCAAGGTGGCGGCTGTTGACGCCAGTGTCAAAACAAAACCCAGCAGAAGCTGCCCCCGATAGGGCCGAGCAAATCGCCAGAGTTTGAGCAAGTTCCAGGTCGACGTTGGCGCCTGATCTTTTTCTAAGCAAACGGCACACTCCTCTGCAGAGGCATCCACCACATTCTGGCAAACAGGGCACAGGCTGTGCAGCATCTGACCGATGCCAGGCTCCGACCACTCTAAATCATTTGAAGGATGAGGCGCCGAAGATTGGCCCGAGAAAGAGGCCGCCTGAATCTGACCCAGCAGATGGTTTTCAAAGCGCAATTTCCACCTGAAAACGGCTGCTTCAAGCCCCAGAGTGAAACGCCAGGCCCCCAACCGTTGGCCGCCCTGATAGAGGGCCAAGGTACCCACGCCAGCGTGATCAAGTACCCGAAGGGCGAAATCTGGGGCCAAGGTCCAGAAATTCCAATTATTTTGCGCCTCATCTGCAAAGATGATCCTTTGATCGGTCAAAATAAGCAGTGTTTTTTTAAAGCTTAGTTCATCGTTCAGGTCAACCTCTAGCCAAGCTAGAACGTTTTCACCAAGGTGAACTCGCGACAACACGCCCTCCTGCCAAATAAACGGCAATCCCAGCAAATCGATGGGAGGATGGGTGTTGGGGTTCATAAGAATTCAAAAAACAAGAGTCAACCAGTGTTGGCGGCAAATAAAAACAGCAAAAGAAGCGGCCAGGACACAGCCCATGCACCTTGTTTATCAGACGATCATTGCCAGTGCTGCAACTGGCCGGTCATTGTATCTCCGGACACGAAACGCTCCGTGCCTTCGCTGAGAATTGTGAAAAGCACGAAAATGAGTTCTAAAGATATCAAATTTATTCGCATGACCCACCTAAAGGGTCCTAACATTTGGACTTACCGTCCCGTTCTTGAAGCTTGGATCGACATTGGCGATTTGGAAGATTGCCCCTCCAACACCCTGCCCGGCTTTAACCAGCGACTTCAAAAGATGCTGCCCGGCCTCATCGAGCACCGCTGCAGTGTTGGCGAACGTGGCGGGTTTTTGCAAAGACTCACGGAGGGTACTTGGCCGGGTCACATCATGGAGCACGTGGCGCTTGAATTGCAAAATCGAGCAGGTATGCAAACTGGTTTTGGCAAAGCCAGAGAAGCAGGACCTCGAGGCATCTACAAAGTTGTCATTCGCACTCGAAACGAAGCTGTCAGCCGAGTTGCGCTACAAGCTGCGCGCGATTTGGTCATGGCAGCCATAGAAAACCGCACTTACCCAGTCAAACAAGTCATTGCCGATCTCACCCAAATGGTCGATCGCCTTTGCATCGGGCCCAGCACTGCATGCATCGTAGACGCAGCAACCGATCGCAATATTCCTTCAATTCGCCTGAATGATGGCAACTTGGTTCAACTCGGTTATGGCGCCAGCCAGCGCCGCATTTGGACCGCCGAAACTGACCAAACTAGCGCTATCGCCGAGGGGGTTTCCAAAGACAAAGACCTGACAAAGAGTTTGCTTGCCAACTGCGGTGTTCCAGTGCCCGAGGGTTGCAATGTTGCGTCGCCCGAAGAAGCGTGGCAAGCCGCACAAGAAATTGGTCTGCCAGTTTGTGTCAAGCCCGTCGACGGCAACCATGCACGCGGCGTTTCCTTAGAGCTTAGAACCCAAGCCGAAGTTGAGGCTGCCTATTATTTGGCAGAGTCTGAAGGCAGTGATGTGTTGGTAGAGCGGCATATATTTGGCGATGAGCACCGCTTGCTGGTGGTTGGCGGTAAAGTGGTTGCAGCCAACAAAGGTGAAGTGGCCAGCATCGTGGGTGATGGCATCCACAACATTGCAGAGCTTATTGAAACTCAACTCAACTCAGACCCTCGCCGCGGCGAAGAAGAAGATTTTCCGCTCGACATCATTCGTCTCAACGATCTCAGCGCTGCTACCCTTGAGCTTAAACGTCAGGGGCTTACAGGCCAAAGTGTTCCTGAAAAAGACCGCCATGTGGTGGTCATGCGCACCGGCAACATGGCCATCGATGTCACCGATTTGGTTCATCCCGATGTAGCCGAATTGGCGGCTCTTGCTGCTCGAATTGTGGGATTAGACATTGCTGGCGTCGATATGGTCGCTCTGGACATTTCCAAACCCATGAAGGCGCAAGGCGCAGCCATCGTTGAAGTCAATGCCGGCCCGGGTCTTCTCATGCACCTTAAACCTGCAACTGGCTCACCCAGACCTGTGGGCAAAGCCATTGCCGCACATTTGTTTGTCGAAAATTCCGAATCAAGAATTCCAGTGGTAGGCATCATTGGCCAAGAAAACACAACAGGCACCAGCCACCTTATCGCATGGCTGCTGCACCTTCAAGGATTGCAAACTGGCCTCTCATCAGCCAAGGGCTTGTTTTTGGGCCAACGCTGCCTTAACGCCCAAAGCGGCATGGAATGGGAATCAGCCCAACGCTTGCTCATCAATCGATCTGTTCAGGCCGCCGTTTTTGAAACCACCGCCAGACACTTGTTGGCGGAGGGCCTGCCCTACGACCGCTGTCAAGTAGGCGTGATCACGTCCATGCCCAAAGCAGCCGGTCTCGAAGATTTGTACATTCAAAGCGATGAACAAATGGCCAATGTGGTCAGAACCCAAATGGACGTCGTGTTATCACAAGGCATGGCCGTGCTTAACGCTGAAGACGAAGATGTGGTCAATCTTGCTCAGTATTGCGATGGCGAAGTTACTTTTTTCGCCAGCTCTGAAGAGCACCCCCGCATCGCTCAACATCGCAGCGAAAACGGGCGTGTGGTTTTCTGGCGTAAAAATCATTTGGTCTTGGCCCAAGGTGCGCATGAAATTGAAGCCCTGAATCGCCAATTGCCTGCCATCGACAAAGTATTTAAAAACCAGCACCTCAAATGCACAGAAGTCTTGGCAGCTTCTGCCGCTGCTTGGGCTCTTGGCATTCAAACTGACCTCATCAGAGCAGGCATTAAAAGTTTTGGGCAAAGTTCTGGCGCTCACTGAGCCACAGATCACACCCCCGCCTACTGACTTACACAGCAAGAACCGCTTCAATCAGGATCAAGTTTCATGGAAGTTTCAAGAATTCGAGCTTTGAGAGGACCCAATTTATGGAGCCGCCAAACCAGCATCGAAGCCATCGTAAGCTGTGAACCCCATGAGCGCGAAATGCCCCTTGGCAATGAGTTCGAAAAGCAACTTCGACGAATTTTCCCAACAGTTGGGCCCCTAGAAGGAACACGCCCAGGTCAACCCGCCAGCATGGCACATGCCCTCGAAAAAATTACGCTAAGTCTGCAAAACCAAGCTGGGTGCCCTGTCACATTCAGCCGTACAACTGCCACCGAGGAAGATGGCATTTACCAAGTCGTTGTTCAGTACACCGAAGAAGCCGTTGGCAAATTGGCCCTCGAATGGGCTGAGAAACTTTGTCTGGCTGTGAAAACGCAAACCGCCTTCGATTTAAATCAAGCCCTCACTGAGCTGCGCGATTTGGATGAGAACCTTCGCCTTGGACCTTCCACAGGCTCCATAGTAGATGCTGCGGTTCTCAAAGGCATCCCCTACCGTCGGCTCACTGAAGGCAGCATGGTGCAATTTGGTTGGGGCAGCAAGCAACGTCGCATCCAAGCTGCCGAAACAGACACCACCAGCGCCATTGCCGAATCGATAGCCCAGGACAAAGACCTCACCAAATCCCTGTTGTTGGCTGCAGGGGTGCCTGTCCCAATAGGAAGGCCGGCCAAAGACTTAGAAGATGCTTGGCAGATTGCGCAAAGCATTGGACTTCCTGTTGTGGTCAAGCCCCAAGATGGCAATCAAGGCAAGGGCGTCACTGTCAATATCATTGAGCGCGATTTGTTTAACCAAGCTTACGCAACAGCCGCCCGATATGGCGAAGTTTTGGTCGAAAAATTCTTGCCTGGTAGTGACTATCGTTTGCTGGTCGTTGGCAACAAGTTGGTAGCGGCTGCAAGACGTGAACCCCCCTTGGTTGTTGGCGATGGCATCCTTACCGTGAAAGCCCTGGTCGACAAAGTCAATGCCGACCCGCGCCGAGGTGATGGTCATTCCACTTCACTGACTAAAATTAAGTTCGATGACATTGCCATCGGTCGCCTGAAGCTACAAGATCTGGAACCGAATTCAGTTCCTGAAGAAGGTCGCCGCGTCATTTTGCGCAACAACGCCAACTTGTCTACTGGTGGTACAGCCACAGACGTCACTGACGATGTTCACGCCGAAGCGGTTGCACGCGTGGTGGCTGCAGCTCAGATGGTGGGCGTTGATATTTGTGGTGTCGACGTCGTCTGCGAATCGGTCCTCAAGCCTCTTGAAGAACAAAATGGTGGCATTGTCGAAGTCAATGCTGCGCCTGGCTTGCGCATGCACATCAGCCCTTCATTTGGTAAAGGTCGCAATGTTGGCAAAGCAATCATTGACTACATGTATCCCAATGGGGAAAACGGCCGTATTCCCGTCATTGCGGTAACTGGCACCAACGGCAAAACAACCACCGTACGGCTGACGGCTCACCTCCTCAAAGCCAATCAGATGCGCGTGGGCATGACCAACTCCGACGGTGTGTACGTCAATGGTCGCCAAATTGACAATGGTGACTGCAGCGGACCACGCAGTGCAAGAAATGTGCTGATGCACCCCGATGTCGATGCTGCTGTGTTTGAAACAGCGCGAGGTGGTTTATTGCGAGAGGGCTTGGCTTTCGATCGGTGCCAAGTGGCCATCGTCACCAACATTGGCTCTGGCGATCACTTAGGCTTGAACTACATCACCACCTTAGAAGATTTATCGGTTTTAAAACGGGTTGTTGTATTGAATGTTGCAAGCGATGGCATGGCTGTTTTGAATGCAGCCGACCCTCAAGTCGCCATGATGGCCAAGATGTGCCCTGGTGACGTCACTTTCTTCGCTCTAGACTCACATCATCCTGCATTGGCCACGCACCGAGCCCAAGGCAAGCGAGTGGTTTACACAGATAACGGCAGCATTGTGGCTCAACAGGGAAAGAAGTCATTCCGAATTCCCCTCACTGAAGTACCCCTGACACGCCAAGGACAAATTGGTTTCCAAACTGAAAATGTCTTGGCTGCAGTGGCAGCGGCTTGGGCCGTCAATGTGCCTTGGGACACCATTGCACTGGGCTTGTCCACTTTCATCAGCGACATCCAAGGCGTGCCCGGTCGATTCAATGTATTTGATTACAAGGGTGCTACTTTGATCGCCGATTACGGTCACAACCCTGATGCCATTCAGGCCTTGGTTCAGGCTGTTGACAACATGCCCGCACAAAAAAGAGTGGTGGTCATTAGTGGTGCGGGCGATCGCCGTGATCAAGACATTCGAGATCAAACTCAAATTTTGGGCACAGCCTTTGACGAAGTCATCTTGTACCAAGATGCTTGCCAACGTGGCCGCAGCGAAGGTGAAGTGATTCAACTGCTTCGCGAAGGTCTGAATGGTGCTGTCCGAACCCAGTATGTTCAAGACATTCAGGGGGAGTTCAACGCCATTGATACAGCCTTGGCGCGTCTTTCTGCAGGCGACTTATGCCTTATCTTGATTGATCAGATAGAAGCTGCACTGGCCTACATTCAGGGCAAGGTGAATGAAAGTCAAGTGGCTTCAGCCAATTAACATGACACCCGTACAGGTTGCCACAAGCGTGGCAGCCCACTGTAAGCATCGCGTCCAAGTCGGCTTTGGCGTTTCAATGGCCTGGTGAATCAATTGCCCCATCCAAACCGACAGTCCGAATGAAACCCCTAAGCCCACTGCGTTGACGCTTATGTTTTCAGGCCAAAAATTAAAGACCACCGCACTCACTAATAAACTGACGCTGAAGTGAATGAGGAAAATGGCGTAAGAAGCGTTTGACAGCTCGCGAATCCACTTCCATTTGAAGTACTGAATGGCATTGCAATCATTTGCCTCATACCAGCACAACAACAAAGCCGTTGCAATGGCCAGCATCAGTCTGTCTCTTGGGTGGTATGCCATAGCAACAACGCCAACGATGAAAATCAGCAGCCCTAAATTTCGCACACTGAATTTGAAACCAGCGGAGCGCCACGATCCAACGCACAAACCAAGCCCATAAGCACCAAAGAAATAAGCGCCCCACATTTCACCCAAAGGATTGAGATTCCAAATAAAAATTGAACACAAGGTGAGCATCAACCAAAAGCCAAATGCCTTGCGCACGACAGAACCCTTGCCCGAAATACCTTGCCAAGCCTGTGCAAGCGACGCACAAGCCATCGCCATTGCAAACAGTTGAAAATCTATGGCGACATACCAAACGCCCGCTGAAAAAGCTTCTA
>CANKOT010000125.1 GCA_947484245.1 Comamonadaceae bacterium
AAAAGAAAGGCATCTCACAGGATGCCCTTCAAACTCACATTCAAATTCAATCAAGCGCTTCAAAGAGCATTGACCAATTCAGGCACAGCCACAAACAGATCGGCTTCCAAACCATAATCAGCCACACTGAAGATGGGTGCTTCAGCATCCTTGTTGATGGCCACAATGACCTTGCTGTCTTTCATGCCGGCCAAGTGCTGAATGGCGCCCGAAATACCGCAAGCCACATACAACTGAGGTGCCACAATTTTGCCAGTTTGGCCCACTTGCCAATCATTGGGGGCATAGCCAGCATCCACCGCAGCGCGGCTTGCGCCCATGGCAGCACCCAGCTTGTCAGCCAAAGGGGTGATGACTTCTGCAAACTTTTCTGCACTGCCCAAAGCGCGGCCACCGGACACAATGATCTTTGCGGCCGTGAGTTCTGGACGATCGTTCTTGGCAATCTCGCTGCCTTTGAATGAACTCTTGCCACTGTCAACAGCGGCTACAGCAGTTTCAATGCTGGCTGAACCACCTGTGGCGCCTGCGGCGTCAAAACCTGTTGTGCGAACCGTCAAGACCTTGACCGAGTCTTTGCTTTGCACAGTTGCAATGGCATTGCCTGCATAAATAGGACGCTCAAATGTGTCGCTGGACAATACCAATGTGACATCACTCAATTGCGCCACATCCAACTTGGCAGCCACACGAGGCGCCACGTTTTTGCCAGCTGCTGTTGCAGGGAACAAGATGTGGGTGTAGTTGCCAGCAATGGCCAACACTTGGGCCGCCACATTTTCTGCCAAGCTATGGGCCAGGCCTTCTGCGTCGGCATGAATAACTTTAGACACACCTGCAATTTGAGCAGCAGCTTGCGCTGCTGCACCGGCGTTGTAACCCGCTACCAAAACGTGAACATCGCCACCACAAGCCACAGCGGCTGTGACAGTGTTCAAAGTTGCACCCTTGATAGATGCGTTGTCGTGTTCTGCAATAACTAAAGCGCTCATGAAATGACCTTTGATACGTTTTTCAATTTATCAACCAATGTGGCAACATCCGGCACCTTGATACCTGCTGACCGCTTGGGCGGCTCAGACACTTTCAAGGTGGTAATGCGAGGCGAAACATCCACATCCAAGTCTTCAGGCTTGTAGGTGTCGAGTTGTTTTTTCTTGGCCTTCATGATGTTGGGCAAGGTGACGTAGCGTGGTTCGTTCAGTCGCAAGTCTGTGGTGATGACTGCGGGCATAGAAAGAGACAAAATTTCTAGACCGCCATCGATTTCGCGCGTGACGTGTACTTTGCCATCGACCAGTTCTACTTTGGAAGCAAAGGTGGCTTGAGGCAAGTCGGCCAATGCCGCCAACATTTGACCCGTCTGATTGCAATCATCGTCAATGGCTTGCTTGCCCAAGATGATCAAGCCAGGCTGCTCTTTGTCGACCAAGGCTTTGAGCAACTTGGCAACAGCCAAAGGTTGCAATTCCATGTCAGCAGGTGTTTCCACCAAAATGGCGCGATCGGCACCAATGGCCATAGCGGTACGCAATGTTTCTTGGCACTGCGTGACACCGCAAGACACTGCAATCACTTCTGTGGCAATGCCCTTTTCTTTTAAACGAACGGCTTCCTCAACAGCAATCTCGTCGAAGGGGTTCATGCTCATTTTGACGTTGGCGATATCCACACCTGTACCGTCAGATTTGACGCGCACTTTCACGTTGTAATCAACAACCCGCTTAACGGGAACAAGAATCTTCATGAAATATCTCCACTGATATCAAAAACCAAGCGCCTGAAAAGCTCGCATCGTATTGACGTTACGTAAACGTCAATTGTGCATCAAATTTTCATTAAGGAGGCCCCAGGCCCAACAAAAAAGCACGATCGTTCGAATTTTAGACCTGTTTGATAAAAACTCATTGATCATAGGCTTATCGTACCCTCGGGAATTCACCAACCAATCGGTTGGTGAATTAGGGTTAAGATAAATTTGCATTAACACTTGCATTTCAATTATATTTTGTAACCAAATTAATGGAGCACTCGGATGAAAAATACTTTGATGGCCGTCACAGCGGCAGCACTCGCCGGCTTCAGCGGCTTGGCACAAGCACAAACCGTGTTGACAGTTTCAAGCTGGGTGCCTCCTACGCACGGTCTGTCAGTTTCTCAAAAAGAATGGTGTGATGACCTTGCGACCAAAACCTCAAATCGCGTTCGTTGCAACATCCTTCCCCGTGCCGTCACCCCAGCGCCAGGCACTTTTGACGCAGTTAGAAATGGCTTGGTCGATGTTTCATTTACCGTGCATGGATACACACCTGGCCGTTTTGTGATGACACAAATGGCCGAATTTCCCTTCTTGGGTGACCGTGCAGAGCCCTTGTCTGTGGCATTCAACCGAATTGCCAGCAAGAACCCAGAGTTCACAGCTGAACACCAAGGCGTCAAAATTTTGGGCTATTTCACCCACGGCCCTGGCATCATTTTCAACACCAAAAAACCCATTACCCGCGTTGAAGACTTGCAAGGTCTTAAATTCCGGATTGGGGGTGGCATGGTCAATGAGATCTCCAAACAGCTCGACATGAACGTCACTCTCAAACCAGCACCTGAATCTTACGAGCTATTGTCTAGCGGCGTGATGGATGGCACCTTGTTCCCTGCGGAGTCCACAGACTCCTTCAAAATTGACAAGATCATCAAGCACGCTACTCAGGTTCCAGGCGGTCTCTACAACACCAGCTTCGTCTTCATGATGAACCCTGCCAAATACAACAGCCTCTCAGCCGAAGACAAAAAAGTTGTGGATGAGTTGTCTGGTGAAGCCGTGGCAAGTCGCTTTGGCAAAGCTTGGGACCGTGTGGATGCTCAGGCTTTGGCCAACATGCAAAAAAATGGCGTTAAAGTCATCAAAGCCGACAATGGTTTTGTCAGCGGCATTACAGTGCGTGTGAGCAAGCTCGAGCGGGACTGGGCCCAAGCCGCCAAAGCCAAAGGTCTGAAAGACCCATCGGCTACATTGGCTGAATTCCGCGCTGAAATTGCCAAGCTGCAAAAGTAAAAGTGATCAAAGCTTCCCTGGGCTGATTTTCTAGGGAAGTAAAGAGCACCAGCGGTATTTGCCCTTTCAGCAAATACCGTTTTTTTATGGGTTGAATGTTGAAAAAATTAATTGAAATTCTGTGCGGAACTCTGGCTGGTCTTGCCTTGTTTGCCATCATGGTCCTGACATTTTTTGATGTCTCTGGCAGAAAAATGCTGTCTCATTCCATCACGGGTTCTTTGGAACTGACCGAATTGTTGATGGTCGTGGTCATTTTTGCGGCACTCCCCTTAGTCTCTCTGAAAGGAGAGCACGTGGTGTTCGATTCGTTGGACGGCATGCTGCCCAGTTGGGTTCGAAAAATTCAACAAGGCCTGGTTCACATCATCTGCGCAGCTTTGCTGTTTGGCTTGGCTTACCTCATGTGGCAAACAGGCGCTGAGTTTGCTGCTACGGGCGAAACCACTGCCCAACTTAAAATCACCAAGGCTCCGTTCATTCTGGGTATGGGGGTTTTATGCGGCTTGGCTGGCATGGTGCATCTGGCCAAAGCATTTCTACCCCAACATGAAAATGCCTCAGAAGGAGGCACGCTGTGACCGAAGCTTTGCTTGGATTCTTGGCCATCTTTATCATGGCCCTTTTGCGCATGCCTTTGGCTTTCTCCATGGGCTTGGTAGGCGTTGTGGGCATCGGCTTGACGCGCGGTTGGATGCCGGCCTTGGCCAGTACCGCGCAAGTGGTGCACGAAACAGGTTTCGCTTACACCTTGTCGGTCATTCCGCTGTTCATCTTGATGGGCAACTTTGTCGCGCGCGCTGGTTTGGCCCATGAGCTTTTTCATGCCGCCTACACTTTCATTGGGCACCGCAAGGGCGGACTGGCACATGCCACCATTGCGGCTTGCGCAGGATTTGGCGCCATTTGTGGCTCATCTATTGCCACAGCCGCCACCATGGGCAAAGTGGCCTACCCTTCCATGAAACGATTGGGTTACAGCGATGCCATGTCCACGGGGGTGATTGCTGCTGGCGGCACTTTGGGCATCATGATCCCACCTTCCACCATTCTCGTGATCTACGGCATCATCACGGAAACTCACATTGGCAAATTGTTTGCCGCAGGGGTTCTGCCGGGTATTTTGACTGCGTGTCTCATGATGGTGGCAATTGTCTTGATGACTTGGCACGATCCAGAACACGCGCCTGCAGGTGAGAAATTCACTTGGTCACAGCGCTTACAAGCCGTCCGCGGGATCTGGGGTGTTTTGGTTTTGGTGGTGTTGGTATTGGGCGGCATCTACGGCGGATTTTTCACCGCCACCGAGGGTTCTGGCATGGGTGCCACGGGTGCTTTTCTTTTTGCACTGGCCCGTAAAGCGCTGAGTTGGAAGGTGTTCATGCAGGTTCTAATCGAATCAGCTCGAACCACCGCCATGCTGTTTACCTTACTGATTGCTGCCACGATCTTTGCCAACTTCGTCAACTACACCAGCCTGCCATTTGAGCTCAAAGACTGGATCACCCAGCTAGGTCTGTCGCCCATCATGATTGTTGCGGCCATGATGTTGATTTATGTGGTGTTAGGCACAGTCATGGAAGAGCTGACCATGGTGCTGCTCACCATTCCGCTGTTTTTCCCCATCGTGATGCAATTGGGTTTTGATCCAGTCTGGTTTGGCGTGTTGATCGTCATGGTGATTCAAATTGGACTCATTTCTCCGCCCGTCGGCATGAACCTCTTTGTGCTAAACGCCTTGTTGCCCAACGTTGGTCTTGGCGCCATCTTTCGGGGCGTCTGGCCCATGGTGTTGGTGCTGATCATCACGCTGGGCATTTTGTTAGCCTTCCCAGGCATCAGCCTGTGGTTACCTTCAATGATGGATTGACCATGTTAGACCCTCAAGCTCAAGCCCTGATGCAACTCATGATTGAGAAAGGTGTGCCGCCTGTGTACACCCTCTCACCCTCAGATGCACGCGCGTTTTATCGGTCTCGCCGCGCATTCACCCAACCCGATGCACCCGAGGTGTTCAAAGTAGAAGACAAAGTGGTTTCAGCCAACGGCGTGAATGTGCCAGTCCGCGTGTATCACCCTCACGCCGCGCAAAGTCAAAAGACCTTGCCTGGCTTGGTCTATCTTCATGGCGGTGGCTGGACCATTGGCGACCTTGACACGCACGACGTGCTGTGCCGAAACTTGTGCCTTCAAGCTGAGGTGGTGGTGGTATCTGTGGATTACCGCACGGGGCCTGAGCACAAGTTTCCTGCGGCTTATGACGACACCTTGGCGGCTTTCAACTGGACGGTGTCACAAGCTGCAAGTTTAGGCATAGATCCCCAACGCATTGCCGTTGGCGGTGACAGTGCAGGTGGCAACTTGTCTGCTGCAGCCTGCATTGGGCTGAGAGATGACAAAGCAACTTCTATTCAACCAGCTTTTCAGTTGCTCATTTATCCTGCCACCATCATGTGGCAAGACACAGCGTCTTATCACGCCAATGGCAAAGACTACATGCTCACCAAAGAGTCCATTGCCTACTACACCGAAAACTATTTGCGTAGCCGCGAAGATGCCAAAGATTGGCGTGCCTCCCCCCAGCTTGCAAAAAGTCACGCAAACCTTCCACCCGCTTTTGTCATGACGGCTGGTTTTGATCCTTTGCGCGACGAGGGTTTGATGTATGCCGACGCATTGTCCAAAGCCGGTGTGTCAGCACAATATGTTTGTTTTGAACGCCAAATTCATGGCTTCATCACCATGGGCCGCGTGATGCAGGAGGCCAATACGGCTGTCAGTTTGAGCGCTTCAGTCTTGAAGGCCAACTTACATCGATGAAGCGCATGTATTGATTCTTTGCATTGAATCAAAGCGCTCATGAAACGCTTTGATGAGTGTCCGCTTCTAAGACCTGTTGAGCGTGTGAACCACGCGTTGAGGGTATGGAATTTCAATGCCTTCTGCTTGCAGCAGTTGTAAGATTTGAATGTTAATTTCTGACTTCAAGGTCAACAAACCAGCCTGTTGTTCATCGACCCAATAGTGGGCGCCAAACTCCAAGCCATCTGCACCAAAATTGGTAAGCGTGACAAATGGCAGAGGATCTTTCAAGACTTTGTTTTGCGCCTCGCAGGCCTGCATCAGAAGTTGCATCACCCTATCGACATCCGTGCCGTAGGCCACAGTGACTTGGGTGGACTGCAAGATGCGCGAATCGGCTAAAGACAGATTTTCAACGCGGCTGTTAATGAGCATTTCGTTGGGCACGATGGATTCACGCCCCGTCAGTGAGCGAATGACGGTGTAACGTGCTTTGATATCGGAGATGCGTCCTTCAAAGCCATCCACTTTGACACTGTCACCAATGCGCATGCTGCGCTCAGCCAAAATCACAAATCCGCTGACGTAATTGGCGGCCAACTTTTGCAAACCAAAACCGATACCAACGCCTACCGCACCCCCCAATACTGAAAGCGCCGTGAGGTCAATGCCGACCGCCGACAAGGACAACATCAAGCCCACAAACAACAGCAAAGACGTCACAGCGTTG
>CANKOT010000126.1 GCA_947484245.1 Comamonadaceae bacterium
GAGCCCATGCGGCCTTTGAAGTTGCGCGCGGTAGATGCAATGACATTGGCACCATCGGGAATGCTACCGCCGTAGCCCGAACAGGCGCCGCAGGACGTGGGCAATATTTCAGCACCTGCATCACGCAAAGAGCGCATCACGCCTTCGGTTTCGGCTTGGGCCTGGTCCAGCAAACTGGCGGGCGCCACCATCAAGCGAACACCGGCAGGCAAGTGCTGACCTTTTAAAATTTGGGCTGCTGCGCGCAAATCATCCAACTTGGCGCCCGTGCAAGCACCAATGTAGGCCACCTGAATAGGTGTGTTTGAAAACTCACCGACGGCTTTGGTGTTGGCTGGGCTGTGAGGCGCGGCCACTTGGGGCACCAGCGTCGATGCATCAAATTCATGCACGATAGCCTCTGCGCCGATATCGGTATGCCAGCCTTCAATCTGCACGTCTTTGGCGCCGGTGGTGGCCAGCCAATCGCGGGTGACTTGGTCGGGGGCAATCAGCCCGACTTGTGAGCCCATCTCGGCGCTCATGTTGGACATGGTCATGCGCTCTTGCATGGAAAGCGCTTGCACAGCTTCGCCAGCAAACTCAACGGCTTGGTAGTTGCCACCGTTCATGCCAAATTTACCAATCATGTGCAGCATCATGTCTTTGGCGGTCACGCCGGGTTGCAATCGTTTGTGCCACTTCATCAGATAAGTTTGCGGCACACGCACCCATAATTGGCCGGTCACCACCACGCCTAACATTTCAGTGCTGCCCACGCCGAACATGTAAGTGCCCAGTGCGCCGCCGGTAGGGGAATGCGAGTCGCCACCGACACAAAACATACCGGGCATCAGATGTCCTTTTTGGGGCAGTACCACGTGGCAAATGCCCACGCTGTCGTAGACATGCGGCAACTGTTGTTCGGCCGCCCAATCGCGGGCAATGCGCACAATGCGGCGCGAGTCATCGTCTTGCTCTGGTACGTAATGGTCCATGACCAAAACCACCTTGGACTTGTCCCAAATTTGAGCACCCAGCTCTTCCAGCATGGGCTTCAGACGCCTGGGGCCAGACGAGTCGTGAAACATGGCCAGATCGACTAGGCAATTGACAATGTCACCCACAGCCACATTCGATTTTCTTGCAGCTTTGGCGATGAGCTTTTGCGCAAGGGTTTGGGGGGACGCAACCAGCGTACTCATGATGACACTTCTAGAAAATTAAATGGTTTTGATTTCACGACTTTGCCTCTTTGTCTTTCATCGAAACACGGGCATCCACATTGCCAATTTTGGACACTTCCAATTGATATTCATATCGGTCCGGACGATACAGACCTTCTAACCATTGCACGGGTTTGTCGTCCTCATCAAACACACGGCGACGCACAGACAAGAGAGCGCTGCCAATTTGAAGATCCAAAGCCTCAGCCACGCGGGCATCGGCTTGACGCGCAGAGATGGTCTGCTGCGCACGCCCCAACACCACGCCTGCTTCCCTCATGAGCTGCAACATGGGCTTGGCTGCCAAGTCGCGGCGCATGATACCTACCGCCAAATCTAAGGGCATGTAGGTGGTGATGTAGGACAGCGGACCTTCTTTGGAGCTGCGCAATCGAATGGCTTTTTTAACCGGAGATCGCACAGGAATTTGGAGCGCATGGGCTACATCGTCAGGCGCTTCAATGGTGCGCCAATCGAGTACCTTGGCTGTGGTGGTTAAGCTGGCACTCACAATGTTTTCCATCAAACCCGCCAGGCTGGTGGGTTGCGTTTGAGCTGTGGTGCCCAAGACGGGCATTGGATGGGCGGCGGCCTTTGGAAAAGTGCCACGCCCTGCCACACGCACAATCAGGCCTTCGGCCACCAGTTTTTCCATGGCGTGACGCACTGTCACGCGCCCGACGTTGAACTGCTTGGCCAGCTCAATTTCAGCTGGCATGGCTTTGACAAAACGACCTTCTATCAACTGCTCGCGCAGTACCAAATAAATTTGGTGGTATTTGGTCAAAGGCAAACGCGGCGTCATGCCATCACCTCTTCGAAATTCCAGGTTTGTACGTCAATGCGAAAGACATCTTCTGGCTTGACACCCAGCAGCAAGTGATAGAGCACAAATCGGTAGCAATCGTTGGCGTCGATTTCGCTCGGTGTGAAGGCAAAGGCCAAATTGCCACCGGTGGTAAGGCGTCCAGGAAAACCAAAATGCAACAAGTTTTGCTTAAAAACAGCGGCCACTGTTTTAGCCGTGGACGCATCGGGCGCCAGAAATTCAATCACCAAACCCATTTCGTGCTGACTTTTTTGATGCGCAGGCAAGGGTCGCACTGCACCTTGCCCATACAAGTGCGGCACCATCGTCCATGGGCCAGGCACCAAACTGCGCACACGTTCACACACGTCGTCCAAGGCGCGGGGCATGACGCTGATCATGGTGGGGTCAGCCACACCGGCCAACAACACGGCACGCGCGCCCTCATAGGCTGCGCCTTCCACTTTCAATGTGGGGCAGGGCCGTGCGACAAATCTCGCGCCCGTGACTTGGGTTCGGTGTTCGTCCAAGGCCGCATACCTTGCCATGTGCAGATCTAGCGTGCCTTCGGGTTCTTCCACCAGCCATGGATCGGCCTGCTCATACAGTGCATGCGCCGCCACCGATGACGGTGTAGCGTGAGCCTTTGGGTTCATGCTTTCCAAGATGAAATCTCTTGGCCCCAGTTCGGCCAATATGGCATCGCGGCCGCCTGGCTCACAGCACAGCGACGTGCACTCAATGATCTTGGCCATGTGTAACGCAAGGCCTGCGTCATAGCCCAGCATCTGCGGCAGCGCTGCAAAAATTGCCGTGTCACACGACCGGCCAGCAATCAGCACATCGGGCATTTGTTTCAAGGCGCGAATGAAAGTGTCGGTGCCGCATTGCGCCACCACATGGCTGGCCGATAAGAGTTGGGCCTCGTCGGGCACGGGCAATGTCAGTGCTGCACCCGAATGGTCCAATGCCTGAAGACGGCCCTCTTTCGCAGCGCTCACCAGCAAGTGACGCGGGACATCACTGGCCACGGTGGCTACCTGAAACGACAGCCCATGCTTGATTGCAATATCGCGCAGCAAATCCAGCGTGGCTTCTAGGTGTGGCTTGGCACCCGCAGTGCCGGCACTGCCAATAACCAAGGGCACATTGAGTTGGCGCGCTGCCAATAAAACCAATTCAAGGTCGCGCCTGACCATGGCTTGGGGTGCCGCCATTTGGCCTGAGCCCAAGTAGTAGGGCCCAGGATCAATGGAGCCCATGTCACAGCCAATGAAATGCGGACGCCTTTGAATGCCGAGCGCAAAAGAAGCTTGCACAATACCAAAGCCCAACTGACCTGCCGCCGATAAAACACGCAGACGCTCAGCGCCAGGCCGATGACTGGCTAAAAGTTGTGAGACAGCTGTAGCTTGCAGATCGGCGATCACGGCATTTAATCGGATCAGACCATCAATGACAGCAGCGGTGCATGCTGCTGTGCGCCATACAAATCACCATCGCCAGGATTACCAGCACAGACAGCTCGAGGCATAGACAATTTCATGGCCCAAATATCTGGCAACTCAAAACGCCTGACCTGAGATGCCAACAGGCCATAACAATGAGCGACAGAATGGCGTTGCAGGGCCTCGCTATTGGCAGCCCGTTGGTAAGCGGCTGCATCGCGAAAAAACAAATCGACCGTGAAGCACAAGGGACCCGCATTTTTGCTGCGAATAACGCTGGCCAATTGGGTGATAGGCAATCGGGTCATGGGCAATCCAAGTTCGGTCATGGCAAGACGCATTGAACGTTCTTTAACGTGCAGTAAAGCCGCCATCAGCACACAAGATTTGGCCCGTGATGAAGGAGGCTCTTTGCGACAGCAAAAAGCTCACCACTTCGCCAATTTCTTCTGGTTGGCCCAAGCGTGCCATGGGAATGCTGGCCTGCATTGCAGCCAGCGCAACCGGATCGGCCATGGTGGTCGCAACCATGGGGGTTGCAATGGGGCCTGGGCCCACCGCATTGATTCGAACCCCCTCAGTTGCCCACTCCAAAGCCAACGATCTCACCATTCCGTTCAAGCCTGCTTTGGAAGCGGCATAAGCCGCGCCGCGCGCATGGCCTACCAAACCAATTTGACTGCTGATGACCACCACACTGGCATCGCCAGTTCGTGCTGCGCGCATGTGGGCAATAGCCGCACGGGTGAGTACAAATGTGGCGTCCAAATTGAGCGCCAAGGTTTGACGCCATTCATCCAATGACATGTCGTCTGACAGCTTTTTGAAGAAAATACCCGCGCAGCATGCCAGCGCATCCAAGCCGCCCAGCGCTGCTGCAGCCTTGGCAGGCAAGGCTGCACAAGCTTCGTCATCCAACAGGTCTTGCACCAACACCACCGCTTGCGGCAGTAGCTGCTTCAATGCGCCAACCTGACTTTGGTGTTGCACAACGGCAGCCACTTTGGCACCTTGCCTTGCCAATACACAAGCCGTAGCCAGCCCAATGCCCGAACCTGCGCCCGTCACAAGGGCGTGACGTCCAACAAGTTCCAAAGCTGCCGTGGACATTTTTCAAAGTCCCAAATAGTTTTTGCGAAGTTCAGGGTCTCGCGCCATGTCAGGTGCCAGCCCTTGCATGGCCACCTGACCGTTTTCAATGATGTAAGCCCGGTGCGCAATGGCCAGTGTTTGCACCGCGTTTTGTTCCATCAGCAAAATGGGCATACCCTCTTTGTTGATCTTGGTAATCAATTCAAACATTTGCTCGACCAGCAAAGGCGAAAGACCTAAGGAGGGCTCGTCCATGATCAGCATGGCTGGCTCAGACATCAGACCACGACCGATGGCCAACATTTGTTGTTCACCGCCAGAAAGCGTGCCGGCAAGTTGTGAAAATCGCTCTTTTAAACGCGGAAAAATATCGACAATGCGTTCCAGGTTTTGAGCGCGCCTGGCCTTGCCGCGCACCTGACTGCCCAGCAAAAGATTGTCATGAACATTGAGGTTAGGGAAAATTCGGCGGCCTTCAGGCACATGAATCAAACCGCGCTGCACCACCTCACTGGAGGTCATGCCTGTCATGTCCTCCCCTTGAAAACGAATGCTGCCGCTAAAGGGTTTATAAAGTGCAGAAATGTTGTTGTTAAGGGTGGACTTGCCCACCCCGTTGCTTCCCAGTACCGCCACAATTTCGCTAGCGCCTACATCCAGGTTGATGCCGCGCAAGATTTCAATTTGGCCATAGCCCGCATGCAAATTTCGGATCTCAAGCATGTGCCTCTCCTTGCACTTGGGGGGCCATTTGATCGGCTGCGCCCCGGCCCAAGTAGGCCTCAATCACTTCGCGGTTATTGACCACCTCTTCAGGCTGGCCTTGTGCAATGACCTTGCCATACGACAGCACATAGATGTACTCCGACAAACTCATGACAGCGTGCATCACGTGCTCAATGAGCAAGATGGTGACGCCCGAGTCTCGAATGCTGCGAATGAGTGCAATGATCTCGACAATTTCTTGCGGATTCAAACCCGCCATCACCTCGTCGAGCAACAACAACTTTGGCCCTGTTGCCAAAGCGCGGGCCAGCTCAAGCCGCTTACGGCCAGCCACCGTCAAGTCAGACGCGGGCTGCTCCAACATGCCAGACATGCCCACTTTTTCGGCAATCAAACGTGCGTGGGCATGGGCCTCGTTTTTAGAGCTGAACTGCTGAAAGGCGCCTACCGCAATATTTTCCAGCACAGTGAGTTTGGCAAACGGCTGCGTGATTTGAAACGTGCGAACCATACCCAAGCGAGCAATTTCATGCACTTGCAGACCCACAATGCTCTGGCCTAAAAACTCTACTTGGCCTTCATCGATTTTGTGAAAGCCCGCAATCGATGCAAACAGCGTGGTTTTGCCAGCGCCATTCGGGCCAATCAGGGACACAATTTGACCCTGCCCTACTTCCAAAGAAGCGTTGTCAACGGCTCGCAAGCCACCAAATATTTTGCTTAAACCTTTGACTTTCAGCATCAGGCGTCCCCCTCTTTGGAAGATGACGCCGACGTCAAACGACCAGCTTCTTTGCGCTTTTTGCGTTTGAACAATTCAATCAGGCCATTCGGCAAGAAAGCAATGATGATGACCAGCAAGGTGCCGTAAAGCACCAAGGACAATCCTTGGAAGCTGAACATGGAGCGTGTCAGTTCGCTCACTACCGCCAACAGCACAGCACCAATGAGAGGCCCATAAACGGTACCGGCTCCGCCAATCATGCTGACCAGCAACATCTCCACAGACTTGTCCACGCCAAACACAATCGTGGGGTCGATGTACAAAAAGTACTGCGCAAAAAAGCATCCACCGGCGCCGGCAATGGCTCCAGAAATGGTCATGATTTTGATTTTTTCTACAAAGACATTGATGCCCAAAGCGCGTGCTGAGTCTTCGTTTTCGCGAATGGCCGCCAACCTTGCGCCAAATCGGGAAGCCTTCAGCCACAAGGCCACCGCAATTGACAGGACCGTCAGAGCCAAAATAATGAAGTAGA
>CANKOT010000127.1 GCA_947484245.1 Comamonadaceae bacterium
AGCTGTCAGAGAAGAGCGTCGCTCACGCTTTATGCAAGTGGCCGAGGAAGTCTCTGTCCAGCGTTTGCAGCAGCGCATCGGCGCCACCATGCAAGTGTTGGTCGATTCCGCCACAGCCATGGGCAAAAAGGGCGGCATTGGCAGAACCTATGCCGATGCGCCCGAAATAGATGGGGTGGTGAAGTTGCTGCCGCCCGAGAAGATCAGCAAGACCTACAAGGTTGGTGAGTTCACACGTGCACGAATTGTGGGCGTGGATGGTCACGATCTTGTCGCTTTGCCTGTCTAAAATGCATTTTGAAATGCACTTAAATTTGAAAAACAGACTCGAAAAAAAAGCTGCCATGTTTGCAGCTTTGATTAAACTTGGTGCCCAGGAAGGGACTCGAACCCCCACGAAGTTACTCGCTAGTACCTGAAACTAGTGCGTCTACCAATTCCGCCACCTGGGCTCTCAGGACAAGATCAAAGGATTGTATATCAAAAAAATTAGCCAACCCTCTGGAGTCCTCGATGAAATCGAGGGCAGTGTGCAAGGCCATCGCGATGGTCATGGCTTCCTCATTCGTGACGATGGCGACGGCGATATTTTTTTACCGCCCAACGAAATGCGTGCGGTGTTGCACAAAGATCGTGTCAAGGTTCGCATTGTTAGGCAAGATCGCAAAGGTAGGCCAGAAGGCCGCGTGGTTGAAATCATTGAGCGACCTGCGCATCCCATCATTGGCCGTTTGTTGAACGAAGGTGGCATCTGGATTGTTGCGCCTGAGGACAAGCGCTACGGCCAAGACATTCTGATTCCCAAAGTGGGCATTGGCGTAGGCAAGCCTGGCCAAGTGGTGGTGGTTGAACTCACTGAGCCACCCGCATTGTTTGGCCAACCTGTGGGCCGCGTCAAAGAAGTGCTGGGCGAAATTGACGATCCTGGCATGGAGATTGACATTGCCGTTCGCAAGTACAGTGTGCCGCACGAATTTTCTGCAGCTTGTTTGGAATTGGCGCGCGAGTTGCCCGACAAAGTGCGTCCGCAAGATACCAAAGACAGAATTGATTTAACCGATATTCCCTTGGTCACCATCGATGGCGAAGATGCTCGCGATTTTGATGATGCGGTGTATTGCGAGCCCGCCAAAATTGGCAAGGCCAAAGGCTGGCGCCTGTTGGTGGCCATTGCCGATGTGAGCAACTATGTTCAAACGGGCAGCGCCATCGACATCGATGCCTATGACCGCGCTACCAGCGTGTACTTTCCACGCCGTGTCATTCCCATGTTGCCTGAAAAACTCTCTAACGGATTGTGTTCGCTCAATCCTGAAGTGGAGCGCTTGTGCATGGTGTGTGACATGCTCATTACTGCCAAAGGCGACATTCACGCCTATCAGTTTTATCCCGCAGTGATGTACAGCCATGCGCGCTTTACCTACACCGAAGTGGCTGCTATTTTGGCCAACACGCGCGGCCCCGAAGCCATCAAGCGCAAAGTACGTGTCAATGATTTGCTGAACTTGCACGATGTTTATCGCGCATTGTTGGCATCGCGCGCAGTTCGCGGTGCTGTCGATTTTGAAACCACTGAAACCCAAATCATTTGCGATGACAACGGCCGCATCGAAAAAATTGTGCCGCGTGTTCGCACGGAAGCTCACCGCCTCATCGAAGAAGCCATGCTGGCCGCCAACGTCTGCAGTGCCGACTTTATTCAAAACAGCAAGCACCCCGGTTTGTTCCGCGTCCACGAAGGACCCACGCCCGAGAAGAAAGATTTGCTGCGCAATTACTTAAAGTCTTTGGGTTTGCCTTACACCGTGAGCGACGAGCCCAAGCCCAGTGAGTTTCAGCGCATAGCGCAGGCCACCAAAGAACGGCCTGACGCTCAGCAAATTCACACCATGTTGCTGCGCTCGATGCAACAAGCCATTTACACGCCCATCAACAGCGGTCACTTTGGCTTGGCGTATGAGGCTTATACGCACTTCACCAGCCCCATTCGCCGTTACCCCGACTTGTTGGTTCACCGCGTCATCAAAGCCATCTTGGCGCACAAAAAATACCAGCTGCCCGCCTTGCCCTTGCCGGGTGAAGCGCACGCCAAGTTGGCCAAGCGTTTGCAGAAAAACAAAGCGGGCGCGCAGATGGACGATGCACCGCGCATCAAAATGTCACCCGCCGAACAGCAAGCTTGGGAAGCTGCCGGTTTGCATTGCAGTGCCAATGAGCGACGCGCCGATGAAGCCAGCCGAGATGTCGAGGCATGGCTTAAATGCAAATACATGCGTGAGCATTTAGGTGAAGAGTATTCTGGCGTGGTCACCTCGGCCACAAGCTTCGGAATTTTTGTCACCCTGGACACTTTGTATGTGGAGGGCTTGGTGCACATCACCGAGTTGGGCGGTGAGTATTTCCGCTTTGATGAAGCACGCCAAGAATTGCGCGGCGAGAGAACTGGTATTCGCTATGCCATTGGCACGCGCGTGCAAATTCAAGTCAGCCGTGTCGATTTGGATGGCCGCAAAATTGATTTTCGTTTGGTCAATCCCGCTGAGGAGTTTAGTGCACGACAAATCCGAGACAAAGGCATGTCTAAGTCTGGCGCTGAAGGAACTAATGGCGCTAAAGGCAAACCCAAGTCTCGCCCCTTCAATGCCAGAAAAATGGACGGCATGGGTTCACCCAGCCGACATGGCAAATCGGGCCCTGCCGGAGCACCGCCTAAACCGGCTGGCAAGAAAAAATCGAGCCAAGCACGCAAATCTCGCCGTTGAATTGGCTGACGTCCGTGCGACAGCCATTCACAACCCATTCATGACTTTTTTATTCAGGAGACAACTCGCATGACACAAAGTTCCAAAATTGCCATCGTCACAGGCGCAGGTTCAGGTATTGGCAAAGCCACCGCATTGGCCTTGTTGAACGCGGGCTGGTCTGTTGTCTTGGCAGGCCGACGTGCGGCCAATTTGGAAGAAGTCGCGGCTGAGGCCAAGGCCATCAACCCCAATTTCAAAGTGCTAGCGGTGCCAACCGATGTCACCCAAGAAGACTCTGTGGCCAACTTGTTTGCACAGTGCGTCAAAACATTTGGCCGTGTGGATTTGCTGTTCAACAATGCAGGGGTGAGCACACCCGCCATTCCTTTGCCTGAACTTAGTTTGGAAATGTGGAAGGGTGTGGTCGATACCAACCTCACCGGCATGTTCTTGTGCATTCGCGAAGCCTTCCGTGTGATGAAAGACCAAAAGCCCATGGGCGGCCGCATCATCAACAACGGCTCAATTTCGGCCACCACACCCCGTCCCTTTTCAATTGCCTACACATCGACCAAGCATGCTGTCTCAGGCTTAACCAAAACCGCGTCCTTAGATGGCCGTCAGTACGACATTGCTGTGGGTCAAATTGATGTGGGCAATGCCGCAACCCCCATGGCCATGAAGATGGCCAAAGGCGTGCCGCAAGCCAATCTCGAAATCAAAGCAGAGCCCTTGATGGATGTGGCCTTGGTGGGAGGCTCTGTGGTTTACATGGCCAGCTTGCCGCTAGAAGCCAACGTGATGTTCCACACCGTGATGGCCACCAAGATGCCGTTTGCGGGCCGCGGATAAGTTCTGCCAGCTTGCCTGCCGTCAAGGTGGGCAAGCGTGCATAGCCAGTTGATTTTTTCAAGCAGGCCTCAAAGCCGATTCAATGGCCAAAGAAATGTTCAGAACCTGGTCATCCTTCATGGGGCCTTGCCAAATCATCAAGCTGGTGGGCAATTCACCCGCATGGTGCATTGGCAAGGACAGCGCACAACCGTCCAACATGTTGACCACGCTGGTGTTGCGCAGCAGCAAGCCATTGGCTTTGAAAAATACCTCGTCTCTTTCAGCACCCGGTGCAACACTTTCAAGGCTTGGTCCTTCGATGGGTGCCGTGGGGGACAGTGCGGCATCGTACTGATTCAACTGGGCTTGCATTTTGGCAATCCAAGCGGCTCTGCCAACTTGTAAATCCAAATACTCATGCGCCATGATGCTGGCGCCCCGCAAGATACGCGCGGCTACACGGGGGTCGTATTGTGCTTGGCTTTGAGCCAATAAGTGTCGGTGCCAGGTGTAGCTTTCTGCCGCACTGAAGTTGGCCGTCATCAAGAGCCCAGCCAATTCGTTGATCTCTTGGAGGGGTATTTCAATCAGTTGCGCGCCAGCCTTCGAAAGCCGTGACAGGCTTCGTTCCCAGGCGCTTTGAACGCCGGCAGTCATGCCATCCAACATCAACTGGGTTGGAACTGCCAAGCGGTAGCTTGAAAGAGGTCGAGACGACCGAGAGACCTTCCTGCTGGCCAAAATCTCATGGGTCAAAATGGCGTCGCGCACACTTCGGGTCATGGCGCAAACGGTGTCCATGGTGGTCGACAAAGGCAATGCGCCTTGGGTTGGCACAAGGCGGGCTGTATTTTTAAATCCCACAATGCCATTCAGGGCGGCAGGTATGCGAATGGAGCCGCCCGTGTCGGAGCCGAGGCCCATAAAGGCAGCGCCCGTGGACACCGAAACAGCAGCGCCAGAAGAAGAGCCACCAGGCACATGGCCTTGACCGTTGCTCAAGACCGCTTTGTCGGCAACGGCATCCCAGGCGGCCGGTGTGCCGTAATGCGGGTTGTTGCCCATCCCTGAAAAAGCAAACTCCACCATGTTGGTTCGCCCCAAAAAGGCGCCTCCGGCATGCTTCAAGCGGGCCACGGCGGGGCAATCGGCCTGGGCAGCTGGCGCACCTCGGAGAACCGTCGAGCCAGCCAAGGTGGGGCTGCCCGCCACGTCAAACAAGTCTTTGACCGAAAAAGCAAGGCCTTTGAGGGGAGCGTTGAGCAAGCTTGGCTCCCCCAAATAGTCGGGCGGCTGAGCTGGCTCAAGGGCCATGAACACCTTGTCGCAGGCTGAAGATCTGGCCAATTCTTGGCTTCGTTGCCATTCGGCCAATGGGCTGGTCTTTTGTTGAGCGAGTGCTTCCAGGGTGGCAATCAGGTCTTGGCGCATGGTTTGTAGGGGGGATGGATGATTAAAGAGTGTAGAAGGAGCGGGGCTGGGCAGGGAAAAGCGCAATATGGGATGCTATACTCGACAGGCTTAGCAGGAATTTCCCTGCAAGTAAATCGCAAATCGGCTCCTTCAAGGTGTTGGTTGTTTGAGAACAGCCCAGATCAATTTCAAGGCCCATCCCAAACACCCGATGTGTGAGCCGTATTTTAGACCTAACCTTTGGAGAAACAATATGTCCGTTACCATGCGCGAAATGCTGGAAGCCGGTGTGCACTTTGGCCACCAAACCCGCTTCTGGAACCCCAAGATGTCCCCCTTCATCTTCGGTCACCGCAACAAAATTCACATCATCAACTTGGAAAAATCTTTACCGATGTTCCAAGACGCATTGAAGTTCGTCAAACAACTCTCTGCAAATCGCGGCAACATCCTCATGGTGGGCACCAAGCGTCAAGCCCGTGACACCGTGGCTGCTGAAGCTCAGCGCGCTGGCGTACCTTACGTTGACCAACGCTGGTTGGGCGGCATGCTCACCAACTTCAAAACCGTCAAGACTTCCATCAAGCGCTTGAAGGACATGAAAGCGCAACAAGAAGTCGGCCTCGACACTTTGAGCAAAAAAGAACAACTCATGTTCAAACGTGAAATCGAAAAGCTTGAAAAAGACATCGGTGGCATTCAAGACATGGCCGTATTGCCAGACGCCATCTTCGTGATTGATGTGGGTTACCACAAGATTGCCATCTTGGAAGCCAAGAAATTGGGCATTCCACTCATCGGCGTGGTTGACTCCAACCACTCACCCGAAGGCATCGACTACATCATTCCAGGTAACGACGACTCTTCCAAAGCCGTTACTTTGTATGCCCGCGGCATTGCCGACGCCATCATTGAAGGCCGTGCCAACGCCGTTCAAGACGTGGTCAATGCTGTGGCCGCCGAAGGCGCAGACGAATTCGTTGAAGTGCAAGAAGCTGCTGCTTAATGCCCTCTCAACCTGAGAAAAGGGGCTTCTTGCCCCTTTTTTTTAACCTGAGTTGCACTGAGTTTTTATCAATTTTTAATTAGTTCGAACCTCAATTCGAAGACGAAACGGAGAAATCAAATGGCTATTACCGCAAGCATGGTCGCTGAACTGCGCGCTAAAACCGATGCCCCCATGATGGAATGCAAAAAAGCTTTGACTGAAGCCGATGGCGACATGGTCAAAGCAGAAGAGTTGTTGCGCGTTAAATTGGGTACAAAAGCTGGCAAAGCCGCTTCCCGCGTGACAGCCGAAGGCGTGATCGTTGCCTACACAGAAGGCAAAACGGGCGCCATGCTAGAAGTCAATTGCGAAACAGACTTTGTCACCAAAAACGACAGCTTCTTGGCCCTGGCCAATGCAGCGGCCAAGCTGGCTGCTTTGCACAACCCCGCCGACGTGGCCGCTCTGGGCGAGTTGCCTTACAGCCAAGACGGCTTCGGTCCGACACTGGAAGAAGTTCGCAAAGGCCTGATCGGCAAGATCGGTG
>CANKOT010000128.1 GCA_947484245.1 Comamonadaceae bacterium
ACAAACTGTAAACGATGTCTCCAGTATGTACCTTTTTAAAGTGGTGGGCCCACCAGGACTTGAACCTGGGACCAAAGGATTATGAGTCCTCTGCTCTAACCAACTGAGCTATAGGCCCTTGGGCGCAATTGTAAGGCACTCAAACAGCGCTCCGATGTCTTGCAATACAGGTCTCAAGCACTTCTGAGTGGTCTCTTTGCCACCAATTCTCTGTAGAAAAGATCTCCACCTCGCTAAAGCCTGCAAAGCCTTGTGCTTCCACCCACCCCCTAATTTTGGGAATATCAATCACCCCATCACCCATCATGCCCCGATCGTTGAGCAAATCGCGGGTGGGCGTGAGCCAATCACAGACATGAAAGGCCAACAACCTGTTCTGCCCAGCGCGTTCAATTTGCTGCTGAAGTTTGGGGTCCCACCATACGTGATACACGTCAACAGCAACTCCCAAAGCGCCAGTCTGCGCAGGTTCTAGTTTGTCGCACACATCCAAAGCTTGCTCTAGTGTGTTGATGCAAGCACGGTCTGCCGCATACATTGGATGCAAGGGTTCTATGGCCACAGGCATGTTGCACGACTTGGCATAGGCCAATAATTTTTCAATACCCTCAAACACTTGATCGCGTGATTGCTGGATGTTTTTATGCGCAGCTTGTCCTGCTAAAGCACCAGGCAAGCCTCCCACTACCAACACCAAACAAGGCGCATTGAGTTCGCAGGCTTCATCCACAGCTTGGCGATTGTCGGCATAGGCAGCTTGTATGCCCGCGGCAGTGGCAGCAGGAAACATGCCGCCGCGGCAATAGCCAGAAAGTTTCAAGCCATGTGTTTTGACCAACTTGGAAATGGTGTTTAAGCCAACGGCAGCAACCTGATCGCGCCATGGGGAAATAGCTGGAATATTGAGGCGAGCACAAGCCTCAATGATGTCGGTCAATGGCAGATCTTGGCCTCGGCTTTTTCTGACTGTGGCGGTATTGATAGACAGCCATTCGTGGTTCTGTGTGAAATCGCGCATGGTTTAATTTTTATTCAATACCGTGCATTTCCAGCATTGTTTTCATGCGGTGCAAGGCCAAATCAGGCTGCTCCAACAAATTGGCAGCATCGGCCAATTTGAATAACGCGGCCAAATGAATCACAGAACGCGTGCTTTGTTGACCGCCCACCATGGTGAAATGTTTTTGGTGATCATTGAGCCAAGCCATGAAGACCACGCCGGTTTTGTAAAACCTGGTGGGTGCTTTGAAAATATGGCGCGACAAAGGCACAGTGGGTCCCAAGATGGCATGAAACTTTTCTACATTGCCTTGTGCCAACTCACCCAATGCTGCACTGGCTGCCGGCGCAATGGCATCAAAAATTCCCAACAAGGCATCGCTTTGCTGATGCACCACATGGTCACCCTGACCATCGCCAGCTATCAATTCGGCGTAATTGAAATCGTCACCGGTGTACATGCGAACATTGGCTGGCAAGCGGCGGCGCATCTGTATTTCTTTGTCTTTGTCGAGCAACGATATTTTGATGCCATCAACCTTGTTGGCATGCGCTTGAATGATGCCCAAGGCTGTGTCCATTGCCTTGTCTGTATTTTTGTTGCCCCAATAACCCGTTAGAGCTGGGTCGAAAGCATCGCCAAGCCAATGTAGCAACACAGGTTGTTTGGCTTGACTCAAAATTCTGTCATAAACACGCTCGTAATCGGCTGGTGACTTGGCCACTCGGGCCAAGGCTCGACTGGCCATGATGATGAGCTTACCGCCCAACTTTTCAATGGCCTCCATTTGAAATTCATAGGCAGCCATCACTTCGTCAACGGTTGTGACGCTGTCCAAATTCAAATGATCGGTGCCGCATCCTGAAGCTAAGAATGCGCCAGGTACATCTTTTGAAGCGTCAATAGAACATTGAATGAGTGTGAGTGATGTGGGCCAATCTAAACCCATGCCGCGCTGAGCAGTGTCCATGGCCTCGGCAACACCCAAGCCCAATTTCCACAAATGTATTCTGTAGGAAATGGTGGCATCCCAGTCAACGGCGCAATCGAGCCAAGGGTCGTGTGGGGCCAAGGGCTTGGACACCACGTGGGCTGCCGAGTAAGCAATGCGATTGAACTTGGTGCCTGGCTTGGGTTGAATGGGCGTGGTGCCTACCAGCGCATAGCTCTCAAGTTGGCCATGCGAATTGGGTAATTGAATGCGTTGCGCCATGTTGCACCTTAAATTTTGAGCGGTGCCACATCGACCCACCGGCGCTCTTGCCAAGACTGCAAGGCCGCCTCCACCAACTGAACGCCCTTGGCACCCTCTGGCAAAGTCCAACGATAGGGTTCGTTTTCTACAATGTGCCGAATAAAGTGTTCCCACTGAATTTTAAAACCGTTGTCATAGAACTGCGTATCGGGCACCTCTTGCCACTGGTCTGTGAACGTCATGGTTTGCTTCACGTCAGGATTCCAAACAGGACGGGGCGTATTGACTCTGCTTTGCGCCTTGCAAGCTTGTAGTCCTGCAACTGCCGAGCCATGCGTACCATCGACATGAAAGGTGACCAAATCTTCACGATTGACACGTGTGGTCCATGAACTGTTCACTTGTGCCACCACATGCTCGCCTTGATGGCCTTTAAGCTGAAAGGTGGCATAGGCTGCGTCATCGGCTGTGCACTCATACGCTTTGTTGGCCTCGTCCCAACGCGTGGGAATGTGTGTGGCACCTAAGCAAGATACCGATTGAACTTCACCAAACAGGTTGTCAAGTACATAACGCCAATGACACACCATGTCGAGAATAATGCCACCACCGTCCTCTTTGCGGTAGTTCCAACTGGGTCGCTGAATAGGCTGCAAGTCGCCTTCAAACACCCAGTAGCCAAACTCAATGCGCACACTGAGCATCTTGCCAAAAAAGCCAGCTTTTCTGAGCATGTCGAGTTTGCGCAGGCCAGGCAAGAACAACTTGTCTTGCACAGCGCCATGCTTCAAGCCCGACTTTTCTGCAAGACGCGCAATTTCTACGGCTTCGTTCAAATTGGTGGCAATGGGTTTTTCGCAATACACATGCTTGCCAGCTTGAATGGCTTTGGCCAATAAGGTGGGGCGCATTTGCGTTGTACCGGCATCAAAGAAAACGGTGTCGTCTTTGTTGGCCAATGCTTGGTCTAGATCCGTGCCAAAACGACTGATGCCATTGGCCTTGGCCAAAGCTTCAATTTTTTCGGCATTGCGGCCAATTAAAATAGGATCGGGCATGACCTTGTCCCCATTGGACAGCGTCACACCGCCTTGATTGCGAATGGCAACAATAGAGCGAATTAAGTGTTGGTTCATCCCCATGCGACCCGTCACGCCGTGCATGATGATGCCAAGTCTTTGTACAGCCATAAATATCTCTTTTGCGTTTGAAAGGGTGAAGGTGTTGGCTGGAAATCAAGGCGCTGGCGAGAGTCCTGCGGCCTTCACCAAGATGGCATTGCTCTTAATTTCGTCGCGAATGTAGGCGTCAAACTGCTCTGGCTTCATGGTCCAAGCATCGGCACCCAATGTCGTGAAACGCTCTTTCACTTCTGGCGTTGCCAGTGCTTTGACCACTTCGTCATTCAAGCGATTGACAATATCGCGAGGTGTTTTAGAAGGCACCATCATGCCAATCCAAAAATTGAATTCGGAGCCAGGCACACCTGCTTCAGCTGTGGTGGGCACTTGAGGCAAAGCGCTGGCACGTTTCGGAGAGCCAACTGCCAAGGGCACCAACTGGCCATTGCGAATTTGACCGATTACGGGGGCAATGGGTGAGAAGTAATAGTCAACGCGGCCTGCAATGATTTCGGTAACTGCTTCGCTGGAGCCTTTGAATGGAATGTTGGTGGCTTCAATTTTGGCAGCCAATTTGAATTTCTCTGCATTCAAATGGGTTGCGCTGCCTTGCCCCGCAGAAGCAAAGTTCATACTGCCTGGCTTTGCGCGGGCAGCAGCCAACAACTCTTGCAAGGTTTTGATGTTTTTGGAGGGAGACATGACCAGCACGTTGGGTGTGCTGGAAATGGGCGTGACACCCACAAAATCGTTCAATGTATCGAACGGCAGCTTTGCAAACGTTGAAGGACTGACCGTATGCGATGAGGAATGAACCATGATGGTGTAACCGTCTGCTGGTGATGTGGCCACCGCCTGTTGACCAATGGTGCCACTGGCACCACCTCGGTTGTCGATGACCAAAGGCTGACCCATGCTTTGACTCATCTTGTCGGCAATGGCGCGGGCAATGATGTCAGTGGTGCTTCCTGCAGGAAACGGCACAACAACCTTGATGGGTTTGTTGGGATAACCCGCTTGGGCCAGCGCCACGCCAGAAGTGAATGTTGTGAGGGATGCAATGAAAGCCAGCGCAAAGCGGCGTGAACGGGTCATAAAGCCTCCTAATTTTGAGTCAACGAAGACAAGCCACAACACAGGCACCTTCAGGAAGGGGCAGCTGTAATGAGCTTGATAATTCACCAATAAGTGAATAATTCATTGTAGGAACGACGTAACCCAAGCGTCAACCTGCTATGAAATTTAGTTCCTTAGGACATACCCTAGGATGACTTCACACATGTGCGACAGGCGTTCGCTCTTGGCTTTGGGACTCATCAAGTCGCGTCCGAAGATGGTGGACAGCGTGGCGTTGTTGGACAAATAGAAATATGAAAGTGCTGCAATCGACACATACAGCTGAACGGGATCAATGCCGCCGCGAAACTCTCCAGACAGTCGGCCTTTTTCTAATATTTCACCCAATAGCTCAATGAGTGGCGAGTTGAGAACTCTCGCGTTAGAAGACTCTTGGATGTGCCGTGCTTTGTGCAAATTTGCACTGTTAAGCAGGGTTAAAAACTCTGGGTGCTCCAGGTAGTAATTCCAAGTGAATTCAACCAGTGTGCGAACTGCAGTGGCTGGCTCTAGAGACTGTAGATTGAGCTTCTTTTCGCTTTCTCGAATTTGCTCGTAGGCGCTTTCGAGCACCGCTTGAAAGAGTTGATCTTTGTCGGTGAAATAGTAATAAATCAATCTCTTATTGAGATTGGATCGCTCGGCAATGCGGTCAATCCGCGCGCCACCCAAACCAAACAGAGCAAACTCTTCGAGGGCGGCGCTCAGGATGACTGCGCGAGACCTTTCGGCGTCTCGCGTCTTGATGACTGGCGAAGATTTTTGGGCACTCATACCCCGAATAATTAACTATTACGTTAATTAAGTCAAGGGCTAGTACTTTACGCTGCCACCGGCTTGAACTGATATCCATTGCCACTTGCTTCCATCGTGCCAAAGGCAGGGAATGGGAAGTGGAAGCCACCGGCCATCATTTTGTCTTTCACCAACATGTCAAAGACGCGGCGGCGTGACATGCGTGCCATTGCAGGGTTCATGTCAAACAACACAGACCAGTCGGGCGCGCGTGCAAACAAAGAGGGCACGTTGGTGATGTCGGCCACGTAAGCAAACGATTGGCCTTCTGAGTCCATGCGGAATAGGGTGTGGCCGGGAGTATGGCCAAAGGCGGCTATGGATGTAATGCCTGGCGCTATGACTGCACCGGGTTCAAACTTCACCAACTGATCGCCACCCAAATTGCTCAGTGCACGGCGCACGCCCATGAAGGCGCCTTTCATGCCGGGAGGTGCAGCTTCCATGCGAGCGTCGTCCATCCAGAAAGCGTGCTCGGGCGCTGGAACGTGCACACGGGCGTTAGGGTAAACCAACTGACCTGCTTTGTTGCGCAAGCCGTTGATGTGGTCGCCGTGGTAGTGGCTTAGCACCACGTTATTGATGTCTGTGGGTTTCAGGCCAACAGCGTCCAATTGGGCAGCCAGTTTGCCGGTGGTGGGCGGGCCGTTGTCGGCAAAGCCGGTGTCAAACAAATAGCGCTGATTGCCGTTGATGAGCAAGAATGGGGTGTAGGGCACATCGATGTAATCGGTGGGCAGGTTTTGGCTAGCAAGCAAAGCCTTGACTTGCTCAAGGGGCGCGTTGGTCACAAACTCTTCGCCCAAGGGACGGCGCACTGCGCCATCGTTCAAAGCGATGACTTCCATGTTGCCGAGTTTCATGCGCTTAAAACCCACGCTAGGCAAAGTGGGCGGGCCAAAGTTGGGGGCCGCTTGAGACCACACGGATGAGAAAGTGAGAGCGGATGCGCCGGCAATGCCAGCTCCTAAAAATAAGCGGCGATCTAGCATGTGAAGTCTCCTCAGTTTGATAAGTAATTAATGTTCCAATGGCATGAGTGGGCATGTAGGGGTTGCGAGAAATAACCCTTGTTGTGAGTTGGGCAGGTGTGGCTGTAAGTGCAGCAACTTGCGAAGTGGGATTTTCGTTACTATACTGTATTTTTGTACAGTATATTTCAAGCATGGCTACAAATGCTTTCATCACACCTCAGCCCTTAGACGCCTCCGCCCCCAAGCTGTGGCTCAACATGTGCGCCTGGAAAGTGCCCGCTGGCTTTCCCTCGCCCGCGGCCGATCACACCCAAAAGCGCAT
>CANKOT010000129.1 GCA_947484245.1 Comamonadaceae bacterium
CACCATCATGGCAAGCAAAGGCGGACGCGAAAAAATCAAGCTGGAATCTACAGCTGGTACAGGTCACTTTTACACGACCAGCAAGAACAAGAAAACAATGCCCGAGAAAATGTCGATCATGAAGTTCGACCCAAAAGCTCGCAAGCACGTTGAGTACAAGGAAATCAAACTGAAGTAATTCAGCTTGACGCCATAGAAAAAGCCCGCTGTTGCGGGCTTTTTTGTTGCCGGAGAAATTTAATTGGGGTCAGATCAACATTAATTTGGCTACCCCAATCGATTAAGTGCGAGCAGCGCGAAGTTTTGTAGAGAACTCTTGCAATGCCGCGATGCCGCTGTCTTCAGCGCGTTTGCACCATGCTTGCAAATCAAGGGCGAGTTGTTCGCGGTTGTGGGATGTGTTGAGCCAGATTTGACGCAGCTCTTCGCGCATGGCTAACATTTTGTCGAGCACAGGGTAGGCAGCCAAAGTGGCACTCAATGGGGCTTGTGCTTCAGCTGGCACTTTGTCGCCATCGCGGTGAATCCAACGTGAAGCGACTTTCAAAATGCTGGCATCCAACTTGGCGTTGGCCACTTCCTGACGAAACACCGTGCGCATTTGACGGGCATAACCGGCCATCACTTCATAGCGGTTGGCGATCAAGGCTTCCAAGGTTTTTTCATCGGCCACAGGGCGGACTTCACCGTAAGCCAAAACTGGCGGCTTCTTTTTGACAGTGGCCAAACCAAAGAACTGCAAGATGCAAATGTAGACCCAGCCCAAATCAAACTCATAGGGCTTGACCGACAACTTGGCCGAAGTTGGATAGGTGTGATGGTTGTTGTGTAATTCTTCGCCGCCAATGAGGATGCCCCATGGTGAGATGTTGGCGCTAGCGTCATTTGCCTCAAAATTGCGGTAGCCCCAGTAGTGAGCAGCACCATTGATGATGCCGGCCGCAGTAATAGGAATCCAAGCCATTTGCACGGCCCACACCGTGAGGCCCAAAGCGCCAAACAAGGCCACATCGATGATCAACATCAGTGCCACGCCTTGCCACGAAAAACGCGAATAAACATTGCGCTCCATCCAGTCGTCGGGCGTGCCATGGCCATAACGGCTCAGTGTTTCTTTGTTTTTAGATTCTTTGCGATACAACTCAGCACCCTTGAACAGCACGGTTTTAATGCCATGCACATGGGGACTGTGGGGGTCTTCGGCTTGTTCGCACTTGGCGTGGTGCTTGCGGTGAATGGCCGCCCACTCTTTGGTCACTTGGCCGGTGGTCATCCACAGCCAAAAGCGGAAAAAGTGCGATGCAATGGGATGCAAATCCAAGGCCCTGTGCGCCTGATGACGGTGCAGGAAAATGGTCACGCTGGCAATGGTGATGTGCGTGAGGCCCAGAATGACAAACAAAATTTGCCAGCCTGAAAAACCTAGAAGTCCGTTGGCCAACCAGTCAATGGTTGCGTCAAATACAGCCGAGTCGATGAACAACATGCAGTCGCTTTCTAAGAGGAGATGCCGTTAAAAGCAATCGAGATATTTTAAGATTTTCGAATTCAAATTGACAGTGAATTCAGTGAATAAGGCCAAAAATTAGCGCTTTAGAATTCACTTTCGAACCCATGCAGCCGCAAAGAATCCATCGGTACCGTGCCGATGAGGCCAAAGGCGTAAAAAATCACCGTGGCAAAGGTTGTGGGCGTTGGCCACTTTCAAGCGAGTCAGCTCTTCCGAGACAGGCAAGGCGACAAAGTCGGGGTGAGCTGTTGAAAATGCATTGGCAATGTCTTCATTCTCTTGTGGCAGCACACTGCAAGTGGCATAGACCAAACGCCCCCCCGATTTGAGCAAGCGCGCAGCGCTTTCCAAAATAGCTGTTTGGGTGGCGGCTACGTCAGCAATGCCCTCTGGTTTTTGGCGCCACTTAAGATCGGGATTGCGACGCAAGGTACCCAAACCCGAACACGGCGCATCCACCAACACCCGATCGATCTTGCCTGCCAATCGCTTGATGCGGTCGTCACGTTCGTGCGCAATGGCAGCAGGGTGCACATTGGACAACTGGCTTCGTGCCAAGCGAGGCTTTAAAGCATCCAAGCGATGTGCCGAGGTGTCCATGGCATACAAGCGGCCCGTGTTGCGCATCGAGGCACCAATGGCCAGCGTTTTCCCGCCAGCGCCTGCGCAAAAATCGACCACCATTTCACCGCGGTGAGCGTCGAGCAAAAGTGCCAGCAACTGAGAGCCTTCGTCCTGCACTTCAACCGCGCCGCGCTCGAAGGCTTTGACCTTGGCCAAAGACGGCTTGCCCTGCAAACGCAAGCCCCAGGGTGAGTAAGGCGTGGGCTCACACACAATGCCCGCCGCAGTCAATTCTTTTTGGACCTCTGAGCGCTTTTCGTTCAAGTCGTTCACGCGCAAATCCAAAGTGCCTGTTTGCAGCAAACTCTCGGTCAAGGCCTCAAACTCATTGCCCAATTGTTCTTTGAGCGGACGCGCCAGCCAGTCTGGCAAGTTGTGAATGTGCTGCGACATCAAGTCTGATGGCTGAATGCTGTCGCACATGTCGAGCCATTTTTTTTCGGTGTCGTTGAGGGCGCTTTTGACAAAGTCGCGAGGACCCGCAAAGCCCAGAATGGCCAAGCGTCTTTCTTTGGCGCCACTGCCTGAGCGAGCCATGTGCTCAAACAACAATTTTTTGCGCAGAACTTGAAACACCGTCTCGGACAAGGTGGCACGCTCACGCGGACCCAAATTGCGGTTGTCACGGAAAAATCGCGACACCACCGCATCTGCGGGATGGTTAAATTGAAGGGTGAGCCTGACCAATTCGGCACAGACATCTAACAAGGCTTTAGGATGCATAGCCTCTATTGTCCCACTGCTATGCAGATTCGAGAGATTCCATGCAAGAAGAAACCTTACCCCCCTTGATCATCACGCCACCTGGCTACTACCGCCATTACAAAAATTTGTTGTATCAAGTGCTAGGCACTGTGAGACACAGCGAATCGTTGGAGCCCATGACCTTGTACAAAGCGCTCTATGGAGAGCAAGGCCTGTGGGTGCGCCCTGCTGCCATGTTCAACGAAAGTGTTGACATCGATGGCGTGGTGCAGCCGCGCTTTACTTGGCTTGGCGAGCAGCTTCCTCAAGCCTGAAAAAATCAAGCACGGCCCTAGGATAAATCAGGTGCTCTTGCACCAGCACTCTGGCCGCTAAATCTTCTGCTGTGTCCTGCGCCAACACTGGCACCACCGCCTGGGCCAATATTTGCCCATGGTCTAGCTCTGGCGTCACCTGGTGCACTGTGGCGCCTGCAAACTGGCAGCCGGCATCAATGGCTCTTTGATGGGTATTGAGTCCAGTGAACGCAGGCAACAAGGAGGGGTGAATGTTGATCAAGCGGCCGGCGTAATGCGCCACAAATGCGGGAGACAAAATTCGCATGAAGCCTGCCAACACCACCAAATGAGGGGCATGCACATCGATGCGCTTAAGCAATGCTTGGTCAAAATCTTCTCTGGCTTCAAATTGTGTGTGTTCCAGTACTTCCGTTTGAATGTCTGCAAACTCTGAGTGCGATTGAAGCCATGCGAGGCCAGATGCTTGAGCCTTGTTGCTGATGACGGCTGAAATTTGAACGCCCAGGCGCTCTGACCAACGCTGCTGGTGGGCTGCTTGAACAATGGCCGCCATGTTCGAGCCCGCGCCTGAAATGAGAATCACGATATTTTTCACATTGGGATTATCCCTGTTCACATCAGCTAAATTGAAATTTGTCGCAGCCAAGACACCGTTTTTGCGCACGGTCGTGCTAAAAACGCATCTTTCCTAACTTACTGGCTTTGACCGGAGACACATTTCATGGATTTGGCATTCACACCCGAAGAGCTCGCGTTTCGCGAGGAGATTCGCGCTTGGGTTAAAGCAAATTTACCCGCTGACATTTCCCAAAAAGTGCACAGTGCTATGCGCCTGACACGAGATGATCTGCAACTTTGGGCCAAAATTTTGGGCAAAAAAGGGTGGCTTGGTTGGGGCTGGCCTGAGCAATTTGGTGGGCCAGGCTGGAACGCGGTTCAAAAGCACTTGTTCGAAGAAGAATGTGCCTTGGCGGGCGCCCCCCGCGTCGTGCCATTTGGCCCTGTCATGGTGGCGCCCGTCATCATGGCCTTTGGCAATGCCGAACAACAAAAGCGTTTTCTACCTGGCATTGCCAGTGGTGAAGTTTGGTGGAGCCAAGGCTATAGCGAACCAGGCTCTGGTTCCGACTTGGCATCGCTCAAAACTCGCGCTGAGCGCGTGGGCGACAAGTACATCGTCAATGGCCAAAAAACTTGGACCACCTTGGGCCAATACGGCGAATGGATTTTTTGCTTGGTGCGTACCAGCAATGAAGGCAAGCCCCAAACTGGCATCTCTTTCTTGTTGATCGACATGAAAACCCCCGGCATCACCGTGCGTCCCATCAAGTTGCTCGATGGCGAATGCGAAGTCAACGAGGTTTGGTTTGACAACGTGGAAGTGCCCGCCGAAAACCTCATTGGTGAAGAAAACAAAGGCTGGAATTACGCCAAGCATTTGCTAGCGCATGAACGCACCAACATTGCCGATGTGAACCGCGCCAAACGCGAACTGGAGCGCCTCAAGCGCATTGCCAAAACCGAAGGCGTCTACGACGACATGCGTTTTCGCGACGAAATCTCCAAACTCGAAGTTGATATCGTGGCCCTGGAAATGTTGGTGCTGCGTGTTTTGTCTGCCGAAAAATCTGGCAAGAACTCACTCGACATTGCTGGCCTCCTGAAAATCAAAGGCAGCGAAATTCAACAACGCTACGCTGAGCTCATGATGTTGGCCGCTGGTCCTTACAGCCTGCCTTTCATCTTTGAAGCCATGGATGCAGGCTGGCAAGGTGACTTCCCTGGACACGAAGTGGCCAATGCGCCCTTGGCTGCCAACTATTTCAACATGCGCAAAACCACGATTTATGGCGGCAGCAATGAAGTGCAACGCAACATCGTGGCTCAAGTAGTTTTGGGTTAATTCGCTTAACCGCACAAGGATACAAAATGGATTTCGATTTTTCAGATGACCAAGAACAACTGCGCGATGCTGTGCGCAAATGGGTGGACAAGGCTTACACATTTGACCGCCGACGCGAAATTACACAAGCGGGCGGCTTTGACCGTGCGGCCTATACCGAACTTGCAGAACTTGGCCTTTGCGGTCTGTATGTGAGTGAAGACCATGGCGGCATGGGCATGGGCCCTGTTGAGGGCATGGTGGTGATGGAAGAGTTAGGCCGAGGCATTGTGATGGAGCCCATTCAACAAGCTCTCATTTGCGGCGCTGTTTTAGAGGGTTATGCACCCGATGCTGTGAAAGCAGATTGGTTGCCCCAATTGGCAGGCGGAGAGGCTATTGTGGTGTTGGCATACCAAGAGCGCAAATCGCGTTACAACACCCAAAAATGTGACACGCAAGCGCAGCAACAAAATGGACAATGGCAGTTAACAGGCACCAAGAGCTTGGTGACCGTGGGCGATCATGCTGACGCCTTTTTGGTTCCCGCAATGGCCTCTGGCAAATTGGCTTTGTTCTTGGTTGCCAAAGATGCCAAAGGCTGCAACACCTCAGGCTATGGCACCCAAGACGGCGGCCGCGCTGCAGAGCTGCAACTGAACCAATGCCATGCCAGCTTGGTCACCTTAGAAGGTCAAACCGCACTTAGCCATGCAGTCGACATTGGCATTGCTTGCGCGTGTGCTGAAGCCATTGGCGTGATGGACAAAACCATGGTCATCACGGTGGATTACATGAACACCCGTAAGCAGTTCAACACTACCATTGCCAGCTTCCAAGCGCTGCGTCACCGCGTCGCCGACATGAAAATGCAATTGGAACTGGGCCGCTCCATGAGCTACTACGCCAGCTTGAAGCTGAACACGCCGGCAGCCGAGCGCCACCAAGCCATGGCCCGAGCCAAATATCAGCTCGGCAACTCGATGCGCTATGTCGGCCAACAATCTGTGCAATTGCACGGTGGCATTGGCGTGACGGATGAGTACATCGTGAGCCACTACTTCAAGAAATTGACGCAGCTGGAGATGACCTTTGGCGACACACTGCACCATTTGGGCGAAGTGTCTGCCAGCATGCAAGAGACTGCTGGCGTTTTTGCATAAAGACTAGGCGATCAATCTGGAGTTTTGGGGCACATGTGCCATCAAAAACTCCATTTGATCGGACAAGATTCTGCGGTTTCGCAAAATGAAATCTTCCCACAGGCTGGGTACGTAAGGGGTGAAGAGCAATGGCATGCCTGCTTGCTCAGGTGTTCGGCTGCTTTTGCGGTGGTTGCATGAGCGACACGCCGTGACCACATTCATCCAATTGTCGATGCCATTTTGTGCAAAGGGCACGATGTGCTCGCGGGTAAGCTCTGTTTCATGAAATCGCTGGCCGCAATAAG
>CANKOT010000130.1 GCA_947484245.1 Comamonadaceae bacterium
TCTCTGTTGGTACAGGTTTTATAATCTGAAACATGGCAGTTTGGGCATTGGGGTTAAACCACACAACAGCCCCGCTCGATTTGCGCGGGAGGTTTGCCTTTGCCTTGGACCAATTACCGCCTACTTTGCACCAACTCAGGGGCAACTTGGCTTCGCACACAGCACGCGAACCTGAAGCCGCCATTCTCTCAACTTGCAACCGCACAGAAATTTATTGTGCCGCAGATCAGCTTGTGGTGGATGAAACTCTGAATTGGCTTGCACAAGCCGGTAGTGTCTCTGCCCACGAGCTGCGCGCCCACACCTACATGCTCGAAGAAGGCCATGTGGCCAGGCATGCCTTTCGAGTGGCCAGCGGCCTCGACTCCATGGTTTTGGGGGAAGCTCAAATTTTGGGTCAACTCAAAGATGCCGTCAGAGCCGCTGAAGAGGCCGGTGCCTTGGGCAGTACCCTGAACCAATTGTTTCAGCGTAGTTTTGCAGTGGCCAAAGAGGTGCGTTCAAACACTGAAATTGGCGCTCATTCCATCAGCATGTCGGCCGCAGCCGTTCGCTTGGCGGGTCAAATTTTTGAAGACCTCACCAAAATCAAAATTTTGTTTGTGGGCGCCGGTGAAATGATTGAGTTAGTGGTGACCCACTTTGCGGCCAAAAACCCACACAGCATGGCCATTGCCAACCGCAGCATGGACCGCGGTGAAAAACTCGCCGATCAATATGGTGCGGAAGTCATGCGCCTGTCTGAACTGCCAGATCGGCTGCATGAGTTTGATGCCGTCATCAGTTGCACCGCAAGCACTTTGCCCTTGATCGGCTTGGGTGCTGTAGAACGGGCATTGAAAAAACGCCGCAATCGGCCCATGTTCATGGTGGATTTGGCTGTTCCGCGCGACATTGAACCCGAAGTGAAATCTCTAGAAGACGTCTACCTCTACACCGTTGATGACTTGGCCAGTGTGATTCAAACCGGTCAAGCGCATCGGCAAGCTGCCGTGGCAGAAGCCGAGATGATCATTGACGCGGGGGTGCAAAGCTTCTTGCACTGGATGCATCAACGGGGCAGCGTCCCACTCATCCAGCAACTCAATGCGCAAGCCGACGAATGGCGCGAGGCTGAAATGGCCCGTGCCCGCAAATTGTTGGCGAAGGGTGAGGATCCAGAAAAAGTCTTGGAAGCACTTTCACGCGGTTTGACCCAAAAGATGCTGCATGGCGCCATGGCAGAACTGAGAGAAGCAGATCCCGAACACGTGGCCCAAGCTACGCACGCTGTTCAACGTCTTTTCTTGCGCAAAGAACGCTAGCGACCTTCGCCCAAGCCTGCGCCGCATTGAGATTGACTCAGTGCCCCTTCAAATTGCTTCCAAAGATTCATGAAACCCTTTTTACGTCACCAGCTAGAGCGCTATGCGCAGCGTTTAGAAGAACTCGACTTTTTGCTTTCGCGCGAAGACATCATGGCCGACATGAATCAGTTTTTAAAACTGTCGCGTGAGCATGCTGAGGTGAGTGCTTTGGCCAAACGTTATGCACGGTATTTAGAACGCAGCAGCGATTTGGAAGCAGCTCATGCCATGCTAGAAACCAGCAGCGAAGACATTGATATGCAAGCCATGGCCCGTGAAGAAGTTCAAAGTGCCTCACAAGAAATGAGCGAATTGGAAGCTGAGTTGCAGCGCATGTTGCTCCCCAAAGATCCAGACGATGCGCGCCCTGCTTATTTGGAAATTCGCGCTGGTACGGGGGGCGACGAGTCAGCGCTTTTTGCAGGCGACTTGCTTCGCATGTACACCAAGTTTTTCGAGCGCAAAGGCTGGCGCGCTGAAATCATGTCGGAGTCTGCAAGCGAGTTGGGTGGCTACAAAGAGGTGGTGATTCGCATCGAGGGTGACAATGTGTTTGGCACCCTGCGCTTTGAGTCGGGTGGCCACCGTGTCCAACGCGTGCCTACCACTGAAACACAAGGCCGCATTCACACCAGCGCTTGCACGGTGGCGGTTTTGGCAGAGCCCGACGAAGCCCAGGCCGTCACCATCAACCCTGCCGACCTTCGCATTGACACCTACCGCGCCAGCGGAGCGGGAGGTCAGCACATCAACAAAACAGATTCTGCTGTGCGCATCACCCACATTCCCACAGGCATCGTGGCCGAATGCCAAGACGATCGCAGCCAGCACCGCAACAAAGCCAAAGCCATGCAAGTTTTATCGGCACGCATTCAAGAAAAAGATCGCAGCGAGCGCGCCGCCAAAGATGCGGCGCTGCGCAAAGGCCTCATTGGCAGTGGTGACCGGTCCGATCGAATTCGGACTTACAACTTTCCGCAAGGCCGCCTCACCGATCACCGCATCAACCTCACCTTGTACAAGCTGAGTTTCATCATGGAAGGTGATTTGGAAGAAGTCACCCAAGCCCTTCAGCATGCCAGGCAAGCCGAGCAACTGGCCGATTTGGAGTCTAGCCTGCCATCATGAACGTGTCGCAATGCTTAATGCAGGGTCAGGTCTTGGGACTGCCCCGACTGGAAGCGCAGATTCTGTTCTTGCATGCCGCAGGCAGATCGCTGCACGACCGCGCATGGCTGTTGGCGCACGATACCGACGCGGTATTGCCAGAGCAGCTTGAAGCCTTTGAAGCATTGGCACAGCGCAGACTGCAACACGAACCCGTAGCCTACATCGTGGGGCAGAAAGAGTTTTTTGGGCTCACCCTGGCCATCGACAAGCGAGTGCTGGACCCCAGAGCTGACACCGAATTGCTGGTGGAATGGGCCTTGGCATGCGGCCAAGGCTTAGAACACCCTCGCTACCTTGATTTAGGCACTGGCAGTGGTGCTGTCGCTTTGGCACTCAAGTCTCGGCTGCCAAATGCCGAAGTATTGGCCGTCGACACCAGCGCAGAGGCTTTGAGCCTTGCTGCCCACAATGCCCAAAAACTGACATTGGAAGTCAGCTTTCTGCAGAGCAACTGGCTCTCTCAAGTTCAAGGTCAATTCAATGTGCTGGTGTCCAACCCCCCCTACATTGAAGACCACGATCCTCATCTGGCTCAACTCACCCACGAACCCCTGCAAGCGCTGACAAGCGGCCCCGATGGCCTTCAAGACATCCGAAGCATCGTTCAAAACTCAGCCAATCACTTGGAAATGGGTGGCTGGCTGCTCTTAGAACACGGCTGGCAGCAGGCCGCGGCCGTCAGACACCTCCTTCAACAAGCCGGATTCAAGCAGGTCCAGTCCAAATTAGACTTGGCTGGCATTGAACGGTGCTCTGGTGGCCAAAAATAGACCCTTGTCTGCAAATACCCCGCCAACATGAAATAATCACCTCATCGAAAGTTAACGAGGATTTCCCATGAGCGATACCCAAGCCCGCATTGATGATTTGGTCAAACAAAACGAGGTACTGCTTTTCATGAAGGGCAGCGCCAGCTTCCCTATGTGCGGTTTCTCTGGTCGTGCCATTCAAATTCTGAAAGCTTGCGGCGTCGATCCCAAGGCAGTCAAAACAGTCAATGTGCTAGACGATGCTGAAATTCGCAACGGCATCAAGGAATACAGCAACTGGCCCACCATTCCTCAGTTGTATGTGAAAGGTGAGTTTGTGGGCGGCTCCGACATCATGATGGAAATGTACGAATCGGGTGAACTGATTCAAGTGCTGGGCACCACGCCCAAAGAATAAACACACTCGGCATGTCAATTTCAAGCTTCCCTTGTGAAGCTTGGATCAACAAATGGTTTCAGTCCACCGACTGAAGCCATTTTTTTTGGGCTGCAAACACAGCTTGGGGATATGCAGGCTGACCCCGACTGCCGTTGTAACGGCCGAGTGCATAAAACAGATCGCCGTTTTCTCGTTCCATCATGTGACGCAAGATCACGCATCCAAAGCGAAGTTGGGTTTGGGTGTGAAACAAGGCGCTTTCGTTGCCGTCGCCAATGCTGCGCGTCCAAAACGGCATGACCTGCATGTAACCCCGCGCACCTGCGCTGGAGATGGCGTATTTCCTGAAGGCGCTTTCCACCTCAATCAAGCCCAAGACCAATGACAAAGACAAACCGGCGCGCCTCGCTTCATACCAAACCGTGTGCAGAAACTCAGAGCGATCGTCGGGATGTTTCAGCCATTGGCTTAAGCGATGCGAGGCTTTGGCCATCCATTCGTTAAACTGCTTTGTCTCAAGCGCGGTATGGAGAACTGGCACTGGCGGCGCACTCTGCGTCACCGCCTGACTGAGCGCTGTTCGAACTGAATCGGAGAGTGCCTCTTCGGCTTGGTTACCTGCCCAAGCGGTCTGAACGAAGGGCTGAATCAGCAGGAAAGATGGCGCAGCAAGGCTTGAATAAACCATCCCGCGCCCACCGCCTTGCATTGCTTGGCGCAAAAATTTGCGTCGATGCAAATTCATGCGCTTGTCTTTCAGTGGGCCTGCGCCACTTTGCTAAGGACCAAGGCGGCAATGTCATCAAGCGCCACAGCCGTAGCCGCTTCGTCGCGGCGGTGTTGGTATTCCACCTTGCCTTCTTTCAGGCCACGGTCGCCCAGCGTCACTCGGTGCGGCACACCAATGAGCTCCCAATCGGCAAACATGGCGCCAGGGCGCTCACCCCGATCGTCTAGCAGCACATCGACGCCAGCTGCCATGAGGTCGGCATACAGCTTTTCTGAAGCGGCTTTGACATCGGGACTGCGGTCGGCACCAATGGGACAAATGACCACCGTGAAAGGCGCAATGGCGTCGGGCCAAATGATGCCCTTGGCATCGTGATTTTGCTCAATGGCCGCGGCGGGCAAGCGTGTCACGCCAATGCCATAGCAACCCATTTCCAAAAACTGCGGCTTGCCGTTTTCGTCCAAAAACGTCGCGTTCATGGCTTGGCTGTATTTGGTGCCCAAATAAAACACGTGGCCCACCTCAATGCCACGCTCAATGGCCAAAGCACCTTTGCCATCGGGCGACATGTCGCCGGCCACCACATTGCGCAAGTCGGCCACCATCATGGGCTCGGGCAAATCGCGACCCCAGTTCACACCCGTGATGTGGTGGTCGGGTTGGTTGGCACCGCAAATCCAATCGGCCATGACGGCCACTTCGCGGTCGGCCACCACCTTCAAAGGCTTCTTCAAATTCAAAGGGCCCAGGTAGCCAGGCTTACAGCCAAAGTACTCGTCAATTTCTGCCAGTGTGGCAAAACGGAAGCCGACATTCAAGCCTGGCAACTTGCCCACTTTGACTTCGTTCATGTCGTGATCGCCACGGAGCAACAGCAACCATACTTGAGATGCCTTGATGCTGCCTTGCTCATCGGTTTCGTCGGTGGCCAAGACCAAAGATTTCACAGTAGTAGATAAAGGAACGTTCAACAAAGTCGCTACATCTTGGCAGGTGCTCTTACCTGGTGTGGGTGTGAGTGTTTGAGGTTTGGCCGCGGCAGGACGCGCCTGCGCTGGCGCCAAAGCCTCGGCCTTTTCCATGTTGGCGGCGTAATCGCTTTCGGAACAGAACACGATGGCGTCTTCACCTGTGGCCGCAATCACTTGAAACTCTTCGCTCAAATCGCCGCCAATGGCGCCGCTGTCGGCGGCCACCGCGCGGTAGCTCAAACCAAAGCGGTCAAAGATTTTGCGATAGGCATCGGCCATGATCTTGTAGCTTTGCTTGGCAGACACTGGGTCGCGATCAAAGCTGTAAGCGTCTTTCATGATGAACTCTCGGCCGCGCATCAAGCCAAAGCGAGGGCGACGCTCGTCACGAAATTTGGTTTGAATTTGATAGAAGTTTTTAGGCAATTGTTTGTAGCTGCGCAGTTCTTGGCGGGCTACATCGGTGATCACTTCTTCGCTGGTGGGCTGCACCACAAAGTCACGGCCATGGCGATCCTGGATGCGCAACAGCTCTGGGCCCATCTTTTCAAAGCGTCCGGTCTCTTGCCACAGCTCGGCAGGTTGCACCACAGGCATGGTCATTTCAATGGCGCCAGCGCGGTTCATTTCTTCGCGCACGATGGCTTCAACTTTGCGAATGACACGCAATCCCATGGGCATGTAGTTGTAGATGCCGGCGCCCAAGCGCTTGATCATGCCGGCGCGCATCATGAGCTGATGGCTGGCCACCACGGCATCTGCTGGCGCTTCTTTGAGGGTGGAAATTAAAAATTGACTGGCTTTCATGGGCTAATTCCAAGCGTACTCAGGGTGAGTCCTAATGTTGAACAGAACTGTCCGTGCATAATGGTCACAGTTTAAAAATTTGGGATTTGATTATGCTTGACCGCGAAGGCTTTCGGCCTAACGTCGGCATCATTCTGCTCAACCAGA
>CANKOT010000131.1 GCA_947484245.1 Comamonadaceae bacterium
GATCGGCGTTAAAGCACGCACGATGTCTTGAGCCACTGAAGGCTTCTCTGCAATTACCAATGTTTTCATCTCATACAATCCGGTCTCGCGTGCGCGCATGCGCACGTGTACACACACGGGCACGCGCACACGCGCGCCCACATGTTTTTACAATAACAAATTTTTCAAGCCGTGGTCAAAAAAACTCTACCGTCGACAAAATCAATTTTGAAGGCTTTCGATCAGCCCAAGGCTTTACCGGCCTCTGGCCGTCGGGTGCAGGTGCGTCGCTCCGGTGTCCACGGCAAAGGCGTTTTTGCCTTGCAAGACATTGCCGAAGGCGAGACCCTGTTTGAATACGTGGGCGAGGTCATCAGCTGGGATGAGGCGCAAGATCGCCACCCGCACGACCCCTCAGACCCCAACCACACCTTTTACTTCCATGTGAACGAAGACAAGGTAATTGACGCCTTGCATGGCGGCAACTCCTCGCGCTGGATCAATCACAGCTGCAACCCCAACTGTGAGGCCGATGAAGCGCATGATCGCATCTACATCAAGGCACTGCGCAACATCAAGGCGGGTGAAGAGCTTAATTACGACTACGGCTTGATCATTGACGAGCCTTACACGCCGAAGCTCAAGGCCGAATACCCTTGCTGGTGTGGCAGTCCCAGTTGCCGCAAAACATTGTTGGCACCCAAACGCAGGCCCGCCACCCCCAAGATTCCCAGTCAAATCAAAAAGATTGAAAAGAAAATTAAGAAGCTCAAAAAAGAGCTGAAGCAAGCCAAAAAGAAGGCTTGAAGCGCCCTCTAAGCTGTCTTTGAAAACAACTCCAAGGTGAGACTTGAGCGAAAGCACCCCCCTTCAACGTTGGCCTGCTGAAGCCATTTGGCAAGCGGTGGTGCCGCAGCTGCCAGGGTTCAGCGTTGAAATCTTGCCAGAAGTTGACTCCACCAACACCGAGTTGATGCGGCGTGCCAAAGAAGGGCGGCCCGATCCTATTTTGTTGATTGCAGAGCGTCAGCTGGCGGGACGGGGCCGGCAAGGCAGGGCGTGGGTGGGTGAACTGGGTGACGCGCTGACCTTTTCCATCGGTTTGCCCTACCGCCCTGCCAATTGGTCGGGTCTTTCCCTGGCTGTTGGCTTGAGCTTGGCAGAGTCACTGGGGCCTGAAGTTCAGATCAAATGGCCGAACGATTTGTGGCGTCTGGAAAGAAAACTGGGCGGCATCTTGATTGAAGCCGCCAGTCAAGGTGATCAAAGCTATGCTGTGATTGGCGTCGGTCTCAATGTTCGAAAACCCAGCGCCAATGATCTTAGGACGCCCGCAGCGGGTCTGAATGAGTTTTGGGGGGGTGCTACAGCCCCCGCAGCACTCGAGCGCATCATCGACCCTCTAATGTCGACGCTCTTGAAGTTTGAATCTGAAGGTTTTGCGCCATTTCAGTCTAGGTTTCATGCGCGGGATGTACTTTTGGGCCGCCCAATCACCACCAGTGAAGGGGCTCAAGGGCTGTGTGAGGGTGTCGATCATATGGGCGCCCTGCAAATTGCGACAGACCAAGGCCGCGTCAAAATTAGCAGCTCAGAGGTCAGTGTGAGACCCCTTTCTTGAATGCGCATCATGAAACACATGAAATTGCGCTGGTTCATTTTGATCTTGATGATTTTGAATGCTATTTTTTACATGTGGCGCGAGGGTGTCCTGGAAAGCTGGGGGTTTGCCCCCTCCTCAGTGCGGGAGCCTGAACGCAAACTGCAACAAATTAACCCTGACAACCTAATGATCACAAGGAAAACATCATGAGCTTGAAACTTTACTTTTCTCCGGGCGCATGCTCATTTGTGCCGCACGTGATGCTGCAATTGTCGGGCAGCGATTTCGAGCCCGCCATGGTCAAACTTCACAAGGGCGAACAAAACGGCGACGAATACAAGGCCATCAACCCACGCAGTCAAGTTCCCGTTTTGCTGGATGGCGATCAGGTCATTACTCAAATTATGGCCATCGTCTTGTACCTTGATCAAAAGTTTCCTGAAGCCAAACTTTTACCGACAGCGCCTGTACTGCGCGCCAAAGCCATTGAAGCATTGGCTTGGATGAACAACACCGTTCACCCAACATTCACGCACATTTTTCTGCCGCACAAATTCAGTGACCAAGTCGATGTGCAGGCTGCACTGAAAATTTTCAACACGCAGCAATACAAAGGCTTGATGAGTGAGTTGGAGGATCTGGTCAAAAATCAATTGTCAACCTCCGGCTGGTTGTCAGGTGAACAACCTGGCCCCTTGGACGCCTATGCGCTCACCTTGACGCGTTGGGGCTCTATTGCTGGCATCAATCCCGCCACCTTTCCAGCCCTTTGGGCCCATGTCAATCACGTCGCGTCCCATCCTGTTGTGGCCATCGTGATCGAGCGTGAACGCTTACAACTGAACCTATGGAAGCCCGCGGCATAAGGGCTAAAAAGGCGCCCCGTTGAAGGCTCAAGCGATATCGGTTTTAAATGGATGGCTTGTGGATGGGCGCAAACCGAATGGTGAAGCATGCGCCAGAGGGCGTTTGCCCAGGATGCGCAATATCAACTGAAACGGCAGCGCCATGTCTTTGGGCAATTTCGCGCACGATGGGCAAGCCCAAACCAGAGCCGTCGACGTTGCTGCCCAGTGCCCGATAGAACGGCTCAAAAATACGCTCTCTTTCTGCAACTGAAATGCCCGGCCCGTTATCTTCCACTTGCACCGCCAAGGCTTGACTGTAGGGGTCCACCAACAAGCGAACCGTGATGACGCCCGGTCTCTCTTCCGAGCTGGGTGTGTAATGAATTGCGTTGTCGACCAAGTTGCGAACCATCTCTTTTAACAGCGTTGGGTTGCCTTGGACTTTCAAGAAACGACGCTTCGTTTGGTGGTCAACGCCGTCGTAGCCCAGGTCTAAGCCCTTCTCCATGGCGCGCGGCAAAGAGTCATTCAAAACCTCGCTCACCAAGGCCTCCATGTCACAAGATTGCAAATCAATGGCGCCCGCGCCTTCCGCACGCGCCAATGAGAGCAACTGATTCACGGTGTGAGTGGCCTGGACACTGGCCCGCCCAATTTGTTGGAGTGATTGTTTCAAGTCCTCTTCGCTAGCGCCTTTTCTTTGCGCCAAATCTGCTTGCATTCGCAGGCCCGCTAGCGGCGTCTTCAATTGATGCGCAGCGTCTGCCAAAAATCTTTTTTGCGTGGCAATGGAGTCTTTGAGTCGTTTCAATAAATCATTCACGGAAGACACCAAGGGCGCAACTTCCAGTGGCACGGTCTTCTCATCCAGCGGGCTCAAGTCATCCGATTTTCTTTCGCGGATTCTCTCTTCCAATTCCGACAACGGCTTAATGCCGCGAACCAATGCAAGCCACACCAGCAAGACCGCCAAAGGCAAGATGGCGAATTGCGGCAACATCACACCCTTGATAATTTCAGTCGCCAAGACCGATCTTTTTTCACGCGTCTCTGCCACTTGCACCAACACGGGTGTCATGCCTGCGGTGTGTTTGTCCGACGCCAAATGAACCCAGGTATAGGCCACGCGAACTTCCAAGCTGCGCATTTCGTCGTCACGTATTTTGACTTCGTAACTGCCTATTTTTCCGGCATCTTGGGGTTGCGGTAAATCACGATCACCGCCTAAGAGCTCACCGTTCGGGCCCATCACTTGGTAGTACACCAAATCAGCGTCATCTGCACGCAATAGTTCGCTAGCGGGTTGCGGCAAATTGAACTGCACCCGACGCTGATCGGGACTGAGCTTGACCCACTGCGACAAGGCCTCGACGTTATAAATCAAGGCACGGTCAAATGGCTTATTGGCCAGGCCTTGCGCCACCAACCACGTCAAGGCAAGGCTCACGGGCCATAAGAGCAACAGCGGCGTGAGCATCCAGTCCAAAATTTCGCCAAACAACGATCGCTGCTCGCGGCGAAAAAAAGACAGCTGCCAGTTTTTAGATTTCATTCATCTTGCTGTTGACTGTTGCATTAAGCGCTTCATTAGCCTGGGATTTTTTCAAGGCAGTAACCAAGGCCGCGCACGGTGGCGATGCGAATCGGTCCCTTCTCAATTTTCTTGCGCAAGCGGTGAATGTAGACCTCAATGGCGTTATTGCTAACCTCTTCACCCCATTCGCACAAACGCTCAACCAATTGGTCCTTGCTCACCAAACGTCCGGTGCGTTGCAGCAACACTTCGAGCAATCCCAATTCACGCGCGGACAACTCGACCATCTTGCCGTCAATGGTGGCCACGCGGCCGGACTGATCGTAAATGAGGGGGCCGTGTTTGATTTGAGAGGTGGCGCCGCCCATGCCTCGGCGAGTTAATGCGCGAACACGCGCTTCTAATTCTTGCAGACTGAATGGTTTTGCCATGTAGTCATCTGCGCCGTAATCCAGGCCTTTGACACGCTCTTCGACGCCATCGGCTGCCGTCAAAATTAGAACTGGCAAAGTCGAGCCTCTTGCGCGTAATTTTTTCAAGACTTCAAGGCCGTGCATTTTGGGCAGGCCTAGATCGAGAATGAGCAAATCGAACTCGTTGTTGGTCATGAGTGCGGCATCGGCTTCAGAGCCGCTTGCCACATGGTCCACAGCGGCACCCGCGCTGCGCAAACTCCGCAGCAGTCCATCGGCCAAGACCTGATCGTCTTCTGCAATCAAAATGCGCATTGTTGTCTCCCGATGTTTTTCTTAGCTGTCTTTGAGCCCGTGTTGAACCCTTGCAAATTTTAGGCGACTCTCAGTACTCTGCGTAGATTCTTTCTCGTGGCGGCTCAACAAGCATGCGTCACTTTTGTGTTCGTCTTGTGCTCACATGCAATAAGCCTCTAGCCCCAAGGCCACCACTGTGGCGACTTCCCGTCCGACAGCGTCCTTAAATTCGCTCTCTGCTTGCGCCACGGCCATTTGAAATGCGGCCAACCAAGCAAGGCCCGCTTCCGTAAAGACAACTTGCCGCGCCCTTACGTCGCGTGAATCGCTTTTGCGTGTGACCAAACCCCAAGCCTCACACTGGTCCACCAAATTGCCCATGGCTTGTTTGCTCATGCCCGCCGCTTGCGCCAGCTCTGTGAGTCGGGAGCCTTGCAGTGACAAATGCCGAGTGATGTGAATGTGCGCGGCACTGATCTGGTCTCGTGCTGCCAAATTGGACAAGGCCAAGGGCACCTGATCATTGTTGGCCATCAGACTTAACACGCGTGCGTCAAAACGCCGCATGGCGTGCCCCAACAAACGGCCTAAGTGCGTCTCCCGCCAACGATCGTCCAACACGCTGGACCGGTCAAAAATTGGCTTTGAATTTTGCGCTGAACTGTCATTGACTGGCATTTGCTGATAGTAAAGCAAACTGACTAAAAAATCTATTTACGGGCCAAGACATTGCCGTTACAGTACTGTTCAAGCATCCAGTCTTTGATCAACTTTCTAGATGCGCCATTTTTAACCCGTTGATTCTCAAGGAGATTTTCATGAGCGAGCAAAACAGCGACAAAACCAAAGCCCTGCAAGCAGCCCTGGCCCAAATTGAAAAACAATTTGGCAAAGGCACCATCATGCGCTTGGGCGAAGGCGAAGTCATCGAAGACATTCAGGTTGTGTCCACGGGTTCTTTGGGCCTAGACATCGCCTTGGGCGTAGGCGGGTTGCCCCGCGGTCGGGTGGTTGAAATATACGGCCCTGAGTCGTCCGGCAAAACCACATTGACCTTGCAAGTGATTGCCGAAATGCAAAAAGTAGGCGGCCAATGCGCCTTTGTCGATGCCGAGCACGCCCTGGACATCCAATACGCTCAAAAATTGGGCGTCAACCTGCAAGACCTGCTCATCAGCCAACCCGACACCGGCGAACAAGCCCTTGAAATTGTGGACAGCTTGGTTCGCTCCGGCGCGGTTGACTTGGTGGTCATCGACTCCGTGGCCGCGCTCACCCCCAAAGCCGAACTCGAAGGCGACATGGGCGACTCACTTCCCGGCTTGCAAGCACGTCTCATGAGCCAAGCACTGCGCAAGCTCACCGCCACCATCAAGAAAACCAATTGCATGGTGATCTTCATCAACCAAATCCGCATGAAGATCGGCGTCATGTTCGGCTCCCCCGAAACCACCACCGGCGGCAATGCCCTCAAGTTCTACGCGTCTGTTCGCTTAGACATTCGCCGCACCGGCACCATCAAGCGCGGCGACGAGGCCATTGGCAACGAGACCAAGGTCAAGGTGGTTAAAAACAAAGTGGCGCCGCC
>CANKOT010000132.1 GCA_947484245.1 Comamonadaceae bacterium
AATTGCGATTGCACAGCTTGCACGGACTCCGGTGTCGCGGTGGAATAGACCAACACAGGGCCAGACGCCAAATAGCCTTGGGCCCAAGTCAGGGCCTCTTTGACTAAATCTTGCCAACTGCCTTTCAACTTCAAGGGGTCGATTAAAAAAGCGGGACGACCAGTCGCCTTGAAATGTGCCACTTGTCGATTGGTGGCTTGCGAACAACTGCCTGAAACCACCGCTTGCAGACCAGAAGCTTTTGGCAATACGCTGGCTTGCGGTGTGGGCAAAAGCCCAAAGTTTTGTGGAAGACCAATTGCCACACCAGAACCCGCAGTCACCAGAGGCATGCCTTTGAGCGCAGGGCCTAAACGCATGAGGTCGTCATTAGAAACAGCGTCGACGATGGCGATGTGAACACCTTGTTGTTTCAGATTGGTAATTTCTTGGCTAATGGCTGTAGCGCCTTGTGCAATAGTTTTGTGGCTAAGTAAACCCACCTTGCTTTTGCATTGCGCTTGCATCACACGCACCAAGTTGGCGTCCACCATTGGCGTAAGAGGATGGTGTTGCATACCAGATTCGTTGAGCAATACATCGCCGACAAATAAATAGCCTTTAAAAACCGTGCGTCCGTTATCTGGAAACGCAGGGGTTGCGATGGTGAAGTCGGTTTGAAGCGCTTGCATTAGGGCCTCGGTCACAGGGCCGATATTGCCTTGGGCTGTGCTGTCGAAGGTAGAGCAGTATTTGAAATAAATCTGTTGGGCGCCTTGGCCTTGCAACCACTGCAAAGCTTGCAGCGATTGGTCGATAGCGTCTTGCGGCGCAATCGTGCGCGATTTCAATGCAACAACTACGGCGTCTACTTCAGCCGATAGGGGGGCGTTAGGAATACCAATCGTTTGGACCACGCGCATACCAGCACGGACCAAGTTGTTGGCTAAATCGGTAGCGCCAGTGAAGTCGTCGGCAATGCAGCCTAATAGAAGAGGTTTGGACATTTATTTTTTCGCTTGCGGCAATTCAATACCAGGGAATATTTTGATCACTGCGCTGTCGTCTTCTTTGGCAAAACCAGCAGTCGAAGCTTGCATAAACATTTGGTGCGCAGTGCTAGAAAGTGGAAGCGGAAATTTACTAGCGCGCGCCATGTCCAGCACAAGCCCCAAATCTTTCACAAAAATATCGACGGCAGACAAAGGCGTGTAGTCGGCAGCCAGCACATGGGCCATGCGGTTTTCAAACATCCAACTGTTGCCAGCGCTGTGGGTGATGACGTCGTACAAAGCGTCTGGATTGACGCCTTCGCGTAACCCTAAGGCCATGGCTTCAGCGGCAGCCGCAATGTGTACGCCCGCTAACAATTGGTTGATGATCTTGACTTTGCTCCCAGCCCCAGCATGGTCACCCAATTTGTAGACCTTGCCTGCCATCGCGTTCAACATGGCTTCGCACTTCGCATAGGCAGCCGGTTTGGCAGCCGTCATCATCGTCATCTCGCCACTGGCGGCTTTGGCTGCGCCACCGGAGATGGGGGCGTCTACATAGTGAAGACCTAGTTTTTCTAGCCGAGCTTCTAGCGCCACCGACCAATTAGGGTCGACGGTGGAGCACATCACAAACACACTACCTTCGCGCATAGTGGCGGCGCATCCTGTGCCGTCGCCATTGGGGCCAAACAACACGGCTTCGGTTTGCGCTGCGTTAACAACGACGCTCACCACCACGTCGCATGCTGCGCCGAGTTCAGCGACGCTTTTGCAGGCGTGTCCGCCATTTTTGGCAAATTTATCGGCGACCTCTTGGCGTACATCGAAGACATGCACGTCAAAGCTCGCTCGGCGCAAAGAGGCAGCCATGCCGGAGCCCATGGCGCCTAATCCGATTAGTCCGACTTTGGTAGCAAAAGTAGTAGTCATTAAATTAGCCTTTTATACCTTCCTTAAGCGTGAGTGAGTGCAGTCAGCGCATGCACGTCAGTTGCTTGTCCCAAGTTCCAGCACGCTTTGAGTAGCGCGTTGGTTTTGTCTGCACCAATCACCACATCGCTCATGCCGTGGAATTTGGCTTCCAAGGCAGCATCGGTCATGGGCCGTTGCACTGAGCCAATCGCATGCTCGACAAATACATGGATTTTGCGACCGTCTTTGAGGATGGCGGTGACGTCAGCGCTTTCTTCACGGATGCTGTTGTCCACCGTGGCTTGCACCTTGCGACGCAGGGCGACCACGTCTTCGCGGGTGACGATATGGTCGTCAAATTCTTCTTCCGCTGCACGGCCAAAGATCAAACCTGCTGCACACCCGTGGAAGACACTGAACTTGCCTTGCAAGCCGTCCGCTGGTTCTTTTTTGCCGGTGAGTTCGAGTACCAAAGAGTGCACGCGCAATTCGATACGTTCCACGTCTTCAGCTTTGACACCTTGTTCGCGCAATTGCACACACGCGTCGATGCTGGGGTGGATCACGATACCGCAAGCGAATGGCTTGTAAGTGTTGAAGCTGATTTCAAAGCGCTTGCCCAGTTCGTCAGTCACCTCGTTCCAGTCGTATTTGGACGAGACCACTTGCGCCCAGCCGCGTGGTGCCTCTAGTGCTTTGCCGCTCGACGTGAATCCATGCTTGGCCATCAGCGCAGACATCAAACCTGCACGCGCCGCAGCGCCGGGGTGGAAGGGCTTGGTCATGGTGCCGAATTGTTCGCGCAAGCCAATGGGCTGCGATGCGGCGATGCCTAAAGCCATCGCAGTTTGTTGGGTGTTGAGTTTGAGCAAGCGCGCGCAAGCCGCAGCAGAACCCAACATGCCAGTGGTTCCGGTGATATGCCAGCCGCGGTCGTAATGCTCGGGGTAGACGGTATTGCCCATGCGGCAGGCAACGTCGATGCCGAGCACCATAGCGTCGATTAATTCACGACCCGTCGCGCCAATGTGTTCAGCCAGGGGCAGCAAAGCCGAGGCGACTGGGCCTGCTGGGTGGATGATGGTTTTGAGGTGGGTGTCGTCAAAGTCAAAGGTGTGCGAAGTGATGCCGTTGATCAAAGCGGCGCTGGCCATGTCGACGCGGTCTTTGCGTCCGGCAATGCTGGCTTGTGGTGCTGGCTGCAACATATTGACTGCTGCCAAAGCAGCGCGCGCAGCAGCATGGTCGCTAGCGCCAATCGCGCAGCCCAACCAATTTAAAAAAGTGCGGTGCGCTTCGTGGTCGACGGCGTCAGACCAGCCTTTGGATGGGTGGGTGGCGACGAACTCAGCCAAGATCTGGGTAACTGCGGGTGCGTTGTGGTCTGCGACGACGGTGGTGTTGGTGGCCATGTGAAAAACAGTGAAGTTGTAAGTGAAGGTAAAAAGAAATGGAAATGAAAAGGAAGGGAAATCAATAAGAAATGAAAGCTTGATAAAAAGGCGATGAGCAAAACTAGCCTTGGAAATCTTAAAAATCCGAGGCGATTTAAGAATCCAACATGATGCCCCGCTCTTTGGCTAAAGCTGTCCATCTAGCAATATCTGCCTTCATATAAACGCCAAATGCTTCAGGCGTCATGGGGAAAAGGTCGACCGCTTCGGCAGATAGTTTTTCTTTGAAATCGGGTTGGGACAAAACTTTGCCAAGCGCTTCGTTGATTTGTTTGACTATGGGGGTAGGCATGTTGGCAGGACCCACGATGCCATACCACTGTTGTGCGTCAAAGCCTTTAAGGCCTGCTTCTTCTAAGGTGGGTACATCTTTGAGTTGTGAGTGACGGTGCTTACCCGTCAACGCCAAAGCGCGAATGCGGCCACCGCGGATATGCGGCAGGGCTGCAGCCAGCCCTGGGAACATGGCTTGGGTTTGGCCTGAAATTAAATCTGTTGTCGCGGGTGCAATGCCGCGGTAGGGAATGTGCACCATGAAGGCGCCTGTTTGTAACTTGAATAATTCCGCCGAGAGATGTGTCAAAGAACCAGCGCCAGAGGAGCCGTAAGACACCTTTCCCGGGTTTTGGCGCACATATTCCAGAAAGCTTTTGATGTCTTGCACTGGCAGCGCTGTAGGGACACACAACACATTCGGGGTGCTGCCAATCATGCCGATAGGGGTGAAATCTTTGATCGCGTCGTAAGGCAACTTGCGCGTGGCGGGCGCCGTGCCGTGGGTGGCGACGTAGCCTTGCATCAAGGTGTAACCGTCTGCAGGCGCCCGTGCCGTGGTTTGCGAGGCGATGACACCGCCGCCGCCGCCAATGTTGTCGACCACGATGGTTTGGCCAAGTAAGCGACCCAAGCGTTCACACACCGTTCGGCCCACCATATCGGAACCACCGCCAGCCGAAACGGGAACGATGTACCGAATCGTTTTGCTGGGGTAGGCGGATTGCGCCAAAGCAATGTTTGCCAAACTCCAGCCCAAAGGAGCGACCAGCAGCAGGGATCGACGTTTCATGGGGAGAAATCCTTAGTATGTGAGGCGCGCCATGAGGGCTACGCAGAACATTTGCGGCGCCTGTGAAGCGCAAGTCACTCCAACAGTTTAAAGTACAGGGCTTCGCATCCTGCTAAAAAGCATCCCTTCCCCTTTACCCTTGGAGACTCCCCCAATGACAAAACGCGCATTCATCGTGTCCGCTGTTGCCGCTTCCTTGCTGTTCACAGCTGGCAGCGCCATGGCCCAAGACAAATTCAAGATCGGTTTGATCTTGCCCATGACCGGTCCCTTTGCCTCTACTGGCAAGCAAATTGAAGCGGCTGCGCGTCTCTATATGGCCCAAAACGGCGACACCGTCGGCGGCAAAAAAGTGGAGTTGATCGTCAAGGACGACACCAGCGCACCTGACGTGACCAAGCGCATCGCGCAAGAATTGGTTGTCAATGACAAAGTCAATGTCTTGGCTGGTTTCGGTTTGACGCCCTTGGCGTTGGCCACTGCGCCTATCGCCACCCAAAGCAAAACACCGCTGGTGGTGATGGCGGCTGCCACCTCGAGCATTACCGAGGCGTCGCCTTTCATCATTCGCACCAGTTTTACCTTGCCACAGGCTTCCGTCAGTATGGCGGATTGGGCGCCTAACAACGGCATTAAAAAAGTTGTGACCTTGGTGTCTGACTATGGCCCTGGCATTGACGCAGAAAAGTATTTCAAAGACCGCCTCTTGTTCAATGGTGGCCAAGTGATCGACTCCTTGCGCGTGCCCATGCGTAACCCAGACTTTGCGCCTTTCCTGCAAAAAGTGCGTGACCTCAAGCCTGACGCGATATTTGTATTTGTGCCGTCTGGTGCAGGCGCGGCTTTGATGAAGCAATTTGCCGAGCGCGGCATGGACAAGGCAGGCATCAAGTTGATCGGTACCGGTGACATCACCGACGACGATATCTTGAATGGCATGGGCGAAGTAGCGGTGGGCGTGGTGACCTCGCACCACTACTCGACCTCGCATAACTCTGCGGTCAACAAGAAGTTTGTTGCAGCTTTTGAGAAAGCCAATGCAGGTTTGCGCCCTAACTTTATGGCAGTCGGCGGCTACGACGGCATGCGCGTGATTTATGAAGCAGCCAAGGCCACCAAAGGCGGCAGCGGCGAAGCCTTGTTGGCGGCTATGAAGGGGCAGATTTTTGAGAGCCCACGCGGACCGATGTTCATCGACGCGCAAACCCGTGATGTGGTGCACAACATCTACATCCGCAAGGTAGAAAAGGTCAATGGCCAACTCTATAACCAAGAGTTTGAAACGCTCAAAGACGTCAAAGACCCCGGTAAGAACAAATAAGAACCTGTGACAATTCTGTTTGACGGCATCGCCTATGGCATGCTGCTTTTCATTCTGGCCGTAGGCTTGTCGGTGACGATGGGGTTGATGAATTTCATCAACCTCGCCCATGGTGCTTTTGCCATGGTGGGGGGCTACCTCACCGTGGTGCTGATGCAGCGTTTTGAGGTACCTTTTTTGGTGTGTTTGCCCTTGGCGTTTGCGGGTACGGCGCTGCTTGGCGCTGTTTTAGAGCGCACTTTGTACCGTCCTATGTACCGCAAACCCCATTTGGACCAAGTGCTGTTTTCAATTGGGCTGGCTTTTATGGCGGTGGCCTCGGTCGATTACTTTGTAGGCTCGCAGCAGCAAATCATGCAGCTGCCTGAGTGGCTCAAAGGCCGTACTGAATTAGGAACGGGCACGCCTTGGGAATTGGGCATGGGGCACTACCGTTTGTTCATCATCGCGGTGTGCGCGGCGCTGACCGTTGGTTTGCAATATGTGTTGTCGGCCACCCGTTTTGGTAGCCG
>CANKOT010000133.1 GCA_947484245.1 Comamonadaceae bacterium
AGCCTTTTCCCGATACCGGATTGGCCACCGCTGCTTTGTACGATGAGCCCTTCATGGCCGCATTGCCCGTGAAGCATTTGCTGGCCAAGAAAAAATCGATCACAGCTGAGCAACTCAAAAACGAAACCATGTTGCTGCTTGGCAATGGCCATTGCTTCAGAGACCATGTGCTCGAAGTGTGCCCAGAGTTTGCAAGGTTTTCTAGCAATGCAGAAGGCATTCGCAAAAGCTTCGAAGGCTCTTCCTTGGAAACCATCAAGCACATGGTGGCGGCAGGCATGGGCGTCACTTTGGTGCCGCGCTTGTCGGTGCCTGCTGAAGCACTCGCCAAAGAGCCCAAGCGGAAAAAACACGAGGACCCGGACATCGCTTACTTGCCCATCGTGGACGAAGCAGGCGGTTTGCCGCCCCTGCGCCGTGTGGTCTTGGTTTGGCGTAAAAGCTTCACGCGCTACGAGGCCATCGCAGCTCTTCGCAATGCCATTTATGCGTGTGAGTTGCCTGGCGTGACGCGCTTGTCGTGATGCCTTCTCGAGCGGCTTGAAGTTGAAAAGTTTCTCATTTCATGCGTGAAAAAATCAGCTTGTACCTAGACCTCATTCGCTGGAATCGACCTGCAGGTTGGCTCTTGCTGCTGTGGCCAACGCTGTCTGCTTTGTGGGTGGCGTCCGGTGGTTTTCCAGGATGGCATTTGCTGATTGTTTTTACGCTGGGCACCATCCTCATGCGCAGTGCAGGGTGTTGTTTGAACGATGTGGCCGATCGCGATTTTGACAAGCATGTCAAACGAACCGCCGAACGGCCAGTAACCAGTGGCCGCATTGGCGTGAAAGAAGCTTTGATGCTGGGTGCGGCGCTGGCATTGATCGCGTTTGGGCTGGTCCTTACTTTGCGCACAGAAACCATGGCGTGGTCTTTTGCCGCAATGGCCGTGGCAGTGGCGTATCCCTTTGCCAAACGCGTTGTCGCGATGCCGCAAGCCGTGCTGGGCGTGGCATTCAGTTTTGGCATTCCCATGGCGTTTGCAGCCGTCACCGGCGAAGTGCCCGGCATGGCTTGGGCGCTGTTGCTGGGCAATTTGTTTTGGGTCTTGGCCTACGACACCGAATACGCCATGGTGGACCGCGATGACGATTTGAAAATCGGCATGAAAACTTCCGCCATCACTTTGGGTCGATGGGATGTGGCGGCCGTGATGTTTTTTTATGCTGCCTTTTTGGGTGTTTGGGGCGTGGTGCTAGACGCAGCCGAGAAGCCGCTTTTGTCGGCGGGCTTGGCTGTTGCCGCCCTTCAAGCCGCTTGGCATTTTCTGCTCATCAAAGACCGAACACGTGACGGTTGTTTCAAAGCATTCCGCTTGAACCACTGGGTGGGTTTTGCCGCCTTTGTGGGCGTGGCGCTGAGCTACCGCTGATCAGTCCTTGCCAAACTCATCACCCAATTCACCTGCGCGTTTCTGCGCCGCCAGCATGGCTTTCACAAAAGCTTCTTTCACATGATCGTTGGCCATGGATGTGAGAGCAGCATAGGTGGTGCCGCCTTGTGAAGTGACGCGCTGGCGCAGCACTTCGGGCGACTCGGTTGATTGACGCGCCAGATGGGTGGCACCGCCAAAGGTGGCTTTGGCCAAGTGGTAAGCCTGTGCTGGGCTGAAGCCCATTTGAATGCCAGCCTCGGTCATGGCCTCTAAAAAATAAAACACATAGGCCGGTCCCGAACCCGAAAGGGCAGTGACCCCATCCAAATCGGATTCTTCATGAACCCACAACCACTCGCCCGTGCTGTGCAAGACTTTTTCGACCCATTGTTTGTCTAGCGTCGACACACCTGCACGGGCAAACAATCCGGTGATGCCTTGTCCGACCAAGGCGGGCGTATTGGGCATGCTGCGCACCACCCGGTCGGTTTGAAGCCAGCGCGCAATGCTGTCGCTTCGAATGCCTGCGGCCACCGACAAATGCAGTGCCTTTTTCGTGAAAGCGGCTACCGGTAAAGCAGCCTCTTTGAAAACTTGCGGTTTGACTGCCCAAACTACCAAATCTGCATCCGCCAAAACGGCAGAGGCAACAGCTTGAACATCGACCCCCGTTGCCTGTTGAAGTTTGGCTGCAGTCTCTGCAAAGGGTTCAATCACGACCACTTGCTTTGGTGCAAGGCCTTCCCGAATGAGCCCGCCCAAAATGGCACTGGCCATATTGCCGCCGCCAATGAAGGCCAATCGCATTTTTTGAAAATCAATGTGAGTCGATGCAGTCATGAGTCATTCTCGAAAAATAGAGAGGCCATTGAAGGGCTTGGCCTCAGTTTGAACTATTGTGTCTGATTCGGCCAATAGGGCTTATTGTCTCTTTTTCGAAAGACCGCTTTCGGTTAACCTTCTTGGCATGAACTACATCCTTGCACTCGACCAAGGCACCACCAGCTCACGGGCGGTGCTGTTCAACCGCAATGGCCAGCCAGTTGCAATAGCTCAACAAGAGTTCACACAATACTTTCCCAAGCCAGGATGGGTCGAGCACGACGCACTTGAAATTTGGCAGACGCAGAAAAAAGTCATGCATGACGTTCTGCATCAAGCGGGCGTTGCTGCGTCTCAAATTCAAGGCATTGGCATAAGCAACCAACGCGAAACCAGCGTGGTTTGGGATCGAAGAACAGGCCAGCCGATTGCACCGGCCATCGTTTGGCAAGATCGCAGAACCGCCGGGCTTTGTGATCAGCTCAAAAGCCAAGGACTCGCTGCTGGCATTCAAAAGAAAACAGGCTTGGTTTTAGACGCTTATTTTTCAGCCACCAAAATTGCTTGGCTGCTCGATCATGTGCCTGGCGCCCGGCGTCTGGCGGAGCAGGGGCATTTGGCTTTTGGCACCATCGATGCGTGGCTTATTTGGCAACTCACGGGAGGTCGGGTTCATGCGACCGATCCCAGCAACGCGTCGCGAACTTTGTTGTTCAACTTGCATACACAAGCATGGGATTCAAGCTTGCTAAAGCAATTCAACATACCCGCTTCGATCTTGCCCAAGGTGGTGCCTAGCAGCGGTGTGTTGGCCGAGACAGATGCGCATCTGTTGGGCGTATCGGTGCCCATTGCCGGCGTTGCGGGTGATCAACAAGCAGCCACTTTTGGACAAGCTTGTTTTACGCCAGGCATGGCCAAGAACACCTATGGCACCGGCTGTTTTATGCTCATGAACACCGGCCACGTGCCGGTTCAAAGCCGCAATCAATTGCTGACCACGGTGGCGTGGCAAGGCCCCAAGCCTGTTGCCAATGCGTGGCATGCAACCGCCTACGCGCTGGAGGGTTCGGTGTTCATGGCCGGCGCCACGGTGCAATGGTTGCGCGATGGTTTGCAAATCATTCAAAAAGCCAGTGACGTAGAAGCGCTGGCGGCCAGCGTGCCCCACACCGGCGATGTTTTTTTGGTCCCCGCCTTTGCAGGTTTGGGGACGCCCGATTGGGATGGTCAAGCGCGTGGCACTTTGATTGGCATGACACGTGGCACCACGCGCGCCCACATTGCGCGTGCAGCCCTAGAGGCCATTGCTTGGCAGGTGGCCGATGTGTTTTTGGCGATGTCCAAAGACAGTGGCTTGGCATTGACCGAACTGCGAGTCGATGGCGGTGCCAGCCAAAACAATTTGCTCATGCAAATGCAGGCCGATGCCCTGGGCGTGCCGGTGATGCGCGCCAGCGTCTCAGAAACCACTGCTTTAGGGGCGGCTTATTTGGCAGGCCTGGCCACTGGATTTTGGGCGGGCGCCGATGAAATCACTGCCCAATGGTCGCTAGATCGAAAGTTTGTTCCGCAAGCTACGGCGCGCGCCATGCAAGCCAGGCAAACCGGCCATGCCCGTTGGCGCGAGGCGGTAGACCGTTCGCGATCTTGGGCCAAAGATTGAAGATGGCATGAACCCTTTGTTGACAGACAGGGCGCAGTTGCTTGCGCAATTGGACACGGCGCAAGAGTTTGACATCGCCATCATTGGGGGCGGTGCGACGGGTCTGGGCGTTGCCGTTGATGCGGCTGTTCGCGGTTTGAAAGTGGTTCTCTTAGAAGCCCATGACTTTGCCAAAGGCACCTCGTCACGCTCCACCAAATTGGTTCATGGGGGTGTCCGTTATTTAGCGCAAGGCCATTTGCCCTTGGTCTGGGAAGCCTTGCGAGAGCGCCAACACTTGCTCTCGAATGCACCCCACTTGGTCCATCCCATGCCCTTTGTCATGCCCGCATATCGGCGAACTGACCAATGGTTGTATGGCTTGGGTTTGAAGCTGTATGACCTGCTGGCTGGCCGTGCCAGGCTTGGACCCACTCGTTTGTTAAGCCACGCAGAAACTGTCTTGAAGCTGCCAGGCGTCAGGGTGACCAATTTAGTGGGAGGCGTTGAGTATTGGGATGCCCAATTTGACGATGCCCGTTTGGCCTTGGCTTTGGCGCGCACTGCCGCTTCCCACGGCGCACTCATGCTCAACCACATGTCCGTGACGGGGTTGCTCACGGCGTACCCTGGGGGGCGTATTCAAGGCCTTCGCTGCCAAGACACAGAGACAGGTCAAGAACGCAGCTTGAAAGCGCGTTGTGTGGTCAATGCCACGGGTGTCTGGGTTGATCAAATTGAGGCCATGCTGCAGTCCCAGGCAGGCCAGGCGAGCGATGCCAAACGGCCGCATGCCGTCAGGCCCAGCCAAGGGGTTCACTTGGTGGTGGACGCCTCGTTTTGGCCGGGCTCATCGGCCCTGCTGGTGCCGCACACCCAAGACGGCAGAGTGTTGTTTGCAGTGCCATGGCAGGGCAAAGTTTTGTTGGGTACCACTGACACGCCCAAAACCAAGGTCGAATGGGAGCCGCAGGCGCTTGAATCTGAAATTGATCAAATTTTGCAAGAGGCCGCCAAGTATTTGGTCAAAGTGCCGCACCGATCGGACATCGCCAGTGTTTGGGCGGGACTCAGGCCTTTGGCCAGGAACGATGAAAATGCCAAAGAACAAGGCGCCACACAAAACCTGAGCCGTGAGCACGCAGTCAAGGTGGGCCCAACTGGATTGGTCAGCGTCACGGGTGGCAAGTGGACCACTTACCGCGCCATGGCAGCCGATGTGATGCAGTCCATTCGCACAGCGCGCTTGGTTTCATTGACCGCCAACGATGTCACGCTGCACACCCCGTTGTGGGGCGCCCCCTCAAAGGCGCAAGCGGCCTTTCACACAGAAGGCCCTGCAAGCGGGCCTTATGGAACAGACGCCCCCTTGTTGGCGACATTGCCAGGCGCTGACCGTTGGTTAGCACCGCAGCTCAGCGAAGCGATGGTGAGGTTTGCGGCCCGCTATGAATATGCGCGCACAGTGGAGGATGTTTTGGCGCGTCGAAATCGATTGCTGTTCTTGGACGCCGCCGCCGCTTTGGCGATCGCTCCGCAAGTTGCACAAATATTAAGCACTGAAACGGAAGCTTGTCCCCAATTAGCGGCATTTGAGGCTTTGGCAAAGGCTTACCAAGCGCCCATTTGAGGCCATTGGCCGGCAATATGCCGGCAATTTGCAGGCGACTTTGGGGCTTGGATGCTTTAAAAATTGCGATTTCTTCGTTTTTTGGGCCCCCAAAGTATTGACGCGGCTCAAAAGTGTTGTATTATCGCGGGCTTCGCTTGTTAAAAAGCGGAGTTATCTACCCAAACAAAAGCACTGCGAGTGGTTCGCGGTGTGGCTGACGGGTCCAAGACTGATCTTGGTGCTTCAGGTAAACAAGTTCTGTATTCAAACTACAGAGCGCTGTCTACAGGGGGTGCACAAGGTGCAAGTTGGGAAATATTGAAATGATTCAGACAGAAACTCGGTTGGATGTTGCCGACAACACCGGCGCTAAGTCCGTCCTTTGCATCAAGGTGCTGGGTGGCTCTAGGCGTCGTTACGCCAGTGTTGGCGACATTATCAAAGTGAGCATCAAAGAAGCTGCGCCCCGTGGCCGCGTCAAAAAAGGCGAGGTTTACAGTGCTGTGGTCGTTCGTACCGCCAAGGGCATTCGCCGTGGTGATGGCTCGCTCGTTAAATTCGATGGCAATGCAGCTGTGTTGCTGAATGCCAAATTGGAGCCTATCGGCACCCGCATCTTCGGCCCAGTCACGCGTGAATTGCGTACTGAGAAG
>CANKOT010000134.1 GCA_947484245.1 Comamonadaceae bacterium
CGAAAATTTCAGGAATGATCAAATGCCCAGTCAAACTCATCACTTTAGACACGGTGTAGTGATTTTGCGCGAGCAATGTAGGCGGATTATTTTCAGCGCCGTCCACCACACCAGTTTGAAGTGCTGGAAGCAGTTCATTGAACCCCATGGCAACTCCGTTACCGCCCATGGCATTCATAGTTTCAACGAACAAAGGATTTCCCATCATACGAATCTTCATTCCTTTGAGGTCCTCAGGAGTGGTCACAGCTTTCTTGGCATACACGTTACGCGTACCAGCATCCATCCAACCCAAAGCCACCAAACGTGAGCCAGGTCCATTGGTCATACGCTCTAGGAGATCTTGACCAATCGGGCCGTCAATGACTTTGCGCATATGCGCTTCGTCGCGGAAAACAAAGGGCATGTTGAACACATTGACTTCGTCGACTACGGGGCCCATGGCACCCACTGAAATGCGGGCGATCTGCAAGGCACCAATTTGGGCCTGCTCAATCATTTCCTTTTCGCCACCCAATTGCATGGAAGGGAACATTTGGATAGAGATACGGCCATTGGTCGCTGTCTCGAGCTTCTTACCCATGCGCACAATGGCTTCTACAGTTGGATAACCCATGGGATGCACATCAGAGGCCTTGAGAACCATTTTGGGATCTGCATTTGCATGAAACGAAAAAGCCGTGGCGCTGAACGCGAAGGCCACAGCCATCAGTTTTGCAAAATTTCTTTTTTTCATCTGTCCGTCTCCTAGATTGGGGGTGGGTGAAATCCGAAACAAGGGATGAACCCTTATCACTTAACATCATACGAATTGACAACGGAGATTCTTCTTGAATCATGGCTTGTTGATAATGGTGTTTACCCTGTTAGCCATTTGTTTTTCGTGATGAATCGATTGAATCCAACTACCACGTACCAACAGCGTACCAAAACCAAGCGCCTACCCAGCTTGATGGTGGTGCTTGTTTTGCACGGTATTTTGTTATGGCTGATTCAATCTGGCTTAGCGCGTCAAGCCATCACATTGACGCAAGAGTCGGTTGAAGCCTTGTTGTTAACCGATGCTGCCCCACCCCCTCCTCCTCCTGTTGCAGCGACCAAAACACCCCCGCCTAAAACACCATTACCGCCGGTCATTCAACCGCCCATTGCAACAGCTACACCCGTCATCACGGCGCCTACTGCGCCAGCTATAAACGTTACCCCGACACAAAGCACAGCACCCACGGCACCCACATCACCCTCGGCACCATCTCCATCTATTCGCGCGGGTGCCGCGATCCAACCCGGCGCGAGTTGCGCCAAGCCTGATTACCCCAGCGCCTCGCGCCGCCTAGAAGAAGAGGGCACAGTAAGTTTGAAATTTTTGATTGGTGCAGATGGTCGCGTTCTACAAGCCGAGATAGAAAAAACTTCTGGCTTTCCAAGGTTGGACGAAGCGGCTCGCAATGCTCTGTCTAAATGCCAGTTCAGAGCTGGAACCATCGATGGCAAAGCAGAGCAAAGTTGGGCCAGCATCAAATACACCTGGCGTTTGGAATAATTGTTTTTGAAATTGCAGTTTTGATTAGGGAATTTACATGTATTCAATTCGTATCCAACGATGGCTTATCGCGCTCAGCGCATATTTCTTATCGATAAGCGCCTATGCAGCCGAAGAAACTTTGGACAACCCATATGGCTTATCGGCGGTTTGGGCGCAAGGTGATTGGGTAGCTAAAGCTACGTTGCTAATTTTGGTGCTGATGAGTATGGCGAGTTGGTATGTCATCTTTACCAAGTTGATGGACCAAAACCGTGTCATGGGCTTTGCACAATCAGCCAATGCTTCGTTTTGGAATGCAGGCACTGTGCAGCAAGGCACAGAAGGATTAGATGCGGACAGCCCCTTTCGCTACATTGCAGAAAAAGGGTTAGATGGCGCCAGCAAACACACAGGGCTTTTAGGCGCTGTCGATTTCAACACCTGGGTCACTATGAGCATCCAACGTGCGATGAACCATGTGCAAAGTCGTATGCAAGATGGCCTAGCCGTGTTGGCTACCGTGGGTTCCACAGCGCCATTTGTAGGACTCTTTGGCACGGTTTGGGGCATCTACAACGCGCTCGTCAAAATCGGCATGTCGGGCCAAGCCAGCATCGACAAAGTAGCAGGGCCTGTAGGCGAGTCACTCATCATGACCGCCATCGGCTTAGCAGTGGCCGTGCCTGCTGTACTGGGCTACAACTGGTTAGTACGGCGCAACAAAATAGCGATGGAAGAGGTGCAAGCCTTTGGCGCTGATTTGCACGCTGTGCTTTTAGGCACAGGCAAAGGCACAGGCTCTAGTACTGGCCCTGACACAGGCTTAGACAGCAAATAACTATGGCCATGCAATTAGGCCCCAGCGATGGGGACGATGAACTCTTAACCACCATCAACACCACCCCCTTGGTGGATGTGATGTTGGTGTTGCTGATCATCTTCTTGATCACGATTCCTGTGGTCACCACCTCGGTGAAGGTCGATTTGCCACACGAAGTGCAACAACCGCGCGAGACCAAGCCCGACAACATTGTTTTGTCAGTCAACGCACAAGGGCAAGCATTTTTATTTGATACACCAATGCGCAACCAAGCTGAGATGCTCAAGCAGCTTCAAACTCTGGCCGATAAAAAACCGCAGCCCGAAGTGCAAATACGCGGTGATGCACAAACAGACTACGAAGCCGTAGGACGCGTTTTATTTGCTGCTCAAAGCGTGGGGCTCACCAAAGTGCGTTTCGTGACTGACCCACAAGCGAAGTAAACCATGTTGCCGCAAACACCCATGCTTCAAACCCTCGATGAGCCCGAGGTGATGATGGATATCAACACTACACCTTTGATTGATGTGATGTTGGTGTTGCTGATCATGCTGATCATCACCATCCCTATTCAACTGCATTCGATCAACCTTGACATGCCAACAGGCACACCTCCACCTGCCCTTAAAAAACCCACCATCGTGCGAATCGAAATAGACGCACGCAATGTGGTGCGCTGGAACGACAAAACTTTGGCAGATCGCGCAGAGTTAGACGCGTTGCTGCAACAAGCCAGCCAACAGCAACCTCAGCCTGAAGTGCATATCAAACCGCAAGGCAAGGCTAAATATGAGGCAGTGGCTGGCGTATTGGCTAGCGCGCAACGCAATGGGTTAACCAAACTCGGGATTGTGGGAAGCGAGCAATTTGCGGGTGACTAGCAAGTGCTCAGCTAGTTTCAATAAGTAATGCCAGCTTTTTCCAGCGCACCGAATTTAACGGGCTCTCAAAATAATTTGCGCTGTTTTTTCATAGTGGTGCGTTAAGGCCGCACATGCGGCCGCCACATTGCCAGCAACTGCTGCATCGACCACCTGCTTATGCTCGTCAGATTCATCACGGCGCTTGTAGGCGGATTTCATGGCGAGTTGCCGATAGCGTTAGACTTGGTCGTACAACTGCTCTTAGGTGCTGAGGGTTAATGATGCAACGCTTTCTGGTGCGAGTACGGTTGTCATGGCGAGAGATATCAATAGATAAAAATTTTAAACAGCTGAGATTATCGATATTATTCAGCCCACTGTTCACACCATCTGAGAAGGAAGCACCATGCGTTTTTTGAGCTTTGAGGCCAATGGCCAAGCGGGTATTGGTTGGGTCAAGGATGTCCACGCCACTGATTTCGTCAACCTGACGCTCGCCGCACCGGAATTACCTCGCAATCTCAAAGACTTGATTTGCGCCAAAGGCGGTTTAGCCGCAGCGGACGCTGCTGCGCGCAAAGCGCCAGCCAGCGCAGTTCAGACAATTTCAAGCGTGACAATACTGCCCCTCATTCCCAACCCCGGAAAAATAGTTTGCATGGGATTGAACTACGCCGACCACGCCAAAGAAGGCGGTAACGCGCGACCCGAATACCCCAGCTTTTTCTTGCGTGGTAACTCGTCGATGGTAGGACACAACCAAGCCATTGTTCGCCCCAAGGCCTCCACCCAGTTGGACTACGAGGCAGAGTTGGCAGTCATCATTGGCAAACAGGCCAGACACTTGACTGCGGAAAACGCCCTCGAATGCATCTCAGGGTATTCATGCTTCAACGATGGCAGCATCCGTAACTACCAGCGCAAATCGTCGCAATGGACGATCGGTAAAAACTTTGACGGCACAGGCCCGTTTGGCCCATGTTTGGTCACGCCAGAAGAGTTGCCACCAGGTGCAGCAGGCCTTCGCATCCAATCGCGTTTGAATGGCAAGGTCATGCAAGACGCCAATACCGATGTGTTCTTGTGGAATGTGGTCGAGGCCTTGCGCATCATCACCGAGTGCATGACCTTGGAGCCAGGCGATGTCATCATCACTGGCACACCCGCAGGTGTGGGTTATGCACGTACTCCCCCAGTGTGGATGGCGCCTGGCGATATCTGTGAAATCGAAGTCGAAGGCGTGGGCATTTTGTCTAATCCAATCGTGGATGAGAGCTAAACCAAGGAAGCCAGTATCCGTACCCGCTTCAAGCCCATCGGAACCTAGTTGATGTGCATAACCACGTTTGGGCTTAATCCGCCTTAGCCCCTGAACTCTTCACCACAGCAGCCCACTTAGGCACTTCTGCTTTTAAGAAGTTGCCGAATTCTGTGGTGCTGTTGCGTGTACTGGCCATTCCGAGTTGGGAAAATTTTTCGATGATGTCAGCGGACTCCATGGCGCGGTTGAGTGCGGCGTTGAGTTTTTCAATCACCGCGGGCGGTGTTCCAGCGGGTGCAAAAAAACCAAACCAGGTGTAGTCGTCGAATTCTTTGTAGCCAAACTCGGTGATGGACGGCACATCAGGCAACAAAGGTGAACGGGTGGCACTGGTCACTGCCAATGCTTTCAACTTGCCGGCTTTGATCATGGGCACTGCGGGCGGCATAGAAGTAGACGCAATTTGTGTATGCCCCGCTACCACCGCATTGATAGCTGCTGCTGGTTGGTAAGGCACATGGACGATATCAACCTTTGCAGCAGACTTCAAACGCTCCATGGACAAGTGGGTGGTGGTTCCAATGCCAGAAGATGCATAGCTATAGGGCGACTTCTTGGCGGCATCTACCAATTGCGGCAGGGAGTTCACAGCAACGCTGGAATTCACCGTGAAGATATTAGGCGTCTTCGGGCCTAAGGCAACTGGCATGAAATCTTTTATGGCGTCATAGCCTGCGTCCGCATACAAAGATGGGTTCACTGCAAAAGCAACGCTATGAACCAAGATGGTGTAGCCGTCCGGTGCTGCGCGTTTGACTTGGGTAGTGGCAATATTGCCACCCGCCCCGCCTTTGTTTTCGACGATGAAATTGCCACCCGTAATTTCAGACAACTTTTGCGTGAGCGAGCGCGCCACGATGTCCGTGGAAGCACCCGGTGCAAAAGCGACCAACAAGGTAACGGGCTTGGCTTTGGGCCAATCGCTTTGGGCGGATACGTTCACACTCACGATAGCGGCCAAGGCTGCCATGATGAGAGATTTCAATGCAGGGATAAATTGATTAAATGGTTTCATGGTTGTCTCCTGTTTATAAAGTGTCTTTTTTCTTAAAGCGTTTCAAATAAATACATCAAAGCCTCGTCAGTCATTTGCATAACTAGTTTTGCTTCACCAAACAAAACTCAAACTGCACCTCATTAAAAGGCGCTTGTAAGTTGTACCGCTTGGCTACTTCTGCATTCTGGCAAGGTTCGAAGTCAACAATCAAACCTTCGCGCACACCAAACACAGTGTCGTTGTCTATGTAGGCCGATCCTGCAGGAAACAACTCGGTCACTAACCCCACATAGCCAGGCGCACTGACGATGACATGGTAGTGGGCTGGGCGCCAAATACTGCGCTTCGCTGCAGCCAACATAGCGCCCACAGGGCCATCGGTGGGAACGGTATAGGGGTGCGGACGAATCGTCAGCAACTCAAAACTGCCGTCAGCCTCGCAATGGATTTTGCAGCGCAGGTTGTGTGGGTCTTGCGCAGCGTCTTGCGCGGGGTACAACCCGTTGTCTGCGTTTTGCCAAAAATCGAGTTCTGCGTTGGCGACGGGTTTGCCATTTATATCTACGACACGGCCATGCAACCAAGTTCTTTCGCCCGCTTGGCCATTGGTTAAATC
>CANKOT010000135.1 GCA_947484245.1 Comamonadaceae bacterium
TCGGCCTGTGCGGCCAACTCGGCACCACCGAGCTGCTGCCCGATCGCCTTGGCAATGGTGCAGGCACGCGCCATGCGCTCGCCTTGCGTGCCCAGCTTGTTGTGGTACACCACTTTGGACAGGCCTTCAACGCGCGACTCCAGCGTTTTTTTGCGGTCCTGGTCGAAAAAGAATTTGGCATCGGCCAAGCGCGGGCGCACCACCCGCTCGTTGCCTTGAATCACGGCAGACGCGTCATCGGGGCTGATGTTGCTCACCACCAAAAACTGATGGGTCAACTTGCCTGCGGCATTGAGCAACGGGAAGTATTTCTGGTTGGCCTTCATGGTCAGAATCAGACACTCTTGCGGCACCTCAAGGAATTGTTTTTCAAATTCGCAAATCAGTACATTCGGACGTTCCACCAAAGCCGTGACTTCATCAAGCAGCGCCTCGTCTTCGATGGGGTGCACGCCGCCACCCACTTTGGCGGCAGCCGCTTGAAGTTGACGCTCAATCTCGGCGCGACGCTCGGCAAAACTGGCGATGACGGCACCGTCGCGTTTAAGCACTTCGGCGTAGTGATCGGCATGCGTGAGCACCAGCGGTGAAACCTTGGCTTCAAAGCGGTGGCCTTGCGTGCTGTTGCTTGCCGTGAGGCCCAAGGCCTTGACCGGCACCACTGTACTGCCGTGCATCGCGATCAGGCTGTGGGCCGGGCGCACAAAGTGCACGCTGCTCCATCCTGGTAATTCGCAATCAGTCTCCAATTGGTATTGCATCACTTTGGGGATGGGCAACTTGGCCAATGCATCCTCCAAAGCTTTTTGCAGGCCCGCTTGCAGCGAAGCGCCGGGGTTCACACTGTCGTAAAACAAGGCTTCAGCTTTACCGTCAGGCGCGCGCTTGAGCGCGGCCAAAGCAGCAGCCGGATTGCTCACGTCTGCCCCCAGTGCTTGAAGCTTCTTGAGCAAAGCCGGGGTCGCATTGCCAGTGGAGTCCAGACCCACTGCCACAGGCATTAGTTTTTGTTGCACCGCCTTGTTGGCAGCCTGCGCTTGCACAGCCGTGACATGCGCGGCCAAACGACGTGGTGAAGCAAAGGAGGTGACTTGCGATTCGGCGCCCGCCAGACCTTGGGTGCGCAGTTGTTCCAACAGGGTGTTGGCGAAAGACTCGCCCAGCTTTTTGAGCGCCTTGGGCGGCAGCTCTTCCACAAAAAGCTCAACGAGTAGGTTTTGTATCGACATGTCGTTCTTCCTCATGCGGCTTTCTTGGCCATTTGAGCGACCCATTCACGCGGGGCCATCGGGAAGTCCAGACGTTCTCGACTGTCGTAATAACTCTGCGCCACACTGCGGGCCAGATTGCGGATGCGGCCGATGTAAGCGGCGCGTTCGGTCACACTGATGGCGCCACGCGCATCCAGTAAATTGAAGGTGTGCGCGGCCTTGAGCACTTGCTCGTAAGCGGGCAGAGCCAGCTGATGGGCGATCAGGTTTTGCGCTTGCTTTTCGTGGGCACTGAAGGCCACAAACAAAAAGTCGGCATCCGAATGCTCAAAGTTATAGGCAGACTGCTCTTTTTCGTTTTGCAGGTACACATCGCCATAGCTCAAGGTATCGGTCCATTTCAGGTTGTAAACGTTGTCCACGCCTTGCAAGTACATGGCCAAGCGCTCTAAGCCGTAGGTGATTTCGCCAGTGATCGGTCGGCAATCGATGCCACCCACTTGCTGGAAATAGGTGAATTGGGTGACTTCCATGCCATTGAGCCACACCTCCCAGCCCAAACCCCAAGCACCCAGTGTCGGGTTCTCCCAGTCGTCTTCGACAAAACGGATGTCATTTTTTTTCAGATCAAAGCCCAGGGCCGACAGCGATCCCAAATAGAGATCCAAGATGTTGGTTGGTGCAGGTTTGAGCACCACTTGGTATTGGTAGTAGTGCTGCAAGCGGTTGGGGTTCTCGCCATAGCGCCCGTCTTTGGGGCGACGGCTCGGTTGGACGTACGCGGCGCGCCAAGGCTCAGGCCCTATGGCGCGCAAAAAAGTGGCGGTGTGGGAAGTGCCCGCACCCACTTCCATGTCGTAGGGCTGGAGCAAAGCGCAACCTTGCTGGTCCCAGTAGTTTTGCAGGGTGAGGATGATTTTTTGAAAGGTCAGCATGGGCTGTGGGATAGGTTGTCACCGACCCAACGGGAAGGCATGGTTTCGATTTTAGGCTCCCGTCCCTGGCGGACGGGCCCGTTGGGCCCAAGCCCACAGCAAGATCAACGCACACAGGGCGACCAGTGGCCACAAATGCCAACGCGATGCCCATTGAGCAAACCAGGTGGGGGTGTCGGCGCGACCTTCAACCGTTGCAACCAGCACGCCTGCGGTGTGCCTTGGCAACTGCGCTGTCACCCGTCCCTGGTGGTCAATCACGGCGGTCATGCCGGTGTTGGTGGATCGCACCATCGGACGCTGAAACTCCAAACTTCGCAGTCGGGCAATGTTGAGGTGTTGGTCTATGGCGATGGTGTCGCCAAACCAGGCAATGTTGCTGATGTTGACCATCACGGTGGGGGAGCGGTTGGGGTCGATAAAGCTGCGAGCGAGTTCTTCACCAAATAAATCTTCGTAGCAAATATTGGGGGCGATGCGTTGCCCTTGCCAATCAAATGTGGCGGGGTATTCACCTCCCGCTTTGAAGTCACCCAAAGGCATGTTCATCAGTTGGGTAAACCAGCGAAACATGGGGGGCACGAATTCGCCAAAGGGCACCAAGTGGTTTTTCTCGTAGCGGTAGTCTTGGGTTTGATCAGGTTTCCAGCCGATGGCGGCGTTGCTGTAAGTGGATTCACCTGGGGCATTGCTCGTTTTCCAGGGCACGCCAACCAAGGCCGCTGCAGAGCCAGTTGCAAAATGCTGGCGCAATTGGTCCCAATAACCAGCTGGCAAGTGCATGGGCAACAAGGGCAATGCGGTTTCAGGGGCAATGGCCAAACCACTGTTGACGTTGAGCAGCGCCTGTTGGTACCAACGCAGGGCTTGTGCAATGCCTGTGCTGGGTTGGAACTTTTCACTTTGCGCGATGTTGCCTTGCATCAAGTGAACTTGCAGGTCTCCTGATGTAGACGCAGATGAGAAGGCGTATTGGTATCCTGGCAACTGCACCATCAGCAAGAAAGCCAACGCCATGCTTCCCCACATCAGGCGTGCTGGCTTGCGTTGCGCGTTGGGTGATGTGTGATTGCGACGAAGAAAATGAGTGATTGCCATGGCCGTGGCTGCCGCCATCCAACCCATGCCATAAACACCCACCCATGGGGCAAAGCTTGACAACAACCCATCGACGTGTGCGTAGCCCACGGCTCCCCAAGGAAATCCGGTGAACAACACAGCGCGGGCCACTTCTGCCAATGTCCAAGCACTGGCAAACACCAAAATGGATGTGGCAACTGAACGTCGCTCAGAACCCAATATTTTTACCGTGGCCCAACCGGCTCCCGCGTAATACAAGGCCAATGCTGCAGCCAACACAATCACAGCCATCGTGGCCAATAGCGCGTGCATGCCGCCATAGATGTGCAATGAGATAAACAACCACCAAAAGGTGCCCACCAACCAAACTGTTGCAAACCACCAACTGTGCCAAAACGCTGTTTTGGGGGTTTTGCATCGGCTCAAGTGAGCAGCAAGCGCCGCTAAACCGATAATTTGCAGAGCAGGCAATGATTCGCCACCCCAAGGCCAAGCCAAAGCCAGTGCCTGCGCCAAGCCACCCAGGCACAGCCACACAGCACTGATCATGATGCGGGATGTGTGGACTTGTTGCGTGTCACGCGAAACCATTTGACCGCGCCACCTTTGGTGTGGAGCACTTCAAACCGCAGATCATCAACTTGCAGATGCTCGCCACGTCGCGGCACATGCCCCATGGCATGCGCTATGTAGCCACCAATGGTCTCAAAGGACTCTTCACCCAAGTTGGGCCATTCAACATCAAATGCATCTTTGATGCGTTCCAGGGCCGTGTCTCCATTAACCCGGTAGACGTTATCGGCCAGTGCAAATATATCTGTTTCACTTTCTTGTGTGTCGAATTCGTCTTCGATTTCACCCACGATTTCTTCTAAGACATCTTCAATGGTGACCAAGCCTGATACCCGTCCAAATTCGTCCACTACCAAGGCTTGGTGATTGCGTGTATGGCGAAATTCTCTGAGCAAATCGTTCAGGCCTTTGCTTTCAGGGACAAACACCGCCGGGCGCAACAGCGCACGGATGTTCAGTTCTGGTGCGCGTTGGAGTTTGAGCAAGTCTTTGGCCAATAAGATCCCCAAGATATTTTCTTTTTGGGTATCAAAAACTGGAAACCTAGAATGCGCTTTGTCAATCACAAAGTCCAGCAGTTCATCTTGTGTGGCATGGATATCGATCAAATCCATTTTGGGTGCGGCGACCATCACATCGGCCACTGTTTTGTCCGCCATCCACAAAACACCTTCGAGCATGTGGCGACTGTCCATGTCTATGATTTGGTGTTGCTGGGCGGCCAACAGAGCTTGGACCAAATCAGCCTTGCTCCGTGGAGCCCTTTTCCAGCGTTGCATCCACCCTTGCAGCCACCCCAATTGGGAGGCTTTTCGGGTTGTTGGTGAGTTAAGTTCGCCCACAGTTGTGCAGCTCTGTACTGCTGTTGTTTATATTGGGTAAGCATAGCCCAAATCCAGATCGGTTTAATATGGATGGATGCAAACCATTCCCCACCCATCAGGGTTTTATTTTTTTGAACGCGGTTGGTTGTCCTCTAACAACATTCTTCTTGTGGATGATGAAAAAGCCATTTTGATCGATACGGGTTACGTCACCCATGCCGATCAAACATTGGCCCTGGTTCAATCGCATTTGGCGGGTCGACCGCTGGTCAAGATTATCAACACCCACTTGCACAGCGACCATTGTGGAGGTAACGCACGTCTGCAATCGGTTTATCCCGGTTCCCAAATTTGTATTCCTCCAGGTCATTTTGATGCCGTGTTGCATTGGGATGATGATGTATTGACGTTCAAGGCCACTGGCCAGCAATGTCTTCGATTTGTTCCTCATCACGTTTTGCAACCCGGAGGCACTTTTGAGTCTGGTTCATTTACCTGGGAGGTTCATGCGGCACCGGGGCACGACACCCACTCAGTCATTTTGTTTGAGCCGCAACAAGGGCTATTGATTTCTGCCGATGCATTATGGTCAAACGGTTTTGGTGTTGTGTTTCCTGAACTTGAAGGCCTTGATGCCTTTGCCGAAGTTTCATCGACCTTGGATTTGATCCAAAGTCTCGATGCCAAAGTTGTGTATCCGGGTCATGGGTCTTCATTCACCGATGTGGGTGCTGCGATCGACCGAGCCCGTCGACGTTTGGATCAATTTATTAGCCACCCCGAAAAGCACCAGGCATATGGCGTTAAGGTTTTGCTGAAGTTCAAACTGATGGAGTTTCAATCGCTCCCTTTGAATGATTTTTTGGCCTGGGCGGTACAAACTCCGTATCTTCAATTGATGCATCAGCAAAGGGAGTTGGACATTTCCAGTTGGGTTTTATCCTTTGTTCATCAATTGATCACCAATGATGCAGCACGCTTAGATGGCGCTGTTTTAAGCAACCTCTGATTTAAGCAACTTTTGATCTCCCAAAAACAAAAAGCCCAACTCTTTCGAGTTGGGCTTTTTGAGGCTGTAAAAGCCTGACGATGACCTACTTTCACACGGGCAATCCGCACTATCATCGGCGCTGACGCGTTTCACTGTCCTGTTCGGGATGGGAAGGAGTGGTACCACGTCGCTATGGTCATCAGGCATAACTTTTTATTGTCTTGATACCATCAAGACAATGAATTCATAGAGCAAATCAGCTTTTCGATTTTGAATGCGTCACTTGGCATAACACCCTTGGCTGAAGCCAAAGTTATAGGGTCAAGTCGCACGAGCAATTAGTATCAGTTAGCTTAACGCATTACTGCGCTTCCACACCTGACCTATCAACGTCCTGGTCTTGAACGACTCTTTAGGGGGCTCAAGGCCCCGGCAGATCTCATCTTGAAACGAGTTTCCCGCTTAGATGCTTTCA
>CANKOT010000136.1 GCA_947484245.1 Comamonadaceae bacterium
CGCAGCGTTCAGCCAACGATTTGGATGTGCCAACGCAGTCCCATTTGGAAATGCTTGCGATGACAGCCATGCTGGGACATGACTTGATGCACGATGGAAGCATAAACACTTATCCGGAGGAGTTGGAAACCAAATCAACTCACCATTTGAGACCGTTTTTGACTGAGCAACATGTGCCTGGGCAAGATATCAAGCTGATTGAAAAGATTATTTTGATGACCGATCCAGCTAAAGTGGCGCTTCATCACAATTCCATCAAAAACATTTTTTTCGACATCCAGGTCGCAGATTGTTTAGGCATACTTTTACAAGAAGCAGATATATTGGCCAGTTGCTTTGAAGACATTGGAAGGGTTAGAACCTCATTTCTGGCAAAGGAATGGAGCCATCGATTTCTCAGTAAATCAAAACTATTGATTACTCGACAGGGAAGATTGAACTTTCTAGAAACAAATGCCCGGTTCTCCAGTCCTGCAAGCCATATTTTGGGGATTCCAGAAATGGTCACAACGCAAATTCAATCTATTCACTCATCGCTATTTAAACGAAATTTAGTCTGACCATTCAAGATTGTGGAAATCTGGCGTTGGAAACAGGCATCTGGCAAGGTCAAAAACATTGCGCAGATCATATTGATGTCCGATTTTGTCAATTGCCGCCTGCACGACCATGGCACACTCTTGCTCACTGAGTCCTATTGGCCTGCAGATTCTTGTGTGTAAATTCGAAAATTTTTCAAGGCCTGTGCTGCGCACACCTTGCACCGTATCGACATGAATCAGGCAGTGCTCCTCAGGGGCGGTTGGGCTGAAATTCATTCCCACATAGAGTGCCGCATGAGACCCAGTGGATTGGGTCAGGTATTGCAGACCATCGTTTAAATCGCAAAGCTTAATCTAAGCGATCGATGACATCTTGCCATGTCATGACATCCCCGAATTGCTGGATGAAGGTTTCAAGCGTTGCAAGGTGTTCTTCGTCGGAAAGCGCGGCACAGCAGTCCGATACCATCACCACCTTGAAATCCAGCATCATGGCGTCTCGGCCGGTGGACTCGCAACAGACATTGGTTTTGGTACCAGCAATCAGGATCGTATCGATGCCATAGTTGCGCAGCATAGGTTCGAGAGCAGATGAGCCTGATGTAAATGCGCTGTAGCGATTTTTCAATAAGATCACATCTTCTGGGCTAGTCACAAGCTCTGGCCATACGCGCTGTTTGCCAGGCATCAAGCTCTGCATGGTTTGAATGCGGATATCGTCAGCCACCACATGGTTGAAGAACATCTCCCAGTCACTGCGTTCGCCGAGGTGGGTGTTGGCATGCAGCACCCAAAAAATGGGCACACCTTTGGATCGAAGTTGTGTGGTCAGCGAATTGATGTGGGGGACAATACGGCGAGCTGTCGACACCTCTGCCGGTGCCCCTTCCTCGCAGAAGGTACTTTGCATGTCTATCACCACCAGTGCCGTGCGTTTTCTTTCAAGCGATTCGAACCAATGGGACTTGCCTCTTCGAGCATTTAAGCGCTTGATGATGTGAGGCCGAATTTTGACACTGTGCATCGCTTGCGTTCCCATTAGGTATTTAAGACGGATACCTCTGGGTGAAATTCACCAGCAGCCGTGATGCTTGGCGCTGGCCAAGCATCACGTTATAGAGTTAACTTGTCGCCTGAATGCCAGCCACAAGCCAACCACTGTTGGCGCCTTTGCTCAGCGACATGTTCCAGACTTCTTTGAACGCCTCAGCTTGGGCCCCGACATCTTCGCGAATCATCCCGGTGAACTCAACGCTGGCCAGGTGGCTGTCATAGGACTCTTCAATGCCCAGCAACTTGGCCTCAAGAGAGACCACTTCAGTTTTGGTCATTTGGCCCACTGAACTGGTAGCGTCGCGCTCGGCAATTTGTGCTTTGATTTCGGTCAGCATGTGGTCTGTCATCAGGTTACGCAGGCTGGCCGTATCTGATCGATCCCAGGCATCTTGCATGGTGACAAAGTTTTCTTTGGCGTGATGAAGAAACCCATTGGCATCAAAACCAGCGGGGATTGACCAGGTGGGTTGAAATCCGCTGACCGCTGAGCCAATCATGCTGCCCGATGCGGCATGGGTTGCATTGGGGTGTGCATTGAATTGGGTTGTTTGCTGCTGCATAGGCGGTGTTGCCCCAGCACCTTGAAAGGCCAAGGGACTGGTGTTGGTCACAGTGTTTTGGGCGGCTGCTCTGCGGCGCATAAAGTAGCCGACCGCCATCATGATGGCCAGAGCAATCAGCCCAAACATCATGAATTGCCCGAGCTCTTCGCCAAACCCCATGGAACTTGCCAGCCATGCCAGCCCAAGACCCGCTGCCAGTCCGCCCAGCATCGCGCCCCATGGACGTTTTTGTGGTGCAGCTGCAGGTGGGGGCGCAGCTGGGGTTGCAGGCGTGGCATTTTGTCCAGGCTTTGCGCCTTGTGACTGAGAGACATTGTTGGATTGCTGGCCAACAGACTTACCTGATCCCAAGCGCTTCGCGGCTTCAGCACTGAAGCTGGTAAAGCCCATGATCAAAGCCAAAGCGACAGAAAGAAATCTACCGTGCATAGTGAACTCCAAAAATAAAAAGGATAGCTAAAAATCTACCAGAGCTCAGTTTAGCGAAAAGCGCATGAAACTTGTCAGCATGCCGACAATATCCTTGCAGGGATTGGTTCTTTCAACACACGCAAATGAATAAGCCTTCTAACGGGCTTGTGAGAAATACTTGTTGAATAACTCACTGTGCGATGGTCAAACCATTGATCTTCATCAATAAATAGATGTATTGAAGTTCAGCCTTCTCACAGTCTGGCGCCCCCACCCGACGAGCCAATGCATGCGCTGGGATTTGTAGGTGTTTTCCCTCAATTTCAACTTCTACGCGGAAATAGCAGGGGCTCAACTCTCGAAAGGCAATGACCGTACCCCAACGGCCTATGGGCCAAGGCTTGCGGATCACGACAACTTGATCACCGGGTCGAGCAAGGCAATCTAAATTGTCCTCGTATGCCAGTTGAATTTCAGTGTCAGAAGTTTTGGCACTGGCCTTTGCAAAGTTGTTTGCAAACTCAATGAATTGTTCGGCGTTCATGCCTAGAGATTCGGCGCGAAATGGCCATTACTTTAGTTTTTTGGGGAATTTTTCGCCATTGCGCAATGGCAAGCAACCCATCATCTAGGGATCGGACAAATTTTTTCTATGCTTGCTGATGGCTCTTTGTCCCACCATTTTCAGGAAACCAGACAAAGTTAGGTCTTTGTCTTACATTCTCCGCACATGAACATGTTCTGATTGAGAAAGCGCTTGAAGCTGCCTAGCGCTCGAGGCTTGTGCAAGCCGCATTTGAAGCAACTCATGCTGGCAACAGTGGCGGACACACCAAAAGGGCTACCCCCTTCTTTGGATTTGTACCTCAGCCCATCGCGAGAAATCTTTGTGGTTTCGTCTTTGCTCATTTTTCCCTTTTTTGTTCAGGTATGAATTTAGGGGTTCATGTTTTGAATGGGTGTGCTGGACTTTAAGAGATCGTCAATGATTTTCATGGCATCGCTGCTGGAAGCGGAGTAGGGGTCGAATTCTGGATGGGCCATTTCCACCATGGGGTCATCCATAGACAGTTGAACCAGCGCCATTGACCACAGGCCATACCGACGCTGTTCAATTTCTTCCATGGAGAGTATTTCAACGTTTTTGTGCCGTGTATCTGCCATGATTCGAGAAAACAAAGCGTTGATGGCTGATCTTTGGCCCTCAATCACCTGCAGGAATATGCCAGAGCCTTGGCACAGCACCCCAGTGATATCCGTTTTTTTGTTGTTGACGCTAGAAACTTCCAAAATAGAAGTGGTTACATAAGTGGTTATGGGACCCACCGGTTTGCTGACATACAAAAGTCTGATGAGCATGAAAGTGTCCCTTTGAAATGATTCGTGCGCCCAATCAAGCTTATAGGGCAGCGATGTATTTCGTGAGCTTAACCCAAGCGAACAAAGATGGCTGGCCTTTGTTTGCGGAGCACGTCATGCATTCATAAAGAGGTTTGCGACCTGAAATTCTCAATCTCTTTTCTTGCTTCGTACAGCCGGTCGCTCATATCGCGTTGACCCCAAACCAGGGGGTGGGTCCGTGCACCACTCAGGGCGAGACTGTCCGACATTGCTTCAGTCACCACGGTTCTGTGAAGTACACGCCATTGGCCCTCACGGCGTTCAAAGTGATCTACGTAACGGCCCCAGTAGTCCCGGCTGAATGCATCTGTGGGTTTGGCAAAACTTAACTCTTCACCCGTTGGGGCGCGAAGGCGACGGCTCACGAAATAGGTTTCCACAAGCGCAGAGTCATGGCTGCCAAACTCGATCAGACAGTTCCCTAGGAAATGCATTGAATTGTCAACGCCTTTGAACAGATTTTCCAGCCAGGCAATGAGGCCATTGATGTCACCCTGGTAATTGCCGTGGGAATCGAAGGCGTCCTCGTGATAAGTCGATCGCACAAGATCCCAGTCCCCCCGATCTACGCCACGGGCATAGCGACAGATCGTTTCATAGATTTCCTCTTTGTCCAGTAACCGTTGTAGAGCTTCGTCACGCGTGGGTGAATGCATTTCTCTGAGCCTCTCAAAGTGCAGCGTTGCCCTCAGCTTTTGTATCAATCCTGTTTGAGATCAAGTCTCTTGACGATGTCTTCCCAGCGCTTGAGTTCGGCCATGACCAGTTGGTCTGCTTGTGGCGTGGTGTTTTTCATCGTTTCCAGCCCCAGTTTTTCCAGCGCTGTCCGAGTTTCGGGGTCGTCAAGCGCTTGCTGTAGCAGCGCATTGAGGCGGGCCATCACAGGCGCTGGGATTTTGCCTGGGACGGCCAAGATATAGGTTGATTCAAAAACATAACCTGGGACACCGGCTTCGGCGATCGTGGGCAATTGTTCCCATCCCTTCATTCGTTTCTCTCCAGTGGTCGCCAACGCAACGATCCGGTTGTCTTTGAGCAGTGGCAGCGCCAGACTGGGGCTGGCAAAAGCAACCGGCACGCGGCCACTCACGAGATCGTTGACGGTGTCGGATACACCTTTATAGGCAATGTGCTCCATTTGCACACCTGCCAGAGACTTGAAAAGTTCGGCGCCAAGATGAGGGTTGCTGGCTTGTCCAGCTGAGGAAAAGGCAAGTTTTCCGTCATCGGCTTTGGCCCGAGCGATCAAGTCTCGGACTGTTTTGACATTGAGTGAGGGAGAGACCACCAAAAAATTAGAACTGCTGCTGAAGATGCCCACAGCCGACATTTCTTGCACGGTATAACCAGCTGTCTTGGGTCGCAGCATGGGGCCCAGCGCGTGGGCAAGCGTCCCGTTGACGACCAGGGTGTAACCGTCGGGTGCCGATCTGGCGACGACTGCGGTGCCAATCGTGCCACCAGCACCGCCGCGATTTTCGATCGTGAACATCTGACCACTCGCACTGGCCATGTATTTGGCAATGGCACGGGCCATCAAATCAGTCGGACCGCCCGCAGAATAGGGCACCACGATTCGTACAGGTTTGGTCGGGAAATCCTGTGCGATCGAGGAGGTCGGCAAAGCAGTCACTGACAAGGCAAGGCAAAAAGCCGCGGTGCGCCCACATTGGCCCAGCAAATTTGAAGCGAATAATAAATTCATGTCCTCTTTCTCCTTTTGGGTTGTATGAGGCTGCAGATGCGCTTTCGAATGAATCCGTTGCGCATCGCAAAGCCCTTGTCTCTTTGGCCGCAAGCATAGCCTGTTTCAATGGAATAAGGGGTAATTTTGGGAGTTTGCAGATTTCACTCAAGCTTCATAAGCCGCCCCATTTTTCAAGGTGATAAATGATTGACTGCTTCAGCGACACCACTTCTTGGGTGAGATGATTGCGCTTTCATCGAAAAACGAGGAGGCATCAACATGTTTCGGATTGCTCGAGCCAATCTTTGGCACCACACGGCCTTTGCCGAAAAAATCAGTGCTTTTCCAAACCTCACCCTTGAGACCTTTGACCGCATGGACGCCCCCCGTGCATGGTCCGCTTTGGAG
>CANKOT010000137.1 GCA_947484245.1 Comamonadaceae bacterium
GTGGTTGGCCAATTGCTCAATGGGATAGCCACGGTAGAGCAACTCACCTTTGTCGCCGTCGATAAAGGTAATGGCCGATTGGCAAGAGGCCGTCGACAAGAAGCCTGGGTCATAAGTGAACATGCCAGTTTGGCCATACAGCTTTCGAATATCGATCACATCAGGACCAATGCTGCCGCTGTAGACGGGCATTTCAATGCTGGGGCTGCCGTTACTGAACGACAGGGTGGCTTTGTTGTCAGCAAGTTTCATGATTCAATTTCCTCTGTTAATCAGTCAATTCACATTTTTCAATTGCAATTTACTTGCAAACTTCATTGCATTAGCATCGTCAGCACTTCGCTGACCTCTTCAGATTCTATGTCCGAGCCCAGAGGTTTGCGCTTCATGAGCAAATCCATGAGATCGTTGTCAGACAGGTCCATCAACACATACATGCCGCGAGCCTGACCGACTGTCATCTGAGGTGCAAAACGGTTGAAAAATCGCTCGATGAAAAGATCGTTTTCCAACAAGCCGCGCCGGCAACGCCAACGCAGCTTGCTCAGAGCGCGCTCACCCAAAGGGGTTTGGCGATCCAATCCTTCGAGCAGTTCATCTCCCATGTTGCTGAACTCTGTAGATGATCTTGATTAGACGGCGCGACGAACCATCATCTCTTTGATCTTGCCAATCGCTTTGGTGGGGTTGAGGCTTTTAGGGCACACGTCCACGCAGTTCATGATGGTGTGGCATCGGAACAGGCGATAGGGGTCTTCCAAATTGTCCAAGCGCTCTTCGGTGCCATGATCACGGCTGTCAGCGAGGAAGCGATAAGCCTGCAACAAGCCAGCAGGGCCCACAAACTTGTCGGGGTTCCACCAGAAGCTAGGGCAGCTGGTTGAGCAGCTTGCGCACAAAATGCATTCGTACAAGCCATTGAGTTCATCGCGCTCTTCAGGGCTTTGCAGACGCTCTTTTTCGGGCGGAATGGTATCGTTGATCAAGTAGGGCTTGATCGAGTTGTACTGCTTGAAGAACTGCGTCATGTCGACGATCAGGTCGCGCACCACGGGCAGACCGGGCAGGGGTTTCAAAACAATTTTGCCAGGCAAGGTCAACATGTTGGTGAGGCAAGCCAAACCGTTTTTGCCGTTGATGTTCATGGCGTCAGAGCCACACACACCTTCACGGCAAGAGCGGCGGAATGACAAAGTGGGGTCCACTTTTTTCAGCTTCATCAAAGCATCCAGCAGCATGCGCTCGTTGCCATCCAATTCAACCTGGATGGTTTGCATGTAAGGCTTGGCATCCTTGTCTGGATCGTAGCGATAAATTTCAAATGTACGTAATGTCATGATTCAACCTTCAGGAATTTAGAACGTCCGGACTTTGGGTGGCACAGAGTCCACGGTCAGCGGTTTCAAGTTGACGGGCTTGTAGGTCAGGCTGTTGCTGTCGCTGTGCCACAAGGAGTGTTTCATCCAGTTGGCATCATCACGACCCAATGGCGCAATCGGGTCATCTGCAGGACGCTCGTAATCGCTCACAGTGTGCGCGCCACGGCATTCTTTGCGAGCAGCAGCAGACACCATGGTGGATTGTGCGCACTCGATCAAATTGTCGACTTCCAGAGCTTCAATGCGTGCGGTGTTGAAGACTTTGGAGGTGTCTGACAAACCAATGGCGTTGACGCGTTCGCGAATCTCGGCAATCTTGGCCACGCCTTCGTCCATGCCGGCTTGCGTACGGAACACAGCAGCGTGTTTTTGCATCGCTGCGCGCATGTCGTTGGCCACGTCTTGTGCGTATTCGCCTTTGCGGCCTTCCAAGCGGTTGAGGCGCGCCAAGGTGAGATCGGCCGCATCTTTGGGCAAATCTTTGTGTGACTTGGTTTTGCTGGCGAAGTCAACAATGTGATTGCCGGCAGCGCGGCCAAACACCAGCAAGTCGAGCAAGGAGTTGGTGCCCAAACGATTGGCGCCGTGCACACTGACGCAGGAGCATTCGCCCACCGCATAAAGGCCGTTGACAACAGCGTTGTGGCTGCTGGCAGTCTGCGTGACCACTTGGCCATGAACGTTGGTAGGAATACCGCCCATCTGATAGTGGATGGTGGGCACCACAGGAATAGGTTCTTTGGTGATGTCGACGTTGGCGAAGTTGACGCCAATTTCATACACAGAAGGCAAGCGCTTGTGAATGGTTTCTGAACCCAAGTGGTCCAGTTTCAACAACACGTAATCTTTGTTAGGGCCGCAACCGCGACCTTCTTTGATCTCTTGGTCCATGGCGCGTGACACGAAGTCGCGGGGGGCCAAGTCTTTCAAAGTAGGCGCATAGCGCTCCATGAAACGTTCGCCATTGCTGTTGAGCAAAATAGCGCCTTCACCGCGGCAACCTTCTGTGAGCAACACGCCAGCTCCGGCTACGCCCGTGGGGTGGAATTGCCAAAACTCCATGTCTTCCAAAGGAATGCCAGCACGCGCTGCCATACCCAAACCGTCGCCGGTATTGATGAAGGCGTTGGTGGAGGCTGCAAAGATGCGGCCCGCACCGCCAGTGGCCAACAACACCGTCTTGGCGTGCAAGATGTGCAGATCACCGGTTTCCATTTCGAGGGCGGTGACACCCACCACGTCGCCTTCGGCGTCGCGGATCAAGTCAAGCGCCATCCACTCCACAAAGAAGCTGGTTTTGGCTTTGATGTTTTGTTGGTACAAGGTGTGCAACATGGCGTGACCAGTGCGGTCGGCTGCAGCGCATGCGCGTTGAACGGGTTTCTCGCCATAGTTAGCTGTGTGGCCGCCAAACGGACGTTGGTAAATGGTGCCATCGGGGTTGCGGTCGAAAGGCATGCCCATGTGCTCAAGGTCGTACACAACCTTGGGGGCTTCACGGCACATGAATTCGATGGCATCTTGGTCGCCCAACCAGTCGGAGCCCTTGATGGTGTCGTAAAAGTGGTAATGCCAGTTGTCATCAGACATATTGCCCAATGAGGCGCCAATGCCGCCCTGCGCAGCCACAGTGTGTGAGCGTGTTGGGAAAACTTTGGAGAGAACGGCGACGTTCAAACCGGCACGTGCCAGTTGCAATGAAGCGCGCATGCCAGAGCCGCCTGCGCCGACGATCACGACGTCAAATTTGCGCGTGGCGATCTTGTCTTTGGTGTAAGTCATGGTGTGTGAATTCTTGTTTGAGAGGGGTGGGTTCAGGACCTGAGGAATTTCAATCGGTGCTGAACAAAATCAAAGACGCCACAAAGCTTGAACAGCCCAGCCGGCACAGCCGATGAGCCAAACCAGGGAAGCGACATGCAAGAAGAGACGCAAAGCAACGGGTTTGACGTAGTCCATCCAAATGTCACGGATGCCAATCCAAGCGTGGTACAGCAATGACAAAATGGTGACAAAGGTCAAGAACTTCATCCATTGAGCGGCAAAAATGCCAGCCCACTCTTCATAGCCAACGGGGCCGCTGGTGAAAATAAATTGAACCAAGACCACCAAGGTGAATGCGGCCATCAAAGCTGCTGTGACGCGTTGTGCCAACCAGTCGCGAAGGCCATAGCGAGCGCCCGTTGTAATGCGTTTGGAGCCGTAGTTAACTGACATTTGATCTGTTCCTATTAGTAAAGGCCAAACAACTTGGCGGCCAGGACGACAGTCAGTCCTAAGCTCAAGACCAAGGTGGCGACGGCTGAAGACTTGCCAAATTCTTTGGTGACGGCGTGAAATGCATCCATGTAGAGGTGGCGAATACCAGCGATGAAATGGTGCAAATAAGCCCAAATGATGGCCAGAGCGACCAGCTTCATGAACCAACCTGGAATGAAACCGATACCGACGTTGAAGGCAGCTGCAAAGCTTGCAAATGAAATTTCGGAAGTGATAGAGGCATCAAACATCCAAATGATGAAAGGCATTAACAAGAACATCAATGCGCCGCTCACACGGTGCAAGATGGACACCCAACCCGCTGCAGGCAAACGGTAACTGGGCAAATCGCTGATGGCATTGATATTGCGAAATTCAGGCCTCTGACGGGCAGTTTCGGTCATTTTTTAGTCCTCTTTGATAACTTCATTGGCATTTTTGACTTCATTGGCGGATTCTATTGCAATGCAGCAAACTGACATTGGAATTCCCTGAAGAATTGTAGGAAGTTGGCTTCTTGAAGTCAGTGTATTTGTCAAAAGTCGCCTTGGCGTCAATTTAACGCATTGTGATAGTGGTGGGTGTTTGTGACGTAAAAGCCTCTGCGCAACTCCATGGGGGTGTCGTTGTAGGTGTAGGCCGTGCGTTCCACACTCAAAAGCGGGGTGTGAGATTTAATCTCTAGCAATTTGCATTGCGCAGCGTCTGGTACCACAGCTTTGATTTTTTCTTCTGCACGGACCATTCGCACGCCAAATTCAGTTTCAAACAAAGCATACATGGGACCATCGTATTCGCTCAGTCGTTCGGCTGTGAGTCCCTTGAAAGGCGCGCCAGGCAGCCAAAGCTGTTCCAAAATGGTGGGAGCACCGGCAAATGACAGGACCCGACTGACTTGAAGGACCGCATCACCGGTTCTGATGGCCAAAGCGCGGCCAATTTCGGCATTGGCCCTCAAGCGCTTGCAGTCAATGATTTTTCGTTGAGCGGGGCCTTCGCTTTTGGGGTTACCCAAGTCTGGCATCAGTTTGAGAAAACGATATTGCACTTGTTGCTCGGCATGGGTTGCAACGAAAGTGCCTTTGCCCTGCCTGCGGATCAGGAGATTGCCATTGGCGAGTTCATCGATGGCTTTGCGCACGGTTCCCTGACTGACACGATAACGCGCGGCTAAATCCATCTCGCTGGGAATGCCTTCACCAGGTTTCCATTCGCCAGATTGAAGGCTTTGAAGAATCAGCCCTTTGATTTGCTGATAGAGCGGGCTGAAAGCTGGCGCAGCAGAGCTGGCATCAGTCAATCCGGAGGCATCAACAGAAAAAACTTGAGAAGTCATGTCAATTGCCCTCGAAGAGGGCTTGCTCAAAAATTGGTGCAATGATATCTTATATAAGACATAAGACAAATTGACTTTTCAAGGTTTTCGCGAGTACACTTGAAAGCTGTTTGCCTGTACGCACTTTTCTAGGCGTACCCGTCTGGAAACTCCAGATGACCCGGTTGGCAGTGAATGCCATGGTGGGGTCGGCGAAGTCCGTTTTCTTATCACTATCTGGAGTTCACACCATGAGCAAAAAGCCCGTTCGCGTCGCCGTCACAGGGGCCGCTGGTCAAATTGGATATGCATTGTTGTTTCGCATCGCTTCCGGCGAAATGTTGGGCAAAGATCAGCCTGTGATTTTGCAATTGCTGGAAATCCCCGACGAAAAAGCTCAAAAAGCCCTGAAGGGCGTGATGATGGAGTTGGACGATTGCGCATTCCCCTTGCTTGCAGGCATGGAAGCCCATTCTGATCCTATGACAGCGTTCAAAGACACTGACTACGCCTTGTTGGTAGGTTCAAGGCCACGTGGCCCTGGCATGGAGCGCGCTGAGTTGTTGGCTATCAACGGTGCCATCTTCACGGCACAAGGCAAGGCTTTGAATGCCGTGGCTTCCCGCAACGTCAAAGTATTGGTGGTCGGCAATCCCGCCAACACCAACGCCTACATCGCCATGAAAAGCGCACCCGACCTCAAGCCTGGCAACTTCACAGCCATGCTGCGTTTGGACCACAACCGTGCGGCGTCGCAAATTGCGGCCAAAACTGGCAAAGCGGTTGCAGACATTCAGAAACTGTGCGTTTGGGGCAACCACTCGCCCACCATGTACGCCGACTACCGTTTCGCCACCATCAACGGCGAATCTGTGAAGACCATGATCAATGACCAAGAATGGAACGCCAACGTGTTCTTGCCAACTGTGGGCAAGCGCGGAGCGGCCATCATTGAAGCACGTGGTTTGTCATCTGCCGCTTCTGCTGCCAATGCCGCCATCGACCACATGCGCGATTGGGCTTTGGGCA
>CANKOT010000138.1 GCA_947484245.1 Comamonadaceae bacterium
GTGGAGTTTCACAAGCGCTTTCCAGACCGTTATTACGATGTGGGCATTGCCGAGCAACATGCCATCACTTTTGCTGCGGGCTTGGCCTGTGAGGGCCTGAAGCCAGTCGTTGCCATTTATTCCACGTTTTTACAGCGTGGCTACGACCAGCTGATTCACGACGTGGCTTTGCAAAACTTACCCGTGGTGTTTGCCTTGGACCGAGCAGGTTTGGTGGGTGCTGATGGCGCCACACATGCGGGCGCTTACGACATTGCTTATTTGCGCTGTATTCCCAATATGTCGATTGCTTGCCCCAGTGATGAACGAGAGTGCCGACTGCTACTGAGTACGGCTTATGCTCAAAACCATCCTGTGGCTGTGCGGTATCCCAGAGGTGCAGGCGTAGGCGTCGATGCGGGACAAGACTTGGAAACTGTGACTTTGGGCAAAGCTGAAGTACGGCGCGTTGGCCAAGGCATTTGTATTTTGGCGTTTGGTACCTTGCTTTACCCAGCTTTGGAGGCCGCTGAAAAACTCAATGCCACGGTGGTCAACATGCGTTGGGCCAAGCCCTTGGACACCGAGATGATTCTCAAAATGGCGGCCAGTCACGATCGCTTGGTGACGGTGGAAGATGCATGCGTGATGGCTGGTGCGGGCAGCGCTGTTTGTGAAACTTTGCAAACGGCACGCATTTTGAAGTCGGTCTTGAACTTGGGCTTGGCGGACGAATTCATTGAGCACGGCGACCCGGCCAAGCTAATGGCCATGCAAGGCTTGAATGCGGCTGGCATTGAAAAGTCCATTCGAAGTTTTGAAGCCCCTAAAATGGACTTGGCATCGGGTTTGCATGAGTCTTTGGTGTGAAGGGTAAACCCCCACCAAATTGTTTCAAAACCTTTCATACAATCGTTTCTTAAGTTTTCAAATCACGTTTGGGATTCTTTATTTTTTTCAGGAGTAATTTCATGGACCGTCGTTCCGTTATTAAAAATGCAGGCTTGGCCGGTATTCTGGCTGCCAGTGCTGCACCAGCTGTCGTTCACGCGCAGGCCAATTTGCGCTGGCGCCTCACTTCAAGTTTCCCCAAGGCGCTTGACACCTTGTTTGGCGTCAACGATGTGTTTGCCGGCAAGGTCCGCGAAATGTCGGGTGGCAAGTTTGAAATTTCAACCCACGCTGCTGGCGAATTGATGCCTGCCTTTGGCACCATCGATGGCGTCAAAGATGGCACGGTTGAAATGGCCAACACAGCGCCTTATTACTACTTCGGCAAAGACGAAGCCTTTGCCATTGGCTGCGCCATTCCGTTTGGTTTGAACAGCCGCCAAATGACGGCCTGGATGTACCACGGCAATGGTTTGAAGCTCACACGTGAGTTCTACCGTAACTACAACATTGTGAACTTCCCCATGGGCAACACGGGTGCCCAAATGGGCGGTTGGTTCCGCAAAGAAATCAAGTCATTGGCTGATTTCAAAGGCACCAAGTTCCGCGTCGGTGGCTTTGCCGGTAAAGTGGTTGAGCGCATTGGTGGCGTACCCCAAAATATTCCTGGCGGCGAAATTTACCAAGCCCTCGAAAAAGGCACCATTGACGCCGCCGAGTGGGTAGGACCCTATGACGATCTGAAGCTTGGCTTTTACAAAGTGGCTAAGAACTACGCTTACCCAGGTTGGTGGGAAGGCGGCCCTCAGCTCGACTTGCACATCAACAGCAAGGCTTGGGACGGTTTGTCCAGCGAGTACAAGGCCATCATCACGTCCGCTGCGGCCTATTCCCACATTGACATGCAAGCGCGCTACGACGCTAACAATTCACAGGCTTTGAAAACACTGGTGGCCAACGGCGCCAAGTTGTTTGCTTTCCCACGTGACATGATGGACGCTGCGTTCAAGGAATCTATGGCTTTGTACGACGAATTGTCTGCCAAGAATCCAAATTGGAAGACCATTTACAGCGATTACCGTTCGTTTCAGCGCGATGCCAACTCTTGGTTCCGCTTTACGGAAGCTCGTTTTGATTCTTTCATGCAAAACCAAAAGCTGTAAGCTCGGACTTGATCTAAGTCAAATTGAAAAGGCCCCTTGCGGGCCTTTTCTTATTTTCTGAGCATGTAGTTTCTTTTTTTTGTGTCAATCAAGTTACTGTAAAATTGCCCCAAATTATCGATCAATTTTTGAATGAGATCTCATGAAACCACTGCTTAAAATTGCAGAGACCATCGACAGCATCAACAACCGGTTTGCGGTGTTTGCCATGTGGGCCATCTTTGTATCCTGCGCCATCAGTAGCGGCAACGCATTCATCCGATTTATCTTCAGCAAAAGCTCCAACGGATGGCTTGAAATTCAGTGGTATTTGTTTGCTGCTGCCGTCATGTTGGGGGCCTCCACAGTTTTGAGGGTCAACGAGCACGTGCGCGTTGACGTGATCTATGGCCAGCTGCAAACCAAAACCAAAGTCTTCATCGACCTGTTTGGCTTGGTCTTCTTTTTGATTCCGGTCATGAGCCTCATGATGTACTTGGCATGGCCCTTGTTCATTGACAAAGTTTTCTCTGGCGAAATGTCAAGCAACGCAGGTGGCCTCATTCGCTGGCCCGTCTGGATGACCATGCCACTTGGTTTTTTGATGGTTTTGCTCCAAGGCTTTTCTGAGATCATCAAGCGAGTTGGTTGGCTGACTCACCAATATGAAATGAACCTCGTTTACGAGAGGCCCCTGCAATGACCGTTGAACAATTTGCCCCGCTGATGTTTTTGGGGCTGATCTTGGTAATGCTGATCGGCTTTCCTGTTTCATTCTCGCTGTCTGCTCTTGGTTTGTTATGTGGCGTTTACGCCATCAACATGGGCTGGTTCCCGCCTAACTTTTTAGGCAATTTGCCCGCAAACGTTTTTGGCATTCTGTCCAATGAACTTCTGCTGGCCATTCCGTTTTTCACCCTCATGGGCACCTTGCTTGAAAAATGCGGTCTGGCGGAAGACATGCTAGATTCCATGGGCCAACTGTTTGGCCCCGTTCGCGGCGGTTTGGGTTACTCAGTCATCCTTGTGGGCTTCATCTTGGGGGCCATCACCGGCACGGTGGCGGGTCAGGTCATTGCCATGGCCATGATTTCTTTGCCGGTCATGATTCGTTACGGCTACAACATGCGTTATGCCACGGGTGTGTTGGCGGCCTCCGGCACCATCACGCAGTTGGTCCCGCCTTCATTGGTCTTGGTGGTCATGGCAGATCAATTGGGTCAGTCTGTGGGCGACATGTACAAGGGCGCCTGGGGCCCTTCCATTCTGCAAATTCTTTTCTTTGCGCTTTACACCTTCTTTTTGGGTCGCTTGTTACCGCACCATGTGCCGGGCGTTCCAAAAGAGGCCCGCACCTTGAATGGCTGGGCCCTTTGGAGAAAGTGTTTGCGCGGCATCATTCCTTCTGCAGTGCTCATTTTTGCAGTGCTGGGCAGCATGGGCGGCTTGCCAGGCATTAACATTGCCATTGCCACACCCACTGAAGCGGGCGCCATGGGTGCCGTCGGTGCCTTCATCTTGGCTTGGATGCACAAGCGACTAGATTTTGCCATTGTGAAAGATGCTTTGGGCGGCACCATGCGCATCACGGCCATGGTGGTTTTCATTCTCATTGGCTCACGGGTTTTCTCCTTGGTTTTCCAAGGGGTCGACGGTGGCAAATGGATTGAGCACCTGCTGACCGGCTTGCCAGGTGGCCAAACGGGATTCCTGATTGTGGTCAATATCTTTATCTTTTTCTTGGCCTTTTTCTTAGACTTCTTTGAAATTGCTTTCATCATCTTGCCCATGCTAGGACCTGTTGCTGCCAAGATGGGCATTGACCAAATTTGGTTTGGTGTGCTCATTTGCGTCAACATGCAAACCAGTTTCATGCACCCGCCTTTTGGCTTTGCCTTGTTCTATTTGCGCGGTATTTCAGACACGCTGTTCAAGAACGGTTCCATCCAAAAGAAGGTCGAATCCAAAGACATTTACTTGGGTGCTATTCCGTGGGTCATACTGCAATTGTTGTTGGTGGTCGTGGTTATTTTCTTCCCGCAAACCGTCACAGCTTTCTTGGACAAGCCCATCAATGTTGACTTGAGTACCATTCAACTTGAGGCCCCCACTGAAAATTATGACGATGGCATGGACGAGCAACAAAAAATCAAAGACCTCAACAATTCTCTGGATACTGAGCCTAAGAAATCGCCCTAAGCAATGTCAGAAGACTTGGCAGAAGCCACGCCGCCTCATTCAAGTGATTTGAATGAGGTGTCTGGCACCTCTTTCTCCTTCCTGATTAAAGTGCTGTCCACCCTGTTAGTGGGTAGCATTTTTTATTTCGGTCTCAAAATCACTCCTAGGCTCGATGAAATGTCCTGGTCAACGCTTGGCTTTGTGGCGGTTGTGGTGTTGGTGATTGTATTTTTTCAGTTGTCGATTTGGTTCAGCAAAACCCACATCAATCAGACGCATATTTACCAAACTTGGATGTTTCACAAACGCGTCGAGATTAAAAAAATTGCGCAATGCAAATTGATCTACGTGCCGTTTTTCAGTTGGATCGTCACACCCCGTCTGGTGGTGCGTGTCGGCATGGCAAACTTTTTTGTTTTTTATGCAGCAGATCCACGCGTTTTGGAACAATTTTTGGCTTTGGTTTACCAAAAATCGACCACGATTTAGAGCTTGCGCCTATGCCGCCTTTGCGGTCTTTACGGTCTTTACGGTCTTTACGGTCTTTGCCGTCTGCCGAGGCTTCAACTGCCACCAGGGCAGCTCTCGGCTAAGCGATTGAACTTGCCCCGTTTGGTTCAATTTGTAGCCCAGCATGGCATCCAGCGTTGCTTGCCAATCTTGGCTGCTTAAAAGCTCGCGCAGTGCCTGAACAGCGGGCGTGTCCAAGGCGGTTTTCAAACAAGCCAGCCAATATTTTTCTGTCACCAGAGGGATAAAGTCCAAACCCGCTGCCAAGGCTGCACTTTCTATGGCCAGACCGGCATCGGCTTTGCCGGAAGCAATGGCAGTTGCAACAGCCGCATGAGAAGGCTCTAGCGTTTGATAACCATGAAGCAGTTCAGCCGGAATTTTTTGCTCGTTCAATAAGTCGTCTAGCAACAAGCGTGTGCCTGTGCCCAACTCCCGATTGACATACCGCGCTTGACGCGAGACAACATCGGCCAGTGATTTCAAAGCCATGGGGTTGCCGCGGGGCACCAACAAACCTTGCGTTCGAATGGCAAACGCAATGAGCTTGTGACGGCCAGGTTTCAGCAAAGATTTGTAAGTTTGCGCTGCGAGGCTGTCTGCTGAGGGCTTTGAGCGTGTGTGAAAGCCCGCTATTTCGCATCGACCTTCGTTCAAGGCTCGGATGGCGTCTACGCTGCCGCAAAAGCGAACATCCAAGTGCAGGGCCTGCCGCGAGGCTACCTCGCGCAGACGAACCAAAGCATCGTCATGGCTGGCGTAGAGCGACAGCACATGGGCCTTGGGATCGAAGGCAACGGAGAAGGTTCTTTCAAGCTCAGACAAAAGGGATTCAATGGGCGCCGCCAAACGGGCTTGGGCTTGTCTTTCTGCCCACAGCAGTTTGCTTGCAAATTCCGATAATTCGGCCGGCATGCCTTTTTCCCAAACAATGAGATTTTGGTCTAGCCGAACTTCCCATTTTTTCAATTCTCCCCAAACATGACGATACGACATGCCCAAAGATTTGGCGGCAGCGGCAATCGAGCCTTGCTCGCGCACAGCCTGTAACAAGTCCATGAGTGCATTGCGCAGCAAAGCTTGCTGGCGAGGCTTGGTTAAATCAGCTCCATTGGGGGCTGAATTTTCAGATCCCAAGTGGTATGAAAGTTCAATTTTTGACACCGCTTAAGTGTGCCTCATTTATGCCTTGATTCTGATTCAAAGCCCAGCAACCTATGCACGCGATTTCATAGCTGAACACCCGCGTAGTTCAGGGCATTTAAAA
>CANKOT010000139.1 GCA_947484245.1 Comamonadaceae bacterium
GACTGCGAAGTTGCCATTCGCATGGAAACAGGACAATGGTGAACCCATGAATGCACCCACACACAATGCCTGGCTAGAAGCCGTGGCCGACCACAAGGAACTTGAGGTCGAACAAAAAGCCAAGTCCCTCAAAATTGAACGCGAAACGCACAAGTTAGAAAAACGCTTGTGCCGTCAGGTGGGTCAGGCCATCACCGAGTTCAACATGATTGAAGAGGGCGACCGTGTCATGGTTTGCATGTCGGGCGGCAAAGACAGCTACGGCATGCTCGACATTTTGCTGAAAATGAAAGCGCGTGCACCGGTCGATTTCGAATTGATCGCCGTCAATTTGGACCAAAAACAACCTGGCTTTCCCGCTGAAATTTTGCCTGCCTATTTAAAAGAAGTCGGCATTCCATTTCACATCGAAACGCAAGACACTTATTCCATCGTGAAAGACAAAATTCCCGAAGGCAAAACCATGTGCAGTTTGTGCAGCAGGTTGCGTCGCGGCATTTTGTACAAAGTGGCGCGCGAGTTGAAGTGCAACAAACTGGCTTTGGGCCATCACCGCGATGACATGCTGCAAACCTTTTTCTTGAACATGTTTTTTGGCGGCAAGCTCAAAGGCATGCCACCCAAGCTGCTCAGCGATAACGGCGAGTTCATGGTCATCAGGCCCTTGGCTCATGTGGCCGAGGCTGACCTCTCGCGTTGGGCCGAGCATCGTCAGTTCCCCATCATTCCTTGCACTTTGTGTGGCAACCAAGAGAACTTGCAACGCAAACAAATTGGCAACATGATCCGCGAATGGCAAAAAAAGTTTCCAGGTCGCATTGAAAACATGTTTGCTGCTTTGCAAAACGTGGTGCCTTCACACTTGATGGACACCCAGTTGCACGACTTTAAAAATTTAAAAATTACTGGTATGCCTACAGAAAATGGCGACAAAGCGTTTGATGAAGAAAGTTTTGAGACGCCCCATGTGATGGCCAGCTTACAAGGCGTGCAAGTGGTTCAACTTTGAGCTTCCAGATCAATAGCCTGATGTAAGCAACAATGAAACTGCAAAACTTTTCGCGTTATTTCAGCTTGTGTGCCCTCCTGTTTGCCGTCTTGAGTGCGTCTTTGCTCAGCGGCTGCAGCACAATGCGCGTGATCGAAAGTCAGGTTCAAACCAGTACGCAATGGCCCCCTCAAAACGCAGCGCCCACACAAGCGCTTTTTCGGCTTGAACGTCTGCCTGCAGATGTCAACAACTTGCAAGCCGGATGGGCAGAAGTTGAACTTGAATCGGCACTTGCCCCCTTAGGCTGGAAGCGCAACGATGTCGATGCTCAGTACAGCGCTTGGATTGATGTGCGCTCTGCTGAGTTCATCGCAGACCCATGGGGTCGGCCGGTTCGAGGTCCTTGGGCTCATCAGGTGAGAATCAATATTGGAACGGGTTACCGTCCGCACGGTTTCGGCTTCGGTATGCGGCCGGGTTTTCCAGCACCTATGGGCTACGTTCAAGAAGTGAACATCATCATTCGCGATCTTTCAAGCAGCCATGTGGTTTATCAAACCAAGGCCACGCATGACGGCCCTTGGTCTGATCATCCTAATATTTTGCGCGCCATGATTTCGGCTGCTTTGCAGGGATTTCCTAATCCCAGCGCCAAGATCAGACAAGTTAACACCACCATTTCTAGATAAATGCAAGCTACCAGAATTGTTGCCATTCGTCATGGCGAAACCGCTTGGAACGTGGACACACGCATCCAAGGCCACCTCGATATTCCTCTCAATGCCAAAGGTGAGTGGCAAGCATCTCAGCTGGCCAAGGCACTTGCATTGCAAGATCCTTTGCATGCTGTGTACACCAGCGATTTAAAACGCGCGCACCAAACTGCAACGGCTGTCGCCGGCCAGCAAGGCCTAGAAGCGGTCAGCCATACCGGTCTGCGTGAGCGAGGATTTGGTGCCTTCGAAGGCAAAACATTTGCAGAAATCGAAAAAGATTTGCCAGAAGATTCTCTGCGTTGGCGCAAACGCGATCCGCAATGGGCACCCCCTCAAGGCGGTGAATCTTTGGTGGTCATGGAACAACGTGTTCGGCAAACACTCGACGAATTGGCGAGCCAACACATCGGTCAGCACATCGCTTTGTTTGCCCACGGAGGTGTCATGGATTTGCTCTATCGCATGGCCACCAACCAAGATTTGCAAGCACCGCGCACTTGGACGCTCACCAACACGGCTATCAATCGTTTGCTGTGGACACCGCAGAGTGTTTCATTGGTGGGTTGGGCTGACACATCGCACCTGGGCCCAGAGTCGCGAGACGAATATTAAGCTGCGATTTCAGAAATTTTGCACAGGCTTCAGCAGCGCTCAACGCTGAGCTTGGCCCTCATTCTTGGGCATAACTCTTAGGCGGCGTCACGCCCAAGTGTCGATAGGCCGCCAAGGTGGCCGTTCTGCCGCGCGGAGTGCGCTGCAAGAAGCCCTGTTGAATCAAATACGGCTCGATCACGTCTTCAATGGTGTCGCGTTCTTCGCCAATGCTAGCGGCAATGTTGTCTAGGCCCACAGGGCCGCCATCAAAACGGTGAATGACGGCTTCCAATAATTTGCGGTCCATCAAATCGAAGCCTTCTGGATCGACGTCGAGCATGGCCAAAGCAAGTTTGGCAATGTCGTGCGTGATGTGGCCTGCACCTTTCACATCGGCATAGTCACGAACCCTTCGCAGCAATCGATTGGCAATGCGGGGGGTACCGCGTGAACGTTTGGCAATTTCTTCGCCGCCGGCTGCATCCATGGGAACTTTGAGCAAACTTGCACTGCGTTTCACAATGCGACCCAACTCTTCAGGGGTGTAAAACTCGAGGCGCGAAACAATGCCAAACCTGTCTCGCAGTGGATTGGTCAGCATGCCTGCGCGAGTGGTGGCACCCACCAAGGTGAAGGGCTGTAAATCAAGTTTGATGCTGCGCGCAGCGGGGCCCTCACCAATCATGATGTCGATTTGGTAGTCCTCTAAAGCAGGGTACAAAATTTCTTCGACCACGGGCGATAGCCGGTGAATTTCATCGATGAACAAGACATCGTTTTTTTCTAAATTGGTCAGCAACGCCGCCAAGTCTTTGGGTTTTTCCAACACGGGGCCACTGGTTTGGCGCAGGTTCACACCCAACTCTGCCGCAATGATGTGACTCAGCGTCGTCTTGCCCAAACCAGGCGGGCCAAACAGCAGCACGTGATCTAAAGGTTCGCCGCGCATCTTGGCGGCCCCTATGAAAATTTCTAACTGCTCGCGAACCTTGATCTGTCCCACATAGTCGTCTAACAATTTGGGGCGCAAGGCACGCTCGATGGCTTCCTCCTGCGGCGTTTCAGGTTTTGCGTCCACCATGCGCGCAGGCGGTGGCGTGCCAAAGTCGTCGGTTTGAATGCTCATGTGTGGTTTATTTTATTTCGCCAAGGCCTTGAGCGCCATCTTGATGCCGTCGCTCACGCCAATGTCGGCTGGCAACGACTTGAGCGCCAAAGCAGCTTCTTTGTCAGAGTACCCCAATGCCACCAAGGCTTGCAGAATGTCGTTTGCATGATCGTGCGATGTGCCCGCCGTGGTGACCAAATCGGCACCCAGCTTGCCCTTCAACTCCAGCAGCAAACGTTCGGCCGTTTTTTTGCCAATACCAGGCACCTTCATCAAACGACCTGCCTCTTGTTGCGTAATCGCCTGCGCCAAATCGGCCACACCCATGCCCGAGAGCACGCTCAATGCCGTGCGCGGGCCGACGCCAGAAATTTTGATCAGCTGCCTAAAAGCCGCGCGCTCTTCCACCGTGGCAAAGCCATACAGCAGCTGCGCATCTTCACGGACCACAAAATGCGTGAGCAACTTGACCTTCTCACCCAAGCCAGGCAGGTTGTAAAACGTGCTCATGGGCACACTCACCTCATAGCCCACACCCTGGCAATCCAAGACCACCTCGGGCGGGTTTTTATCGATCAAAGTGCCTGTTAACTGACCAATCATGGCGTGCCGTTCTTCTTCATGAGATAAGTGCCTATCATTATGGGTATAGACAATGCCCAATTTAGGCTTTTGTTTATTTTCTATTGAGGATTATCAGCTTGATTGTCAGACACAACTTCACGCCGCACAACAATACCCGGATGACCCATCTTTGCGGGCCCATGGACGCCCATTTGCGCACCATTGAGGCAGGTTTACAGGTCAAAATTGCGCATCGCCATGAACAGTTCAAAATTGACGGCCCCAAAGCCCGTGCCAACCAAGCGCTTGAGTTGCTGCAGGCCCTTTATGAAATGGCCGATCGGCCCATCAAGGAAGACTCCCTTCAGCTCATGATGACGGGCGACCCTGAAGTGGCCAAGAACCCCAATGCCGCCACTCTTTTAACGCGCCGGGCTGACCTGAAAGCCCGAACACCGGTGCAGGCCTTGTACATCGACAACATGGCCACACACGACATCACCTTTGGCATTGGCCCCGCAGGAACTGGCAAAACTTATTTAGCGGTGGCCTGTGCGGTGGACGCTTTGGAGCGGGCCAGTGTGCAACGCATTGTTTTAACCCGCCCAGCCGTAGAAGCGGGCGAGCGCTTGGGATTTTTACCAGGCGATTTGTCGCAAAAAGTCGATCCGTATTTGAGGCCTTTGTACGATGCGCTCTACGAACTCATGGGACACGACAAAGTACAGAAAGCCTTCGAGCGAAACGCCATTGAGGTCGCACCCTTGGCCTTCATGCGCGGCCGTACCTTGAACAATGCTTTTGTGATTTTGGACGAAGCGCAAAACACCACGCCAGAGCAAATGAAAATGTTCCTGACGCGCATTGGCTTTGGTGCCAAGGCGGTGGTCACGGGTGATGTGAGTCAAATTGATTTGCCTAAAGGGCAGCTGAGTGGGTTGATTGATGCCGAGCGGGTTTTAAGGCGGGTTAAGGGCATTGCCATGACGCGGTTTACCAGTGCGGATGTGGTGCGGCATCCTTTGGTGGCGCGCATTGTGGATGCTTATGATGCGCAAAGAACGACGGTGCGAAGTCGGTCGATTGATGCTTGACTGAGTCGCTCGGCAATATTGATCCCACCAGTTTTTTCAAGATACACATCCCTTATTTCGACATGGCACTTCCGACGCTTAACTTGTCCTTGCAATTTGGCGACATCCCTCATGCGGCACGCCATCGCGCGGCATTGCCCCGCCATCAAGTAGCGCGCTGGATTCGTCACAGTTTGGCGCAGGATGGCGAAATCACGGTGCGCATTGTGGGCGCTGAAGAAGGCCAACGCTTGAATCGTGAATTTCGCAAGAAAGACTACGCCACCAATGTGCTCACATTTGATTACATGGCGTCACCCTTGGTGATGGCAGACTTGGTGTTGTGCGCGCCTGTGGTGGCAAAAGAAGCGCGCGAGCAAGGCAAAACATTGCAAACGCATTACGCGCATTTGTTAGTGCATGGCACGCTGCATGCGCAGGGATGGGATCATGAAACAAGCAAGGCCGATGCAGAGGCCATGGAGGGGCATGAAATTGAGATCATGCACAGGCTAAGGTTTAAGAACCCGTATTAATTTCTAGGGTCAGTTTGTTTTTTTGACTTGACCATAACCAGGCTTGGTCCAAGGCGCGCCAAAGACTGCATGCTTTTCCATGTATTCAAAATCTGCGTCAGTCATGGGCGGGTTATCTGGATCACTCATGGCAGCCAATGTGATTTGATAGTCTTCCTCATCCGTTGGCATGATGATTTTGATAGGTTTGGTATTTTTATTGATTTTTTTCATAGCGCTTAGCCTCTCGTTTGTTTGCTTTACGCAAACTGATACATCTGGTAGAACCATTTCGCAGAACATAGACCAGACAGTAAAGTCTGCCATCTAACGGGACCAGTCCATGCATGCGAGTCTCTTTGTAATTCCGGCGCTCGTCTTCACAAA
>CANKOT010000140.1 GCA_947484245.1 Comamonadaceae bacterium
TGGGTGTCAATCCAGCCACCCGATGAGATGGCCTCGCTTCGAGTAAGCAGCAGGTTGTGCGCCAGACTGAGCGAGGGCACAGCGCCTCGTCCCAACCTTTCTTCGGGCACAAAATGCAGACCCGCTTGGCGGCGTTCTTGAGGCCCCACATGACCGACAGCCTGTCCGTCTAAAAGCACCGAGTCGGCTAAAGCACGCGTGTCTTCACCAGACAATGCATAGAGAAGTTCGCGTTGGCCATTGCCAGACACGCCGGCAATACCCACCACCTCGCCTGCGCAAACTTGTAAATTGATGTCGATCAAGTTGACGCCAAATTGGTCTTCTTTGTTCAAGGACAAATGGCGCGCTTCAAACAAGACAGCACCCGGCGTGCGATCTTGGTGCTTCAAGGCTGGCGGTTCTGCACCAATCATCATGCGGCTGAGCGACGCATTGGTTTCTTCTCGGGGATCGCAAACACCCGTGACTTCACCACCCCGAAGCACAGTGCAGACCGAACACAGTTCGCGAATTTCATGAAGCTTGTGACTGATGTAGAGCAGGCTGCATCCTTGACTAACCAGTTTTTTCAAAACCACAAACAATTTGTCAACCGCTTGCGGGGTAAGCACCGAGGTAGGCTCATCCAAAATGAGCAGTTGAGGCTCTGTGAGCAAGGCTCGAATGATTTCGACCCGCTGCATTTCACCCACACTCAAGGTGTGAACAGGCCGCGAGGGATCTATGTCCAAACCATACTCTGCAGCTTTGGAATTGATTCGGGCAGTCACTTGAGACAAGCTCAAGGATGGATCTAGGCCCAACCAAACGTTCTCAGCCACACTGAGTGTGTCAAACAAACTAAAGTGCTGAAACACCATGCTGATACCCAAGGCGCGGGCTTGATGTGGATTTCGAATTTGAACGGCTTGGCCGTTGTATTGAATGAGGCCTTCATCTGGCTTCACAGCCCCATAGATGATTTTCATGAGGGTTGATTTGCCGGCACCGTTTTCACCTAAAACCGCATGCGCCTCACCAGGCTTGACTGACAAAGAAACCGCGCGATTGGCCACCACACCGGGATAACGCTTGGTGATGTTGGAAAGTGAGAGGCGCAATGGCTCGCTGGGCTGCATGGAATTCTCAAAGTTCGGCAAATTCTATCGAGCTTTGAGAGGCCTTAGCATCCTGGCCTAGAGAATGTGACTAAATACCCGCCAAAGACTGTAATCCCATAGGATCCAGAAGCTTTAAAACTCGACCAGCGCCACTGATCAATTTGCGGTCTCTGAGGTGCTTCAGGACTCGGGAAAAGGTTTCAGGTGCGATACCCAGTTGCGCGGCAATCAGCCGTTTTCTGTCATGCAGAATGACCGCCAAGTGGCCCTGCGCATCCGCTGGCTCTGCGTGCCTTAAAAGCCATTCTGCAAAACGGGCATCGGCGTCTTTGGCCAAGCGACTGACCGCCACCTCAATTTGCTGCCGTTGAGCCTTGGCCAAATCGAGCATCAGGGTGTGCAAGGGTTCGGGTAAATTTTTGAGATGGCTTTTCAATTGCCCCAAGCTCATGCTTTGCAAAGTGACCGGGGTTTCAGCCAGTGCATCGACGGCGTGCGGCAAGCTCAACATGGCTGCAGCGGCCTCCAACCACAATGGCCCTTCGATCACGCCCAATTGATGGACCAAAACGCCTTGCTCAATGACACCAAAAGCCACACGACCCCTTAGCAAATGCATGACCTTGTTGGCGACTTGCCCCCTTCGAAGCAACACGGTGCCGCCAGGCAATTCTTAAATGGGGGAGTGGGCTTGAGTGAGGGCACGATTCAACATACCCTCCAATTTGCCAGATGCAGACCTTGGCTACTTTGACACAAATCAATACTTTGTCACAACACCAAGATGGCGCGGAAGTCGTTCACATTGGTGTGCGTTGGACCTGAGAAGACCAAATCATTCAAGGCTTGAAAGTAGCCATACGCGTCGTTGTTTGACAGGTGTTCATCCAAGCGAAGGCCCGCTTGCACGCCTCTAGACAGGGTATCGGGTGTCACGAGCGCACCAGCGTTGTCTTCGATGCCGTCAATGCCATCGGTATCGGCCGCGATGGCCCAAACGCCAGCTTGCGCCTGTAAGCCTTGCGCCAGACCCATGCAAAACTCACCGGCACGTCCGCCCCGCCCTTCGCGTTTTTTGGATTCTGATTTAAGGGCGCGCACCGTGACAGTGGTTTCACCACCACTCAAAATGACACAAGGCTTTTGAAACGGGCCCTGACCCTGCGCACTGGCACGTGCAAGCGCCGCATGAACTTTGCCCACCTCACGCGATTCACCCTCCATCTCATCGCTCAAAACATAGGCTCGAAGGCCTTTGGATTCAGCCAAACTGGCCGCAGCCAACAAGGATTGCCGAGGGGTTGCAATGAGGTGCACCGTGCTGCGTTCAAACGCAGCGTCACCCGGTTTGGGTGACTCCCATTTTGACTCTTGAAGCGCCTTTAAAACGTCGATGGAAACATCAATTTGATAGCGTTGCAAAATTTGCAAGGCATCGGCGCAAGTGGTGGCATCTGGCACGGTGGGGCCGCTGGCAATTGCAGAAGGATCGTCGCCGGGAACATCGCTGATGGCCAGGGTAATCACTTTCGCAGGCGCACAAGCGGCTGCCAAGCGACCGCCCTTGATGCGCGACAAATGTTTGCGAACGCAATTCATTTCACCAATGTTGGCGCCACTTTTGAGCAAGGCTTGATTGATGGCTTGCTTTTCAAGCAAGCTCAAGCCTTCTGCGGGCAAAGTGAGCAAGGCAGAGCCGCCACCCGAGATGAGGCAAAGCACCAAATCGTCTGCAGTCAGGCCTTGTGTGAGTGACAAAATTTCTTCAGCTGCAGCCAAGCCAGCCGCATCGGGCACAGGATGAGATGCTTCCACAATTTTCAAACGCTCGGGCACACCTTCAGGCCTGACGGGGGTATGGCCGTAGCGAGTGACCACCATGCCCGACAAGGGCGCATCATTCGGCCACAAAGCCTCCACAGCGTGTGCCATGGCGCCCGCTGCCTTGCCCGCTCCCAACACCACAGTTCTGCCTTTGGGCACCTTGGGTAAATAGGCTGGCGTGTTGTGCAAGGGCAGCGCCCTTTGAACAGCCTGATCAAACAGTTGTCTGAGAAAGGCTCGGGGATTTTGCTGAATATCGCTGTGCAGATGGGGGGTGGCAGTCATGAGGCAAGAGTGTAGTGCCTGACTCAGTCACACGCAATTTCTTCGTGCAAAATGACTTCCCATGACCACCTTGCTCATCCACAACGCTCATACCATTGCCACGCTCAACGATGCAGGCGATGAACTTCGCAACGCCTCCATTTTTGTCAGAGGCAATTGCATCGAGGCCATTGGCCCTGCCAACCAATTGCCTCAAACAGCCGATCTCGTGATCAATGCCCAGCACCACGTGGTCATTCCTGGCATGATCAACACGCACCACCACATGTCGCAAAGCTTGACGCGCGCCATACCCGCTGTTCAAAACGCCGAACTTTTCAGCTGGCTCCAAGGTCTTTATCCCATCTGGGCTGGCCTACAACCCGACATGATTTACGCCAGCACCCAAACCGCCATGGCAGAATTGTTGCTATCGGGTTGCACCACCAGCAGTGACCATTTGTACATCTATCCCAATGGCGTGAAACTAGACGATTGCATCGCAGCAGCCCAAGAAATTGGCATGCGCTTTGTGGCTACTCGTGGCAGCATGAGCGTCGGGCAATCCAAAGGGGGCTTGCCACCCGACCGTGTGGTGGAACAAGAAGATGCCATCCTGAAAGACACACAACGATTGATTGAGCGCTACCACGACGCGTCGCACGGTGCTATGACGCAAGTGGCTGTAGCCCCCTGCTCACCCTTTAGCGTGAGCCAAGACCTCATGCGTTTATCGGCAGAGATGGCTAGGCACTATGGCGTTCGCCTACACACTCACTTGGCAGAAAATGACCATGACATTGCCTACAGCTTGGAAAAATTCAATCGCACACCCACGCAATATGCAGAAGACCTAGGCTGGTTGGGCCACGATGTGTGGCATGCCCATTGCGTCAAATTGGACGATGAAGGCATCTCTCTTTTTGCAGCCACTCGCACAGGTGTTGCCCACTGCCCTTGCAGCAACATGCGCCTGGCCAGTGGCATTGCGCCCATTCGAAAAATGATTGAAGCCGGTGTGCCTGTGGGCTTGGGGGTAGACGGCAGTGCCAGCAACGATGCCGCTCACATGGTGAATGAAGCTCGACAGGCCATGCTGTTGGCGCGCCTTAGAAAATCACTTGAAGGCCCTCAAGTGAGTGCAGATGGAAAAACCATTTTTGGGTGCGACACCGCCCCTATGGAAATGACGGCGCGAGATGCGCTCAGGTTGGCCACCCGAGGCGGCGCAGAAGTTTTGGGCCGAAAAGACATTGGCCAACTGAGTGTGAGTTTCTGCGCCGACATGGCGCTGTTTGATTTGCGCAATTTGAGTTTTGCGGGTGGCGCTGTTCATGACGCGATTGGCAGCCTCATGCTGTGTGCCAGTGCACCTGCCGCTTACACCGTGGTCAATGGCCGCGTGGTGGTAAGCGAAGGCCAATTGGCCAGTGTGGATCTGGGCACTGTGATTGAACGGCACAATAAGTTTGCCGTTCAATTGGCTGCAGGTCACTGATTGATTTGCTGAATTTGATCAGCGCGTTAAATCAGGGGTCAACTTTGGCGCCAGCCAAATACCAACTGGCAACCCATTGTCTCTCTTCTGCTGTGATGCCTGTGGCATTGTTCATGGGCATCTGCTGAGTCACACTCACTTGTTGGTAAATGTTTTGGGCGTGAAGCTTGATGCTCTCAGGTGTGTCCAAACGAACATTTTTCATTTGTACTTGTTCGCCATGGCAACTGAGACAGCGTTGATCCATGACCGATTTGACTTGCGCAAAAGTCGCTGGTGCAGCTTGCGTCTGAGGCGCAACATCTTTGGCGCCCCAAGGCGCCATGGCAGCAATGACCGCCACGATGAGGACCACACCCACAGCAGCAAAAGGCCAAGGATTGCGAGCCCGCCTTAAATGGTAACCATGGCGCTGGACAAAGAATTGGCGAATCAAGGCACCCGCAAACATCATCACAAACAAAATGAGCCAACGCTGTGGATGCGTGTACAAGAAGCCATAGTGATTGCTCAGCATGGCAAAAATCACAGGCAATGTGAAATAAGTGTTGTGCACGCTGCGTTGCTTACCGCGCTTGCCGTGAATGGCCAGCGCTGCTGCGTCGTACTTTTCACCCGAAGTCATGGCCGCCACCACTTTGCGTTGGCCAGGAATGATCCACACAAACACATTGGCACTCATGGCCGTGGCAATCATGGCGCCCACCAACAAGAAAGCGGCCCTGCCGGCAAACAATTGGCATGCCAACCAAGAGGCGAAGGCCACCACACACAGCATGAGTGTGGCCACAATCAATTCACCGTTTTTGCGAAATCCAAACAAGCGGCAAATGGCGTCGTAGACGAACCAAAAAACCACAAAGAAACTCAGAGCGGCGGTGATGGCTAAAGCCGGCGACCAGTCCATCAGTGATTTGTCAATCAGGTAGGTGCTGGCATTCCACAAATACATCACCGTGAACAAGGCAAAGCCACTGATCCAAGTGGAATAGCTTTCCCAATAAAACCAGTGCAACTTGGTGTGAATTTTCTTGGGCGCCACCATGTACTTTTGGGGGTTGTAAAAACCACCGCCATGGATGGCCCACATTGCGCCGTCTACCCCTTTTTCGAGCAAATCGGGGGAGTTGGGCTTCAGAAGGTTGTTGTCTAGGAAAACAAAGTAAAAAGACGAGCCTATCCACGCAATCGCGGTAATCACATGGACCCACCGCAGTAGCAAATTAACCCAATCTAGCAAA
>CANKOT010000141.1 GCA_947484245.1 Comamonadaceae bacterium
GTTGGCGTTGAAGACAAACCTCGCGGGTGGTTCAATGTTGGGGAATACAAAGAAATTACCAAGAAGTCTAAGAAGCTTGCTGGCAAGCGTGTTGAGTGGCGGGCGCATACTGAGCCAATGGAAGGAAGTTATTTCTGCGCTCCTGGCGAAAAGATCAGCCCCTTTGACCGATTGATCAAACGCATTGAGATGACCAAGGATCTTTCTGATCTGATTGTGTTCATGGTCAATAGCTATATCCGTCCAACTGACATTCGAAACATGCAGCACAAGCACGTTGAAGTGATCAAGCGTGAGTGGACTTATTTAAGGCTCAGCCTGCCACCCAGCAAGGGCCACAGCTTTCCCATCACAACGATGCCATGGGCTGTGAAAGTTTACGAACGCATCCGCCGCCGTCAGGTACTGGAATTTGGCAGAGATATTCATCCTGAGGACTATGTCTTTATGCCTCACGCTGCTTCGCGTGATAACGCTATGAAACTGCTGGCGCGTCAATTTGAAATTGTCTTGGAAGTTACTGGCCTAAAGCTGAGTACTGCCGGTGAAACAAGAACCCTCTACAGCTTGCGGCACAGCAGCATCATGTTCCGCTTGATGTTTGGGCGAGGTGTAGATACTTTGACACTAGCCCGAAATGCCAGAACAAGCCCTGAGATGATTGACCGCTTCTATGCTGCCCCACTACAGGGCGAGATGAACGTGGGCGAGTTGCAGAGCAAGCGCAGGCCACGGCCTTGGGAATACTAGTAGCAGAGGTTAGTACCGATTAAAAATCACCACCCAAATTCTGTAAGTACATACAAAATTTCAATGACTATTTTTTAGTGAATTTGATCCTTTGACCTTGCATTCGCCAAACAAAAAGACTTAAAAGTAGTGCGGGTAAAAACACCCAGTATTGGGAGGGCCGGTCAGGATTTGGTAATTTGAGTTCTTTAATTTTATAGCCCTGCTCTAAACCTAACTTTTTAGCTCGGCTACCAAACTTGACGTTAGCAACCTCAAAATCTTCACCCAGTTGCATCAAAGTAACGCCGGCATCTCTTAAACGCTCTCGACCCGATGCCCCTTTGCCCATAGGAATGGCGACAGTTTTAGTTATCGGATTGCCATCTATATTTTCGCCAGCAATACCCACAACAAGCCATTCATCATCCAGTAAAGTGTCCGCCACTTTATAAATATCAGCAGCTGGGGCGCTGACGTATTTTGGAGCGAATTGGTCTATCGCCCAATCGGGTCGAAAGAACAAAAAGGTTGCGACCAACAACAGGCCCACTTCCGGCCACGTACAGCGAGTTCGAAACCATTTCATGGTGGCCGCAGCAAAAAGCAAGGAGGCGATCGTGCCAGTGACACACACCAGAACAACCTCAACCCATGAGCCTACACCAATCAAAAGAAGTTGAGGATTGAATATAAAAACAAAAGGCAGTACAGTTGTACGCAAGCTGTACCATGTTGCCTGCCAGCCAGTTGCATTGGGGTCATCGCCAGAAATAGCGGCCGCGGCATACGATGCCAAGCCCACAGGGGGCGTGACATCTGCCATGATGCCAAAATAAAAAACGAACAAGTGCACAGCAATAAGGGGAATCACTAAACCGCTGCGAGCGCCTAATTCGACAATCACTGGCGCCATGAGAGTTGCCACCAAAATATAGTTTGCAGTGGTGGGTACACCAGCGCCTATGAGCAAGCAAATCAAAGCCGTAAGCAACAACATAATTAAGACGTTTCCTGCTGAGGCTAACTCCACAAAATCCGTCATCATTAGGCCCATGCCCGTTAGCGTGATCACCCCCACAATCAGGCCCGCGCTTGCGCAAGCCACACCAATCCCAATCATATTTCGAGCGGCCAAAACAAAGCCATGCCAAAGATCGAACGCACCCCTTGTGAAACCCTGCTGAAAGGTTTGAAGCGTTCCATCAGGTCGGAAAATGGAGATCAAGATGGGCTGTACCAAAACCATAACAATCGTTGTGACTGTTGCCCAAAACGCTGAAAGTCCAGGAGAAAGCTCCTCGATCATCAGCGCCCAAAGCAGCACGACCACAGGAATGAAAAAATGCAAGCCAGCTCGAACGGTTGGCCAAGGCAGCGGGAGCTTGATGTCTTTGCTATTGACATCTATATCTTGGTCTTTTGGTAAATCAGGATAGCGGGCCGAATACGCCATGAGCATCACATACGAAACGCCCGCAAGCACCGCTAGCGCCCACCCTGTGGCTTCTCCCGCCATGACTTGGACTGCTTTGATGGCATAGTAAATAACAACACAAGCGAGAAAGGTACCCGATATTCCTAGCGCCCAACCCAATAAGCGATCGCGCCAAGTTGGCTGCCGTTCACGAACCAAGGGTTGGATGTCATATTTCAAGGCCTCTAGGTGAACAATATAAAAAAGTGCAATGTACGAAATCAATGCAGGCAATGCAGCGTGCTTGATGATTTCAGAATAGGGAATTCCAACGTACTCCACCATTAAAAATGCGGCTGCACCCATGACAGGCGGCATGATTTGACCATTGATGGATGACGCTGCTTCAATGGCGCCGGCCTTGACTCCGGAGTAACCCGTTCGCTTCATGAGTGGGATGGTAAAAATTCCACCGGAAACCACATTCGATACAGATGATCCTGAAACGATGCCATTTAAAGCAGATGAAACTACCGCGACTTTTGCAGGTCCGCCGCGTAAATGACCCAAGGTAGCAAGAGAGACTTGCAACATGTAGTTACCAGCACCGGCTTTGTCCAACAAGGTGCCAAATAACACAAAGAGGAAAATAAATTGAACAGAAACACCAAGGGCAACGCCATACACGCCTTCAGTGGTCAACCACATGTGCGATATGAACCGGGAAACCGAAGCCCCTCGGTGCTGTACCACTTCGGGCATGTAGGGCCCTAAAAACACAAAGGCCATGAATAGGCCTGTGGTGATCAACATGCCAAAGCCCATTGCGCGGCGAGTTGCTTCAAGCATGATGGCTACCCCAACAACACCCACCACAATGTCCATGCGGGATGGCAAACCGGGTCGCAAGGCCAAGTCTTTGTAAAACAGAAACAAATAGGCTGCACAAAATGCACCTATGAATGCCAATAACCAATCCGTAATGGGGATGACTTTTCGAGAGGAGTTTTGAAAAGCTGGATAAGCACAAAAAGACAAGAAAACTGCGAATGCCAAATGAATGGCACGTGCCTCGGTATCGTTAAATATGCCCATCCCAAATGTGAAGGGTAAAGGTGAGGCATACCAAACTTGAAAAATAGACCAAAGTCCAGCAATCAATGCAAGCAACACTCCAATTTTTCCATCGGGTTCCCGCCCGCCCAAATCGGCCTCTTTGACTATCTGCTCAATGGCTTCAGAGGAGTGTTGCTCTAGTTTATTCATGCCGAACTTTTTTGAGCATTACTTCATCCAACCTTTTTCTTTGTAATAGCGAACGGCCCCCTCGTGCATTGGCGCAGAAAGTCCATCTTTGGCCATGTTGGCCGCCGATAAGTTGGCAAATGCAGGATGCAATTTTTTGAACTCATCCAAGTTATCAAAAACCGCTTTGGTGACTTGGTAAACCACTTCTGGAGGCGTTTTACTTGAAGCCACCAAGGTTGCCAAGACACCATAGGTATTGGTAACTTGAGGATTGTTGGGGTAGAGGCCACCCGGAATTGAAGTCTTGGCGTAATAAGGTTTTTCCGCAACGAGTTTGTCAACTGCAGGGCCAGTGATCGAAACAAGTTTGGCGCCGCAAGAGGTTGTCGGGTCTTGAATATTGGCCGAAGGATGGCCAACGCCAAAGATAAAGCCATCAATTTTTCCATCACAAAGTGCTGGGCCGTGTTCATCCGCCTTCAACTCGGAGGCCAGTGAAAAATCACTGATTTTCCAGCTCATGGCTTCCATCAACTCATCCATGGAAGCGCGAGTACCCGATCCAGGATTACCTACGTTGAATCGCTTACCTTTGAAATCGGCCATGCTCCTGATATTGGCTTCTTTGCGCGCAACGACAGTGAACGGCTCAGGATGAACGGAAAAGACTGATCGCAAATCTCCATGTGCGCCACCATCCTTAAACGCTCCAAGACCCTTAACAGCGTTGTATCCCACATCTGACTGAGCAAATCCAAAGTCCAACTCACCTGCCTTGATGGTGTTAACGTTGAATCCAGATCCTCCTGTCGACTCAACCGAACACCGAATACCGTGCTTAGCCCGATCTTTATTAACTAATCTGCATATGGCTCCACCCGCGGCATAGTAAACACCAGTGACCCCGCCGGTACCAACCGTCACAAATTTTTGCTGAGCCATGACAGGCATAGCAAATGAACTGGCCAGAAATGCAGCACTGGCCAAAAGACTTAAATTCAATTTTTTCATTTCAAGGTTCTCCGATTACAAGTTAAAAATCAAATGCTTTGAATAGCGCAGGAGATCGATTCAACCAATAAATTGGCTACCTCTTCAATCTGCGCCTCACTGATCACAAACGGCGGTGCAAGCACCACATGATCACCATAACGACCATCTACTGTTCCTCCCATGGGATAAACCATGAGGCCTCTATGCATGGCTTCACGTTTTATACGAGCATGAAGTTGATGCTTGGGATCAAATGGCTTTTTAGTTATCTGCGACTGTACGAGCTCCACACCCCAAAATAATCCTCGTCCTCTAAGGTCTCCCAAGTATTGACCTGTGTCAGGCACTGAAATGAATGCGCTAGTTAGGGCCTGCTGCAGTTTTTCCCCTCTTGATTTCACTTTCGCCAAAAGTTGATTGTCTCTAATCACGTTTTGAACGGCGAGTGATGCAGCGCAAGCCACAGGGTGACCTAAATAAGTATGACCGTGCTGAAAAAACCCACTGCCACCTCGCATTGCTTCAACAATAGTACGTGATGCCAGCACAGCGCCTATTGGTTGATACCCACCACCCAGGCCTTTGGCAATTGCAAGCAAGTCAGGAACAACTTCATCTTGTTCACATGCATGCAATGTCCCCGTTCGTCCCATTCCGCACATCACCTCATCCAAGATAAGTAATACTCCGTAGCGATCGCAAACGTCACGCACAGATTTGAAATAGCCCGGAACTGGCACCAAAACACCCGCCGTAGCGCCACCGACGGTTTCGGCTACAAATGCAATCACAGAATCCGCACCTAATTGAAGAATAGCGCTTTCAAGCTCGTTGGCAAGCCTTAGCCCGTAAGCCTCATCTGTCTCGTCATTCATCTTTTCTCGATAGGGGTAGCAAGGAGAAACATGGGTGACATCCATCAACATAGGGGCAAATGGTTCGCGTCGCCAAGCATTGCCTCCTACAGCCAATGCACCCAGAGTATTACCGTGATAACTTTGTTTGCGTGCAATAAAATGTTTTCTTTGAGGCTTGCCAATCTCAACAAAATATTGGCGTGCCATCTTCAGTGCTGCCTCCATTGCTTCCGATCCACCACTGACAAAATAAACATGTTCTAACCCCTCGGGTGCATCTGCAATGAGGCGATCGGCTAACTCTTCAGCCACGTCAGTGGTGAAAAAACTGGTGTGTGCATAAGCGAGCTTATCGATCTGATCATGCATTGCAGCCAATACCTCAGGGTGAGCATGCCCAAGGCAAGAGACCGCTGCGCCTCCCGAAGCATCAATGTAACGTTTGCCGGAAGAATCAGTGAGATACACGCCAGAACCACTAACGGCAACAGGCGGCCTCATTTTCAGAGAGCGATGGAATACGTGTGTCATAGTTTTATCTTTTTTTCAAATCTATCCAGTAAGCCTTTTGATTGGCCAATTGAGCTTGCCGTGCTTGCAAATGAATGAGTGCTGGCTCACCTGCAGTAACGGCAACTGTTCCTAAAAA
>CANKOT010000142.1 GCA_947484245.1 Comamonadaceae bacterium
ACCAACTCGTATTACGCCAAAAATGTACCGATGCCCAAACGGGACATTGAAAAAGCCAAGGCATTGCTCAAAGAAGCAGGCGTTGTCAAACCCAGCTTCACCCTCATGACCACCACCGCCTCAGACGCACAGCGTTTGGCCGTGGTCATTCAAGCCATGACACGGGACGCCGGGTTTGATGTGAAAATTCAAACCACCGAATTTGCCACGTCTCTGAACATGGCGGACAAAGGTGATTTTGAAGCTTATGTTCTTTCGTGGAGTGGCCGCCCTGATCCCGATGGCAACATGTTCAGCTTTCACGGTTGCAAACAACCCCTCAATTACTCTGGCTATTGCAGCGCAGAAACTGACGCGCTTTTGAACCAATCACGTGCCGAGCGTGACCCTGTCAAACGCAAAAAAATCATGGAACAAATTTCTGCACAAGTTCTGAAAGATCGTCCTGTGATCTATCTCTACCACCGCAATTGGCTGTGGGCCTACAACGGCAAATTGACAGGTGTGCGCAATATTCCTGATGGTCTCTTGCGTGTATCAGGTCTGAAAATGGCGCCATGACAAGCTACTTGGTCAAACGCTTACTTTCTGTCCTGCCAACGCTGCTGTTGGTGTCAATGCTTATTTTCGGGCTGCAGCAATTGCTGCCCGGCGACCCCGCCAAAATTTTAGCGGGAGAGGAGCAAGACCCCAACGTGGTGGCCTACCTCACGGCCAAGTTGCATTTGGATGAACCTCTGCCGGTTCGTTACGGCTATTGGATCGCCGGCGTGGTGCAAGGTGATTTGGGGGAATCGGTCAGAACACAATTGCCTGTTCTGTCTTTGATTTTGCAGAAGTTACCCGTCACGGCAGAGTTGGCGTTTTTGGCCATGTGTGTTGCAGTTCTCATCGGCATTCCTGCAGGCATTGCGTCTGCTGTGGGGCGCGGCACCGTTTGGGATTACGCTGCCAATGTGTTTGCGCTTTGGGGCTTGTCAACGCCCAACTTTTGGTTGGGCATTCTGATGATCATGCTCTTCTCAGTTCACCTGGGATGGCTGCCCGCATCTGGGTTTGTGAGCCCCACAGAAGACTTACTGGGCAATTTGGCCAGCATGGCCATGCCTGCGTTTGTTCTGGGCAATGCCATTGCTGCTGTGCTCATGCGCCACACGCGCAGTGCCATGCTGCAAGTGATGCAGTCTGACTATGTTCGCACGGCACGCGCCAAAGGGCTAGACGAGCGAACTGTCATTCTGAAACACGCCCTTCGAAATGCCTTAACACCCATCATTACCTTAGGTGCGTTGGAATTCGGGACGCTTTTGTCGGGCGCCGTCTTAACGGAACAAGTTTTTACCATTCCAGGCTTTGGCAAACTCATTCTTGACGCCGTTTTCAACCGAGATTATGCAGTGGTTCAAGGTGTGGTTCTGTTCACGGCCACCACCTACATCATGCTCAATCTCATGGCTGACATGGCCTACTTCTGGGTCAATCCAAGGTTACGCAAATGAGCCAAAGTCTGTCTTACACTGCCTGGCTTCGATTGCAAAGAAGACCCAGCGCCTTGATCGGTTTGACCGTGGTCATTGCCTTCATCTTGATGGCTATTTTTGCGCCCTACATTTCCCCGCAAGATCCCATTGCCACAAGTTGGGGCGCCATTCGAAAAGCACCCAGTGCCGCGCATTGGTTGGGCACCGATGAAATTGGCCGCGACGTTTTGTCACGCGTCATCTGGGGTACTCAAGCATCTTTGATGGCTGGCGTTATTTCTGTCAGCATCTCGCTTTTAATTGGTGTGCCTATTGGACTTTTGGCTGGCTTTGTGGGTGGCGCTGTCGATGCCATCATCTCGCGCATCACCGATGCATTTTTAGCCTGCCCCTTCCTCATTTTGGCCATTGCATTGGCTGCATTTTTAGGCCCAAGCCTGACAAACGCCATGGTGGCCATTGGCATTTCTGCGGCCCCCATCTTTGTTCGACTGACGCGTGGTCAAGTCATTCAAATTAAAGTGGAAGATTACGTAGAGGCCGCGCGATCGGTGGGCAACCCGCCTTGGCGCATTGCCTTGGTTCACATTCTTCCCAATATCTTGCCCCCCTTGTTGGTTCAAGCCACTCTGGCAATTGCAGCAGCCGTCATTGCGGAAGCCAGTTTGTCATTTTTAGGATTGGGACAACAACCTCCCGCCCCCAGCTGGGGCAGTATGCTGAATACTGCTAAGAATTACATTGAACAAGCGCCATGGATGGCCATTTGGCCCGGAATCTCCATTTTCTTATTGGTCTTGTCTTTCAATCTTTTTGGCGACGGCTTAAGAGACGCCTTAGACCCCAGACAGCGTTGAATTCAAAAAAATTCGCGGCTTACTTCAAGAGATGACTTTCTAGAAACTGCATCACGGCTGTCAGACCTTTTTCGGGCTGCTCTTCCTGCAACAAGTGCCCTAGCTCAGGAACCAGCACCGTGGTGGAATTTGACAAAACATGGGCGTAGCTCTGCGCATTGGTACTCGGAATCATTTGATCCTGCTCACCCCAAATGAGCAGCGTAGGGGCCTTGATGGCTTTCAAACGAGGTACAGGATCTGTGTAAATGGTCTGATTGGATCTTTCCAAAATAGCACCTCGCACACCAGGCGCTCTGAGCATGTCGAAATAGCGGTTGACCAGTGCATCGTTCAATGCGTCAGCATCTGAAAAAGCAGGCTCGATTGATTTGCGCACCAGGTACTTCGGTAAAAAATATTTGATCAGGCCCATGACGGTTGGCACTTCATAGGGTTTGGTTCCAATGTCTTTCGCTTCAGGAAAACCATCTGGGGCCATGAGCACCAAGGCTTGCACACGTTCAGGCTGAGAAGCCGCCAATGACCAAGCCATTTTTCCGCCCATCGAATGGCCCATGACGGAGAACTTTTCAAGGCCTAGCTTGTCGGCAAAGTGCGTCAGGATGGCAAGGTCTTTTTCTTCTGAATAATCATTCGCAGGACTGGCACCTGTGAGGCCAAATCCGGGTAAATCCAGCCTGATCACACGGTATTTTTGCTCTAACTTCAAAGACCAATCGTCCCAAGCCTGCAAACTTGAACCGAAGCCGTGCAACAGCAACAAAACAGGTGCCCCTTGAGGCCCAGTCGCTTTGTAATGCACCTTCAAGCCATCGACTTCCATGATTTGAGGGTTAGACGCCACATAGCGTTTTTCCAATTCGCTGCGCTCAAGGTCTGGCGTCCAAAGGCCATACAAAACAATTGCCAGGATAGCAGCACCAAAGCCAATTGTATTTAGCATGTGACATCTTTCACAACAGATCGCCAGCTCGTATTCATTTTCATAAACTTCATTCTAAAGTTGTGACATGGTGCCACGAGGGGTCATAATTTAACGACAATTGACAAGTCATTAAGTTAAATTGACACTTTACTGGATCTATCAAGATTCAAAAAATTTCCTTTCTAGCCTTGTATTTTTTAAGCTCTCACTTTGAATTATCAATGAACTTTATTCAACGCCCCTGCGTGATTGTGACCGGTGCTTCTTCGGGTGTTGGACTTTATGCAACCGATTCCCTGATACGCCGCGGCTGGCATGTGATCATGGCCTGCCGCGATATTGCAAAAACTCAGCGCGTCGCCTCTGACATGAATTTAAATCCTACGCACTTCACCATCATGAAGTTGGATCTGGGTTCCTTGCAAAGTGTTCGAGATTTTGTGGCAACTTATGTTGCCAAAGGCTGGCCATTGCATGTACTGCTGAACAATGCAGCCTCCTATCAGCCGCGCTTAAAAAGCCCTGCGCGGTCTCCTGAAGGTTTTGAGCTGAGTGTTGCCACCAATCACCTAGGCCATTTTTTGCTCAGTCGCTTGATGTTGAAGTTGTTATTGCAAACACAAGCTCAGGAACAATTGACCCGTCCAGATTTTCGTGCACGTTTAATGACCTTGGGTACCGTCACGGCCAACTCTGAAGAATTTGGCGGCAAGGTGCCCATCCCTGCACCTGCCGATTTGGGCCAATTGGAAGGTCTTGCGCAAGGTTTTTTAGATCCCATCGCCATGATTAATGGAAAAGCATTCAAAGCAGGCAAGGCCTACAAAGACAGCAAGCTTTGCAACATGATCATCAGCCGCGAATTGCATCGTCGGTATCACGACAGCACCGGCATCATTTTTGGCACGGTGTATCCAGGTTGTGTAGCAGACACCGCTTTGTTTCGAGACACGCCCAAAGCCTTTCAAACCATATTTCCTTGGTTTCAAAAAAATATCACCAAGGGCTATGTCACGCAATCCTTGGCTGGTGAACGCGTGGCCCAAGTGGTCATTGATTCGGAGTTTGCAAGGTCTGGCGTGCATTGGAGTTGGGGCAATCGTCAAAAGCCGGGCCGCCCTGCTTTTGCGCAACCCTTATCGGCCAAGGCCACACGTGAAAGCCTGGGCATTCAATTGTGGGACCTGAGTGACAAGCTGGTTGGCTATTCCGAAGGCAGCTAAAGCGGCGACACAATTCATTAGCCAAATGAAGCAGTTGTTGTGATATTGTTGGCCATCTTTGAATGGGTCCTACTAGATTTTCTGAGGCATACATGACGTCACCTACCCCCTCCAGCGCATTGAGCAACGCCGTCACGCAAGAAGCCATGGCCAGTTTTTCAAAAGCCACTGACCCCCGGCTTGCACACGTCATGAGTCTGCTGGTCAAGCATTTGCACGCTTTTGTAGATGAATCTCAACTCAGCAAGGCAGAATGGTTGAAGGGTTTGGAATTTCTCACAGCGGCCGCCAAAATAACCGATGACGAGCGCAATGAATTCAGTTTGTTCTCAGACATCATGGGCATCTCCTCCATGGTCGATGTGGTTTCCCAACCACCAGGTGGCACCTCCAGCAGTGTGTTGGGTCCGTTTCACAACCATGACTCACTCATTCAACCCAACGGCTGTGACCTCACGCATGGTCAGCCAGGTGAGCGTGTTTGGTTGCATGGTCGCGTTTTGGACATTCATCAAAATGCCATTCCCAATGCACAAATTGATTTTTGGCAAAACGCAGACAACGGCCTGTACCCCGCTCAAGATGCTGCGCAAGACCCCCAAAATTTACGCTGCAAAATCAACTGCGACGATCAGGGCGCTTTCAGCTTATTAACCATTCGCCCTCACCCCTACACTGTGCCAACCGATGGCCCTGTTGGCGCCCTGTTGGCCGCCAGCAACCGAGGTATTTGGCGGCCTGCACACTTTCACATCATTGTCAGCGCCCCCGGTTATGTTGGCTTGGTCACTGAGCTATTTCCTGCAGGCTCTGAATACCTTGATAACGACACCGTCTTTGGCGTTCGTCCTGGTTTGATTGTGGATGTGAAAAATTGCCAAGACACAGCAGTAGCGCATCGGTACAGTTTGACAGCACCTTTCAAAGAAGTTGCATTTGATTTTTCATTGGTCAAGCAAACTACAGCTTGATCTGGCTTGAATCTAAAGGAGACAAAACCATGGTTCATTATTTCAAAGCCCTTCTGGGCTTCGCTGTCATAGGCAGCTTGCATCTTTCGGGCTGGGCTCAAAGCGATTGGCCTAAAGCCAAATCCGTCACCCTCGTGGTTGCCTTTGCACCTGGTGCTTCGTCCGACATTGTGGCAAGGTCACTGACTCAAAAACTGAATGAACTGACTGGTGGTAATTTCATTGTAGAAAACAAAGGCGGTGCAGGAGGCAACATTGCGACCAGCCAAGTCAAACGCGCAGCACCCGATGGTTACACCATCTTGGTCCACAGTGTCGCCTTTGCGGTCAACCCGTCGCTTTATGCAGATGCTGGTTACGACGCCCTCAAAGACTTCGTACCCGTTGCGCTGGGCCCTAAGACGCCCAATATCTTTACCGTCAAC
>CANKOT010000143.1 GCA_947484245.1 Comamonadaceae bacterium
CAAGGCGGTGAAGTCTATTGCACCAGCGGCTTCAATGCCTTGAAGTTCTTCAGCCAAATGGACGAAGTCAAACCCACTTGGTATACCGCTGTGCCCACCATGCACCAAGCCATTTTGTCCCGGTCAAACAACAACAAAGAAGTCATTACCAGGGTGCCACTTCGTTTCATTCGTTCGTCTTCGTCTTCTTTGCCACCGCAGGTTTTGGCAGAGCTCGAAGCCACCTTCAAAGCACCCGTCATTGAAGCCTATGGCATGACCGAAGCAGCCCACCAAATGGCTTGCAACCCGCTACCTCCTGGCCAAAGAAAGCCTGGCACCGTGGGCTTGGCAGCGGGCCCCGAGATTGCCATCATGAGCGCTGAAGGCGAGTTATTGCCAACAGGCAGCACCGGCGAAATTGTGATTCGCGGCAGCAACGTCACACCAGGCTACGAGAACAACGACAAGGCCAACGCAGAAGCGTTTACCAATGGCTGGTTTAGAACCGGCGACCAAGGTGTGATGGACGCGCAAGGCTATGTCAGCATTACTGGCAGACTCAAAGAAATCATCAACCGCGGCGGCGAAAAAATCAGCCCCCGTGAAGTCGATGAAGTTTTGATGGACCACCCTGCTGTGGCCCAAGTGGTTTGCTTTGGCATTCCGCATGACAAATTAGGCGAGGAAGTTGGCGCCGCCGTGGTCTTGCGCGAAGGCATGACGGCCACTGAAAAAGAACTCCGCGAATACACCGCCACCCGCTTGGCCGATTTCAAAGTACCACGCAAAGTTTTGCTCATGGACGAAATTCCAAAAGGGGCCACTGGTAAATTACAACGCATTGGCATGGCGCAAAAACTCGGACTGGCTTAAGTCCATGGAACTTCAAATCTTTTTAGAACTGGGCATTACCGGCACAGTGGTTGGTTTCATGGCGGGCTTGTTGGGCTTGGGCGGCGGCTTGTTGATAGTTCCCGTGTTGAGCTTTATCCTGGGCAACATGGGCGTTGCCGAAGACCTGTCCATCAAAATGGGCATCGTCACTTCCATGTCCACCATCTTGTTCACCTCTATCTCCAGTGTTCGAACACATCACAAACTGGGCGCTGTGAGATGGGACCTGGTGAAAGGTTTGGCGCCAGGCATTGTGATTGGCAGTGCCTTGGCCAGCCTGTGGATTTTTGCGGCTGTCAAGGGCGCAACCTTGGCCATTTTCTTTGGCGTATTTGTCTCTTACTCTGCCTTCCAAATGTACATGGACAAAAAACCAAAACCCTCGCGCCAAATGCCGGGTTTTGTGGGGCAGTTGGGCATGGGCGGTCTCATTGGCATGCTGTCTGGCTTGGTGGGCGCGGGTGGCGCATTTGTGAGCGTGCCCTTAATGGCCTGGTGCAATGTAGCAATTCACAACGCCATTGGCACCAGTGCTGCTTTGGGATTTCCCATTGCGCTTGCCAATGTCACTGGCTTTGTCATTAGCGGACTGAACTTAGACAACTTGCCGCCAGGCTCCATTGGTTATATTTGGTTGCCCGGCATGATTGTCATAGCTTGCTTCAGTGTTTTGACAGCGCCCTTTGGCGCTCGCGCGGCACATCGACTTCCAGTCAAAAAACTCAAGCGGGTGTTTTCATTCTTCTTGATTTTTTTGGCGGTCTATATGTTCAACAAAGGCATGAACGCTGCTTAACAGCTTCAATGCAAGCTGATTAGCAACCCTGCCTTAAACCGTACACCAAGGCGCTTGATTGTGTGCTAAGCCTAGCCACAAGCCCCAGCCCGATGTGGCGGCCAAAGCCAAAGGTGTTGTCAGCCGATCCGACATCGTGTCCGATGCCATCATCGCTGCTGCCAAAAAACACAAAGCCGATTTGGTGGTGATGGCCTCACACGGCCGCAAAGGCATCAAGCGTTTGCTGCTGGGCAGTGAGACACAACAAGTACTGACCCACTGCCACGTACCAGTTTTGGTCTTACGCTAAGAACAAATTTTTGTGCTGATCGCGCAATAGATTTTTTTGAACCTTGCCCATTGTGTTTCGTGGGAGCTCTGCCACCACGAAACACTTTTTGGGAATTTTGAAATTGGCCAGTTGCGATTTCAAACTTGCAATAATGTGTTCCGCACTTAACTGTGCACCAGCTTTGGCAATCACAAGCGCCACGCCAACTTCACCAAAATCAGGATGAGGCACACCCACCAGCGCACTCTCGGCCACGCCTGGCATTTCATTGATGTAGCCTTCTATTTCGGCGGGATAAACGTTGTAGCCGCCACTGATAATCAGATCTTTGCTACGGCCCACAATGGTCACATAGCCGCGCTCATCAAACTTGCCCACATCGCCGGTTTTAAAATAGCCGTCTGACGTAAATTCTTCCTTTGTTTTCTCGGGCATGCGCCAGTAAGCCTGAAACACATTGGGGCCTTTGACTTGAATGTTGCCAATCTCGCCCACAGGCAGGCTTTTGCCATCGTCGCCTTGTACTCTGAGTTGGACACCCGGCAAGGGAAAACCGACCGTGCCACCCCGTCGCTCGCTTTGCCCGTTGTGGCGCCTGTCGGCGGCATACGGGTTGGAGGTCAGCATGACCGTTTCACTCATGCCATAACGCTCCAAGATAGTGTGCCCAGTGCGCTGCTGCCATTCTGTGAATGTTTCAATCAGCAAGGGGGCAGAGCCTGCAACAAACAAGCGCATGTTGCGCACAGCTTGTTTGTTGAGTGCGGGTTCCGAAAGCATGCGCACATACAGTGTGGGCACACCCATGAACACTGTGGCCTCTGGCATTTTGGCAATGACAAATTTGGGGTCGAACTTAGCCAGCCAAATCATTTTGCTGCCGTTAATGAGTGCACCATGGATGACTACAAACAAACCATGCACATGAAAAATAGGCAAGGCATGAATCAGCACATCACCTTTTTTCCAACCCCAATAGGACTTGAGCGTTTGCGCGTTGCTCAGCATGTTGCCATGCGTGAGCATGGCACCCTTGCTTCTGCCAGTGGTGCCGCTGGTGTACAAAATAGCGGCCAAGCCGTCTTGATGCTTAAGGGCAATCTTGTGCTGATCTTTTTGATGCGCTGCGCGTTCAAGCAAGGTACCCGTTCTGTCGTCATTGAGGGTAAAAACATGCTGCGTACCGGCTTTGAAAGCAATCTTGCTCACCCAAGCAAAGTTGGTGCTTGAGCAAACCACCACAGCAGGTTCTGCGTTGCCAATGAAGTATTCAATCTCGGCACTTTGGTAGGCTGTATTCAAGGGCAAGAACACATAACCAGCACGCAAAGTTGCCAAATACAGCATTAGGGCTTCAACTGACTTTTCAACTTGCACGGCAATTCGGCTGCCCTTGGGTAGCTTCAATCCTTCTAACAAATTGGCCATCATGGCGCTGGCGAGGTCTAAATCGCGCCAGCTGTAATGCAAGCCGTGATCGGTTTCTACCGCAACGCTGTCCAGATTTGCGGGGAATGCAGCTCTCAGCGCTGCAAACAAGTTTGCTTGAGTCATCTTCAGTCCAACTTTGCCCCTGAGGCTTTCACCACTTGGCTCCATTTGCGCAATTCAGTTTTGATGAAGGCATCAAATTGAGCGCCTACGAGGTTAGGGAACTCGGCGCCTTGCGATGCCCATATGGCTTTGGCTTCGTCCGATTGGCAGGCCTTGCGAACTTCATCCACCATGCGGCCTTGCGCTTCAGCGGGTGTGCCTTTGGGTGCCCAAATACCGTACCAAGTGCTGACGGTGTAATCGGGCAAGCCCAATTCGAGCGAGCAAGGCACATCGGGAAAAGCGGGGCTGCGTTTGGCACCCGAGACCATCAAGGCTTTGATTCTGCCGCCCTTGATGTGCGCAGCCGAGGAACCCAGGCCATCAAACATCATGTCAACATTGCCAGCAATCAAATCTTGCAACGCAGGGCCTGCGCCGCGGTAGGGAATGTGCGTGATAAAGGTTTGTGTTTGGAGCTTGAACAACTCACCAGCCAAATGATGCGAGGTGCCACCACCTGCAGAGCCATAGTTCAATTTGCCAGGATTTTTTTTCACAAACTCCAAAAATTCTTTCAAATTGTTGGCTGAGACTTTTTTAGGATTGACCACCAAAACTTGTGGCACGGATGCCACCAAAACGAGCGGCACCAAATCGCGCTCCAAGTCGTAGTCCAACCTGGGGTACATGCTGGGTGCAATGGTGTGGTGCACGGCACCCATGAAATAGTTGTAACCATCAGGGGACGACCTAGCGGCCACACCAGCGCCTACAGTACCGCCGGCACCACCCTTGTTGTCAATGATGATTTGCTTACCAGTGAGTTTGGCAAATACAGCAGACAATGGTCTGGCAAAAGCATCTGTGCCGCCACCTGCAGGAAACGGAACAATCATGTTGACGGGTTTGGTCGGCCAAGTGGCTTGAGCCCAAGCTGGCAGGGTGGCAGCCAGCGATGCACCAGCAGCCCACTGCAATAGGTTTCGGCGCTGAACTTCATTTTTAGAAAATTGCATTTTTGTCTCCTTCGATTAATTTGGAAAAACTCTCAGTTTCAAACTCAAACTCAAACTCAAACTTCGCATCAAGCATGTCTAGGCTTGTTAACAGCCAAGTACAGAAAAACGCCAGCCAGAATCATAGGCACACAAAGCCACTGGCCCATGCTCATGCCCAAAGACAACAGCCCAAGGTGCGCATCGGGTTCACGGAAAAATTCCGCTACAAATCTGAAAAATCCATAGCCTATCAAAAACACCGCAGAGACTTGGCCCAGAGGTCTGTCTTTTCGGGCAAACAACCAAAGTATCACAAACAACATCACACCTTCCAGCAAAAACTGATACAGCTGTGAGGGATGCCGCGCAAAATCGCCTGCACCTCTAAAAACCATGCCCCAAGGCAAGTCGGGATCTGCCTGCCGGCCCCAAAGTTCGCCATTGATGAAATTGCCAAGTCGGCCTGCAGCCAAGCCGGTTGGCACACAAGGGGCCACAAAGTCCATGACTTGGAAAAATGGCCGATGCCGGGTTTTGGCAAACCACACCATGGCCGCCATGACGCCTAACAAGCCACCATGAAAACTCATGCCGCCTTGCCAAACATAGGCCACCTCCAAGGGGTGAGAAAAGTAATAGGCCGGTTGATAAAACAAGCAGTAACCAATGCGGCCGCCCAAAACCACACCCAAAACACCCGCGAACAAAATATCTTCCACATCCTTCATATCCCAGTGGGTCAAGCGTGAGTAAGGGGGGTGCTTCAGCCTTTGGGTGGCCAAAAAGAAAAACAGCGCAAAGGCGGCCAGATAGGTCAATCCGTACCAATGAACTGCGACCGGGCCCAATTGCAAGGCAATGGGGTTAATTTGGGGGTGAATCAACATGGGCTCCGATTGTGCACCCATACCCGCCCCTGTGCACAGAGTGCTAGCCCTAATTTTATTGGGGGGCGAATAGCTCGGGAGAGGGGCATGACTGATTAACGCTCTATTAGAATAAGCTCACATTAATCCATTTGCTCTCCCTAAAGTGACAACATGACAGACAAAATCATCCCTATTCACCCCGCCACCCCTAGCAACCGCCGCAGTGCCAACATCACGCAGGGCAAATCACGGGCACCCAATCGCTCGATGTACTACGCCATGGGGTATGAGGAAGGTGATTTTGTGAAACCCATGGTGGGTGTGGCCAATGGTCACAGCACCATCACACCTTGCAACAGTGGCCTGCAAAAACTGGCCGATGCTGCGGTTGAGGGCATTGAAGAGGCTGGTGGCAATGCTCAGATTTTTGGTACGCCTACTATTTCTGATGGCATGGCCATGGGTACCGAAGG
>CANKOT010000144.1 GCA_947484245.1 Comamonadaceae bacterium
CCCTTTGAAGCATTTTTGTTGGAATATTTGGGCGAATACCAAGTCAGCATTCCAGAGTTGGGCACCATCAAAGCCGAGGTGGCGCCAGTCACCATTCTCACCAGCAACCGCACCCGTGATTTGAACGATGCCGTGAAGCGTCGATGCCTGTACCAGTGGATGGACTACCCCGATCGCGAGCGCGAACTGGCCGTGGTCAGGTCGCAGGTACCGCAAGCCAGCGCTCAGCTCACTGAACAGGTGGCAGAGTTTGTGGGTCGTCTTAGAAGTCAGCCCTTCTCTAGCGCTTTCCAGCGCGCACCCGGCATTGCCGAAAGCGTGGAATGGGCCAAAGCCTTGGTCGCCCTTGACACCCTCACCCTCGATCCTGGGGTCGTGCAAGACACTGTGGGCATTTTGTTCAAGCAGCGCGAAGACATTGCGGCCATCACGCCGCTGCTCCATGATTTGCTGGCGCCTGCGCCCATCACAAGCCTTTAATTCAAAGCTTGGGCCATCATGCTTTTAGGCGACGCACGCAGTGGCAAACTCAGTGACAACATCACGGGTTTTGCGCGCGCACTTAGGCGTGCGGGCTTGCCCATTGATGCATCGCGCATCAGCTTGGCCATTGAATCGACAGAGCACGTTGGCATCGAAAGAAAAGACGATCTATCAGCGGCCTTGAAAGCCTGCTTGGTCAGCCGACAAGAAGACTTGGTGGTCTTTGATCAAATGTTTTCAGCACTTTTCAGAGATCCCGAACTCACCCGCCAACTTCTGTCTCAGCTCTTGCCCAAAGCGCCCACGGCCACACCGGGTGTGCCGCGCAAATCAAGAGTGCAAGAAGCGCTGGCTGCTAAGAACAAGCAAAATGACCCCATCAAACCCAAAGAAGACGAGCTGAAATTTGACGCGGCCATGAGCGCCAGCGACAGGCAACGTCTGCAACAAGCCGACTTTCAAAGCTTGAGTGCCAGCGAGTTCAGGCTGGTCGAAAAACTGGCCCGGCAAGTCAAGCTGCCGCTGCCTAAAATTCAAGGGCGAAGAACACGCACCGGCGGCCGAGGCGACCGGATTCATTGGGCCAAAACCATGCAAATGGCGGCAAGACAAGATGGCGATATTTTGTCTCTGCCACGCATGCAAAGAAAACATCAGGCTCTGCCGCTTTTGATCTTGGTTGACATCTCTGGCTCGATGGAGCGATATGCTCGCTTGCTTCTGGCATTCTTGCACCAAGCCACACGCGGCGCACCCCGTCAGATTTTTGCATTTGGTACCGACCTTACCGACATCAACCACGCCTTTAAGCTGCGCGATACCGATGACATGCTGACCGAGGCCAGCCGTCAAATTAAAGACTTTGCGGGAGGCACGCAACTGGGGAAGTCGCTGGCGCATTTGCGTGTCAATTTTGCAAAAAAACTCACAGGCAGGCGTACCGTGGTGTTGTTAATCAGTGATGGGCTCGATACGGGCACCGCAGAGACGCTAGACTCGGAGCTTGTTTGGCTCATGCGACACACACGCTCTTTGCTTTGGCTCAACCCTCTGCTCAGATTTGAAGGCTATGCTCCCATTGCAACGGGAGCCAGTGTCTTGAATCGGCATGTGAACGGCATGTTGGCCATTCACAATTTGTCGCGTTTGGAAGAACTGGCAAGTGCCTTGAACAAGTTGTTAAAAATAAAATAGGAGAGCTGCAAATGGACATGCAAGGTCAACGCGTATTACACGTCACCCAAGCGCAAGCATGGGATGCCCTGAACGATTCCGACATTTTAAAGTCCTGCATTCCAGGCTGTGACAAGTTTGAGTTGTTAGAAGCCAACGTTTACAGTGTTGGCGTGGCCATCAAAATTGGTCCAGTGTCTGCTAAGTTCTCGGGCAAGGTCAGCCTCTCGGATATTCAAGCACCCAATTCATATGCGCTGAATTTTGAAGCGCAAGGCGGCGTGGCCGGATTTGGCAAAGGCGAATCACAAGTTTCTTTGCATCCCCATGCTGAAGGCTGCGAATTGAAATACACGGTGCACTCCACAGTGGGTGGCAAATTGGCCCAACTGGGTCAGCGGCTCATTGATGGCGCGGCCAAATCATTGGCCGAAGATTTCTTCAAACGGTTTGAAGAATCACTGCAAGCCAAATACCCTGGTGCTGACGCATCAAGGACACCGCCAATTGCCCAAGCCATACCCTCCTCTGGGTCTGTGCCCTCATGGGTTTGGTTGGCACTGCTGGTAGGTGCTGCAGCCGTATGGTCATTGGTGCGTTAAATCAAAAATTCTAGGCATTGATCGGCATCATGGAAAACTTAGACATCGTTGTCTTGAGAACTCTCAAAACCTGGCGTGAAGCCGGGCAACGTGCGCTGTTAACCACTGTGGTTCGCACCTGGGGTTCATCACCCCGCCCCGTCGGCTCAATCATGGCGCTGTGCGAAACAGGCGCCGTGGTGGGCTCCGTGTCGGGTGGCTGCATTGAAGACGACCTGATAGCCCAATACAGCAAGGCCAACGCCATTGTTGACAGCCCACCCGTTCTTTTGAAATATGGCATCAGCGCCGACGAAGCGCATCGCTTTGGCCTGCCTTGTGGCGGCACCTTAGAGCTGCTGCTCGAGTTCAACCCAAGTGCAGAGAATCTGGCCCAATTGATTGAGTTCCTCGAAAAAGGGCAACTCACTCAAAGGTCAACCCAGTTGAAAACGGGCCTTGTCACCCTCACCGCAACCAACTCGCCCAGTGAATTGCAAATAGATGAAAAGCAGCTCACCAACACCTTTGGCCCGGAGTACCGCATGCTGCTCATTGGCGCAGGCCAGATGACCGAATACTTGGCCACCATGGCGCTGTTCAATGGCTTTGCCGTCACGGTGTGCGACCCTCGCGAAGAGTACAGAGGTGCATGGTCAGTGGCAGGCGTCACGGTTAAACACGACATGCCCGACGATTTGGTGCTGAGCTTCAAACCCGACAGACGCAGCTGCGTCATTGCGCTCACGCACGACCCCAAGCTAGACGACTTGGCACTGTTGGCAGCGCTGGACACAGAAGCCTTTTACATCGGCGCCATTGGCTCTAGGCGCAACAATGTTTTACGCCAGCAGCGCATGATGGAACACTTTGATCAAACCGAAACCTCATTGGCCAGGCTGCGCGGCCCAATCGGTATTTACATTGGCAGCAAAACACCCGCAGAAATTGCAGTCAGCATCATGGCCGAAGTGTTGGCTGTGAAAAATGGCGTGCCTTTACCGCGTGACATGGACGTGGCACACGCCAAAAACGCGCACGAAGGACCTGCCATAGATCCTTCTGCGCCGGTTTGTTTCACAGGGCGTTCAAGTTAAGCCATCACTTGCCTGCGTTGGGAAAGAACACCGACTCTCCGCCAATTTTGTAAGCCGCAATGGCTGCTTGTCCTTTGGCAGAAACAATCCAGTCTACAAACTTTTGGGCATCGGCTTGCTTCACATGGGCGTGCTTGGCGGGGTTCACCACCATCACACCATATTGGTTGAACAGTTTCGCATCGCCTTCCACCAACACTTTCAAGTCAGCCCGGTTTTTAAAATTCAACCAAGTACCGCGGTCGGTTAACACATAGGCACCGGTAGAGGCGCCAATGTTCAGGGCTGGGCCCATGCCACAGCCGCACTCCTTGTAACCGCTGCCTTTTTTATCTGCCAAAGAAGCTTGCGTCCAAAATCGCAACTCACCCGTATGCGTACCACTTTTATCGCCGCGAGAAACAAAGGGTGAATTGCCTGCAGAGATTTTTTTCAAGGCTGTCACAATGTCATTGCCCTTCACATTGGCAGGATCGGCTTGTGGCCCTACCACCACAAAGTCGTTGTACATCACAGGAAAACGCTTGATGCCAAAACCTTCGGCCACAAACTTTTCTTCGGCAGGTTGATCATGCACAAACACCACATCGGCATCGCCTCGGCGGGCCATGTCCAGCGCTTGACCTGTGCCCAGCGCCACTACTTTGGTGTCAATGCCTGTGGCCTTTTTAAACTCAGGCAACAAGTAGCCAAACAAACCTGATTGCTCAGTCGAAGTGGTGGACGACATCACAATGGATTGAGCCATGGCGTGCGCCGTCATGCCTGTCATGACCAGACCTAGAGCCAGGTGCCGCAGTTTGCGAGCCAGCGGTGAAAGTTTGAAAATTGAACCCATTAAGTTTCACCTTGCAAAAATAAAAGAGCTTCTTGACTGTGTTGCCTCAGACAATCAGTGTCGAAAAAATCAGCGGTGGGCAAGTCGGCCAAGATCTTGCCTTGCTCTAGGTAAATGACGCGACTGGCCCATCGCTTGACTTGCCCCAAGTTGTGACTGGCAAACACCAAAGTGGTTGCCAATTGCTGGCCTTGCGGCTTGATGAGTTGGTGCACCAAAGCCTCTACTTCGCGCTTGGCGGGAGGGTCCAAACTGGCGGTAGGTTCGTCTAGAAATAACAATTGAGGTTCACGGGCCCAAGCTCGGGCTAAGGCCAATCGCTGCTGCTGTCCGCCCGATAAAGTGGCTGCATTTTGCTGGATGACACCCGACAAGCCGACCACCGAAAGCGCCTCTAGCGCACGCTGTTTGCATGCAGCCCAACCCAGCTGAAGGCTTCGATCCAACCACAAGCCAATGGCCACATTGTTCAAGCTGCTGGTGCGCAGCATGTGGGGTCTTTGGAACAACATGGCTTGTCGGCAGTGGGGCAAATCCAAGGAACCGTGAGAAGGCTGGTGCAGTCCGTTCAATAGGCGCAGCATTGTGCTTTTACCAGAGCCGTTGGCACCAATGAAGGCTACCTGCTCACCCGGGAAAATCTCGAGAGAGATATCTTGCAGCGCCTGCACACCTCCCAAGTTCAGACTGACGTGACGGAGTGACATTAATGCACTCATGCCACCCACCCGCGCAAACTGTTTTGTCCTTTGAGCTTTGACTGATCTTGCCAATATCTGAAGAGTGACAGCAGTGCATTCAGGCAACCCACAATGCCCAACAAAATGATCCCTAGCGCCAATGCCAAAGGCAAATCACCTTTGCTGGTTTCAAGTGCAATGGCGGTGGTCATCACGCGGGTAAAGCCCTCAATGTTGCCGCCGACAATCATGACGGCGCCCACCTCAGAAATAGCCCTGCCAAAGCAAGCCACCACAATGGTGAGCAAGGCAAATCGTTCGTTCCAGGCAAGCAAAATACACCTGAACCCATTGCCTGCACCCAAAGATCGCCATTGCTCGCCGTAGGCGCTCTCTGCGTCGTCCACCACTTGGCGGCTTAATGCCGCAGCAACGGGCACCACCAGCACCACCTGTGCCAGGACCATGGCTTTGAAACTGAACAGCCAACCCAGAAAACCCAGGGGTCCTGTGCGGGACAAAAGCAAATAGATGACCAAACCTACCACCACAGAAGGCAGCGCTAAAAAAGTGTTGAGCAGAGTGAGCACCATGCCGCGGCCTGCAAACTTTGAGACCCCCAAGAAACTGCCTAAAGCAATACCTATTAGGCAACCCATGAAGCACGCCGTGGCACTCACCCCTAAGGAGCGGCCAGCGATGGCCCAGAGGCCAGGATCAAAGTCACTGATGAGCTGAAAAGCTGTGGCGGCGCTGTCTAAAAAAGTATTCATACAAAAAAGGAATTGCGCCGATGCTAAACCTTTTAAATGCCCTGAACTACGCGGGTGTTCAGCTATGAAATCGCGTGCATAGGTTGCTGGGCTTTGAATCAGAATCAAGGCATAAATGAGGCACACTTAAGCGG
>CANKOT010000145.1 GCA_947484245.1 Comamonadaceae bacterium
AAGGTGACCCTGGCCGAAAAAGGGCACGTGATGTCCTTTCTGTTTTTCTCTACAGACACCATGAGCGGCTCGCTGCTGTTCTCCGGCCGCGGCGACGACAAGCCCTACACCACTGGCGTCGTCACGGATCGTCGCACACAAGAGCGACATCACGCCACCAAGATCGACCTCAGCGTCGACCTGCATGAAGGCACGCGGCGCTTCCGTCAGGCCAGCGTCGACGTCACCCTGGAGGATGGCCGCAGCTTGCACATCGCCGTGCAGGCGCGCGGTTCTTCGATTGCCATGCAGGGCCTGGGCTACAGCGGCGGCTACAACGATGGCAAGGGTCTGGGCGCATGGCGTGCGGAGAACCACCTGGAGACGGACGTCTGGGATGTCTCGCATCCGTCGAAGATCGTCTACCCCGACGGCACCCATAAAGAACACTGGCACCGCATTCAGCCGGTGAGCCTTACCGCCAATCTCAACGGTGAAACCAGCTCAGGAATGGGCAGCATGACGCTCACCATCGCCGGTAAGCTGCCGCAGCACCTGCAACTGCAGTCGCAGTAAGCTGGCCGCTCAAAAGTGCACATGACCAACATGGCCTCCTTCGTGCTCGCTGAATGCCTTCGCCCAGGCGACCGTGTCCTGGTCGGCCAAGCCTGCGGCGAACCCCTCGGCCTGGTTGCAGACCTTCTTGCCCAGGCGATTCGGTTGGGCAATCTCGACGTGTTCTGCGGTTACTCCCTCAATCCGGCTTGGGAGGAGCCTCTGCCTGACGCCTTGCGCGTGACGACCTATTGCGGCCTAGGCACCATGGGCAAGCTGCTCGCGCGCCAAGGTGCCCGGTTGGTGCCGTCGTCACTGTCACAGCTTTCGGCCCAGATCCGTTCGCGCAAACATGCGGTCGACGTTGTGCTGCTGCAGGTAGCGCCTGCTGATGAAGAGGGCTACCACAGCCTAGGCTGCGCAGTCGACTACGCTTGGGATGCTGTGCAGGTCGCGCGCCAAGTGGTGGTCGAGGTCAACCTCAACATGCCGGCCACGCGAGGCGCACCCCGATTGCATTGCAGCAAGGTGCTGGTGGCACGACAGAGTGATGCCCCCCTGCTTGAATCGTTGGTTGAAGAGCCAAGCGCGTTGCAGCGTCAATTGGCCCGCAACGTGGCGACCTTGATTCCAGACGACGCCACACTGCAATTGGGCATCGGTAGCCTTGCCTCTGCCATTGCTGGCGAACTCCAGTCGCGACGCGGTCTCAAAGTTCGCTCGGGGATGGTAGGCGACTGGTTCCTGAGCTTGGTCGGCAGCGGTGCGATCGACACAGTGACGCCGAGCGCTTGCATGGGGTCGTTGGCAGTTGGTAGTCTGCGACTTTACAAGACACTGTTGGGCGAGAGCCTTCTTGGATTCGCGCAGCCGGCCCAACTCGCCCAGCCTATAGCAGCATCGCCGCTAATGGCCATCAATTCAGCAATTGAAGTTGACCTTGCAGGGCAGGTGAACGCCGAGTGGTTGGGCGAGCGCTACGTCGGCACAGTTGGCGGCCAGACCGACTACTTTCGTGCAGCACGGGCCTCGGCAGGCGGACTGGCGATTCTGGCGCTGACATCTAGCACAGCGCGCGGTACCAGCCGGATCGTTCCGCACTGCAACCGCGTAACCTCGACTTATTGCGATGTCGATGTGATTGTGACGGAGCACGGTGTGGCGGACATTCGAGCCACCACCCTGCAGGAACGCAGCGAGCTGATCGCCGCCATCGCGGCGCCGGAACATCGCGGCCAGCTCCTGCGGGCAGGGGGTAAGTGAGAATGGGCCGACGTCATTCAAAAATCTGTCGCATCAGTTGACTCCGTTATGGCGATGCAAATTTCAATACGCGCTCATAGAATTTAAGCTCAAGATGCCTATCAGACTCAGATCGAAAGTCATGCTGCAACCTTCGATGTAATCTGCCAAGCATAGCTCAAGAGCACCGCTGTTTGACTGCGCCCAAGAACGCACCGCAACAGGCGCATGCATGTTGTCCGACGTTAGTAACGTGTGACACAAATAGGGGTACTTGATTAAAGGAGGGTTTTGGTTCATCTTTCAACCTAAGGAGTGAAGATGAAATCCAATCAACCTAGGGCCACTACAAAGCAGGTGGTCAGAGTCATCAGAAGAGCCACTTAGTCTGACTGATACCTGAGGGCTGATCACAATTATTGTGATCACATTAACAATGTTAATGTCAGTGTATCTTTCTTACTGATACCAGAGAGCCCTTCTTAAGCTACTAGCCAACTCAATCCCCACAGTCCCTACACCATCCAAATTAAGCGTAGCGACTTCTTCAAGATTGAGTACCGTATTTCACTAAAAGAATAAGCAAAAAACTTTTAGATTGCTTAAAATATAAGCAGTAACTTTTGTTAGGATTTGAAATGAAAAAACCTTCTATTTTCTCGAGCCTACCCAAGAATTTGCCCACATCCGAATTGAAAAAAATAATTCGTCGCAGGTTAAAAATTTCTGAACAACTTGGGCTTATTCGTAAGCCAAAAAAGTGACCTGCGGCGCTCGAACTAGGGCTGGCAACCCTTGCCAAAAGCCGCCACTTCAAGGCAAGGCACGTTGTCGACTTCATGGAGGGTTGTCCTTGTCGGGGACTGATCACCCCAATTACAAACACGGCCATTGCACCAAGGAATCTAGAAGGAAAACTGCTGACGGTAACGCCTACGTAAAGTTCTTGGAATCTTTGCTAATACAGCTTGGAATGATCGAACCAAAGCGACGTAAGCGAAATAGGATGTTTTGAGGTTTTTGAATTCATCGTTGCACTAAATTTCGCTACCCCTTAAATGCCCACTAATCAAGCCATACCAATTAGAACGCTGATTCAAGATGATTTGTCAAGAAATACAAAAAACCTAATAAAAATAAGGCTCTTGAGATGTGTTGAAGCAAGTTGAGACTGGTTTCTGGTGCCTCCGACAGGAATCGAACCTGTATCTAGCGCTTAGGAGGCACTCGTTCTATCCATTGAACTACGGCGGCGGAGGCTGAATTTTAGCCTTCAAACCCGTCCACAATGGCAATGTGACCTTCCGAATTGTTGATTCGATCGGGCAAGATGGCTTGGTATTCGGGACTGTGGTGCCAAGTTTCTGCAGCTTCACGACTGGCAAACTCGATGACCACACGACGGTCGCCTTGGGCGACGCCCTCTACTTGGGTGCTGTTGCCGCCGCGTACTAAATATTTGCCACCATATTGCGCCAAAGTGGCTGGCACGTGTTTCGCATATTTGGCATAACCCTCTGGGTTGTGCACAGTGATTTGTCCGATGACATAAGCTTTGGCCATGTGGTGCTCCTAGTTTGAAGTTATAAAAATTATTTGCTCATCATGCGCATAGCATCTTCCAGGCCTTTGAGGGTGAGGGGGAACATGCGGTTGCTCATGAGTTGTTGAATGACCGCAATGCTTTGGCGGTATTGCCAAACGCCTTGCGGCTCTGGGTTGATCCACGCGTATTTGGGGAAGGTGTGCGTCAGGCGTTGTAGCCACTCAGCCCCAGTTTCTTCGTTGTTGTATTCCACACTGCCGCCCCGCTGCAAAATTTCGTAGGGGCTCATGGTGGCATCGCCCACGAAGATCAGTTTGTAATCTTTGTTGTACTTGCGCAAGATGTCCCAGGTTTCAAACTTTTCGGCATAACGGCGTTTGTTGTTCTTCCACATGAAGTCGTACACGCAGTTGTGGAAGTAATAAAACTCGAGGTGTTTGAACTCGGCCTTGGCTGCAGAAAACAATTCTTCAACGCGCGCAATGTGGTCGTCCATGGTGCCGCCCACGTCCATGAGCAACAGCACTTTCACGTTGTTGTGGCGCTCAGGAACCATCTTGATATCCAGGTAGCCGGCATTGGCGGCAGTGGCTCGAATGGTGTCTGGCAAATCAAGTTCTTCCGCAGAGCCTTCGCGTGCAAATTTGCGCAAGCGCCGCAGTGCCACTTTGATGTTGCGTGTACCCAGTTCCTGGGTGTCGTCGTAGTCGCGGTAGGCGCGTTGCTCCCACACTTTCACCGCACTGCGTTGGCCGCCCTTGCCGCCAATGCGAATACCTTGAGGGTTTTGGCCGCCATTGCCAAAAGGCGATGTGCCGCCTGTACCAATCCACTTGTTGCCACCTTCGTGGCGCTCTTTTTGTTCTTCAAGTCGTTTCTTCAATGTCTCCATCAACTCGTCCCAGCCCATTTTTTCAATGGCGGCTTTTTGTTCGGGTGTGAGTTCTTTTTCTAAGATTTTTTGCAGCCAATCGAGTGGCACTTCTTTGGTGAAGTCGGTGAGCATTTCGACGCCTTTGAAGTAAGCCCCAAAGGCTTTGTCAAACTTGTCGTAGTGTTTTTCATCCTTCACCATAACGGTGCGGCTCAGGTGATAGAAGTCATCAATGCTGCAGGCATCGGAGGCGGGGCCCACCACGTTGGCTTGAAGGGCTTCAAGCACATTGAGGTACTCGCGAACAGACACCGGCAATTTGGCGGCACGAAGTGTATAAAAGAAATCGATCAGCATGGTTCAGGCCTTGCGCGCACGACGGAGTTGGTAATCCAAGTGAACCTTCACAGAAGGCCACTCGGTGTTCAAAATACTGTAGACACACGTGTCGCGAAGTGCGCCCACGGCGTCGGGGTGGGTGTTGATGGCATGGTTGCGCAAAATGCCATCTAGTTTGGCACCCAAGCGCTCAATGGCATTGCGACTTTGTTGGTTGAAAAAATGAGTTCTAAATTCGACCGCGATGCAGTTGAGTTGCTCAAAGGCATGCGCCAATAAAAGACGTTTGCATTCTGTATTGAGACCGGTTCTTTGCACACTGGCGCGGTACCAAGTAGAGCCAATTTCCAAGCGTTTGTTCGGCGCGTCAATGTTCATGTAGGTGGTCATGCCCACCGCTTGACCATGGGCCATGACCGTGAAGGGCAACATGCTGCCTTGTTCATGCAGTTTCAAGCGTCTGGAAATTTCTTCGCCCATTTTTTCGGGTGAGGGAATGAGGGTGTACCAATGGCGCCAGAGCTCACCATCCTTGACGACCTCTGCCAGTTGATCCTGATGCAACATGCTCAAAGGCACCAAAGTCACATGTTGACCTTCAAGCTCAAGCTGGTCTGTGAATGAATGATTCGAATTCATTCATTGTCTTTCTTCGATGATGGCTCGTCTTTTGCGTCTGAGCGCTCACCTTGTTGAGCCTGCCATTTCCGAGCCAATTGCAAACCCAAACCGCCGCCCAAACCCACCAGCAAAATGCCGCCAATGCTCTCGGTGCCGTAACCACTGGCAAACACATTCCAGCCCAAAAGGCGACCCGCCCAAAAACCCAGGAGTGCGCCTCCCACAAAGCCAACTGCATCGGAGATGCCTTCAAAAAGAGGACTGCGCGACATGCTCTGAATCTCAGCGGTTGCGTTGGTTCATGAAAACCAACTTTTCAAACAAGCTCACATCTTGTTCGTTTTTCAGCAAGGCACCCACCAATGGCGGCACGCTGACTTTTTGATCTGCACTTTGTAAGGCCTCTAAAGGAATGTCTTCAGCCACCAAGAGTTTGAGCCAATCGAGCAGTTCGCTGGTAGAGGGTTTCTTTTTCAAACCAGGCAAGCCGCGAACATCGTAAAAGTTTTTCAAGGCCACAGCCAGCAGCTCTTTTTTCAAATTGGGGAAGTGCACATCCACAATTTGCTTCATGGTGTCGGCTTCTGGGAACTTGATGTAG
>CANKOT010000146.1 GCA_947484245.1 Comamonadaceae bacterium
CCATGGCCTCACTCAGCCAACAGTCTTCACGCGAAAACGCTGGCACCACCAGCTTGGGCGCTTTGTTGCGTACCAAGTTGGACAACAACGATTCAGCGGAATGACCTGCTGAAGACGAAAGCCTCTAGCCTGGTCCTTTGGGACCGAGCCAGAGGCTTTTTCTTTGTGTGACGCCCTTACATTTTCATTGAAATGACCCGCTCCGACCTCGTTGAAGCTTTGGCTGCCCGCTTTGAGCAGCTGACTCACCGTGACGCTGAATTTGCCGTCAAAACGGTGCTGGACGCCATGAGCGAAGCACTGGTCAAAGGCCACCGCATCGAAATCCGCGGCTTTGGCAGCTTCACCATTAACCGCCGGCCGCCCCGCTTAGGGCGCAACCCCCGATCTGGCGAAAGCGTTCAAATTCCTGAAAAACGCGTCCCTCACTTTAAACCCGGAAAAGCTTTGCGCGAAGCTGTCGACCAGGGGTCTTTGGACGTATTGCACGGCAATTCTGAATGAGCCTGCGCAAGCAGTCGCCGAATAATCAGGCCCTGTCAGGGCCTTTTTTGTTTCTGGGCTTGGCATCGCCTTAGAATGTCAGGGCTGTCTGAGGCTATTCATGAAACAATTTCTCAAGCTGCTTCAGTGGACACTGAATGCCGCAGTCTTTTTTACTTTGTTTGCCTTCGCGCTGAACAACCAGCACGAGGCCAAGGTTTACTTTTTCTTTGGCACCCAGTGGCGGTCGCCCATGGTCTTGATCGTCCTTACTGCATTTGCACTCGGCATGGTTGTGGGCGTTTTAGGCATGGTGCCTCGATGGTGGCGCCAAAGGCAAGAGGCCAAATCGACTCCAATCACCCCAAACACTCCTGCAAGCACCGAACAGCCGGAAGCCTCTCATGGAACTTGATCTGATTTGGATTTTGGTGGGATTGCCAGCCGCTTTTGGTTTGGGTTGGCTGGCCTCTAGGCTTGATTTACGGCAATTGCGCATTGACAACCGTCAAGCACCTCGCGCCTATTTCAAAGGTCTGAATTTTTTATTGAACGAGCAACAAGACAAGGCCATTGACGCCTTCATTGAAGCGGTTCAAAACGATCCCGACACTTCCGAGTTGCATTTTGCATTGGGTAATTTGTTTCGTCGACGTGGCGAATACGAGCGCGCTGTGAGGGTCCATGAGCATTTGCTGTCGCGTGGCGATCTCAGTACCGCCGACCGACAACGCGCCCAAAATGCCTTGGCCAAAGATTTTGTCAAAGCAGGCTTGTTAGACCGTGCAGAAGACGCCTTGCGCAAGCTTGAAGGTACTGCTTTTGAAGGACAAGCCCGGTTGGCTCGGTTGGCCATCTATGAACGGTCTCGTGAATGGCCGCAAGCCCGAGAAGTAGCCACTCAACTTGAACAGTCAGGCGAAGTGAGCTTCTCTGTTCGCAAAGCACATTACCTGTGCGAACAAGCTCGCGAAATCAATTCACAAGGTGATGCCGCAGCTGCAGCGCAATTGCTGCAAAGCGCCATCGAGGAAACACCCGATGCACCGCGTCCTCGCCTGCTGTTGGGACAGTTGCAACTCAACCAAAGCCAAGCATTGCAAGCTTGCGCTACGCTGAGTCAATTGTTTGAGTCTGGTTCTGTTGCGGCCCCGCTGGCAGCCGCCAGTTTGGTGCGTGCAGCACAAGCGGCCCAACAAGTACCTGCCGCTTTGTCTTTGCTTCAGCAGCACTATGCGCAAAGTCCTTGCATCGATGTGATGGACGCCATCGTGGCACTCGAAAAAACGGGTGTCGATGCAGACAAGCAGGTTCGGCAACGCTACATCGAACACCTGCAAAAGCAACCCTCCTTGTTGGCTGCATCTCGTTGGTTGGCCGGCGCCGATTTGGGTTCCGAAGCCACAAGAGCGCCCGTGCAAAAAGCACTCGAGCAAGCTTCACGCCCTTTGGCGCGCTATCGATGTGCAGCCTGCGGTTTCGAAGCCAAGGAACATTTCTGGCACTGCCCGGGTTGCCAAGCTTGGGACAGCTACCCTCCACGGCGCGTCGAAGAACTCTAAAACGCTTTCAAGGCATTGCTTGTACTCACCTTGCATTGCAAGATGCACTTCGCCGCAGCGATCAGCGGTTGAATCGGGTTTGCATCACCGTTGGGGTGATGCCAAACAAAGGAATTCAACATGTTGAAAAAAATCTTAACCACCACCGCACTGCTGTTTTCACTCAGCAGCTTTGCCGCTATTGATGTCAACAAAGCCAATGCCGCCGATCTGGATGGCATCAAGGGCATAGGCCCATCGCTGTCGGGCAAAATTTTGAAAGAGCGCAACAAAGGCAACTTCAAAGACTGGCCCGACCTGATGCACCGAGTGAGCGGCATGGGCGAGAAAAGTTCGGCCAAGCTTTCAGCGCAAGGCCTAAAGGTCAATGGTTCGGTCTACCAAGGCACTGGTGCCAGTGAGCCGAACAAAGACAAAGGTTCAGACAAAGCCGCAGACAAATCCAAAGCCGCTAAATCTTAAAAAAGTGGCTCTGCTTTGCACTTCAAGCGAGTCAAGTTTGAGGTGTGCCAAAGCCACCGCCCCCTGGCGTGTGAATTTCGAACACATCGCCCGGGGCCATTTCAACTTGGCCAATGTGCTGCAGCACCTCCAAACGCCCATCCGCTCGTTGCACTTGGTTGATGCCTGGCGCACCAGCTTGACCACCCGCCAAGCCAAAAGCAGGATGTACTCGACCATTGGACAAGATGCTGGCGGTCATCGATTCAAGGAAGCGAATGCGGCGCACACCACCCATGCCACCGTGCCATTGACCTTGACCACCAGAACCCTCTCGCATGGCGTAAGACTCAAGGCGCACAGGAAATCGAAACTCTAAAATTTCCGGATCGGTGAGACGTGAGTTGGTCATGTGAGTTTGCACCACCGAGGTGCCATTGAAACCAGAAGTCACATTGCCCGCATCGTCCACCATCACGCCAGCACCGCTGCCCCCCGAAATAGTTTCGTAGTACTGGTACTTGGCGTTGCCAAAGGTAAAGTTGTTCATGGTGGGCTGGCTGCCCGCCATCACACCCAAGGCGCCAAACAAAGCATTGGTGATGCAGCTCGATGTCTCGACATTGCCCGCCACCACAGAGGCTGGGAAATGAGGGTTGAGCATGCAACCCTCTGGAATGATCACGTTCAAGGGCTTCAAACATCCGGCATTCAAAGGAATATCGTCGTTGACCAAACTTCTGAACACGTACAAAACTGCTGCCATGCAAACCGCGGTAGGTGCATTGAAGTTGTTACTTTGTTGCAAACTGGTGCCCGTGAAATCAATTTCCGCACTGCGGTTTTTTTCATTCACTCGAACAGCTACTTTGATTTGTGCACCATTGTCCAAGGCCAATGTAAATTCGCCATTTTTCAAACGCGTGATGACACGGCGCACAGACTCTTCAGCGTTGTCTTGCACATGGCGCATGTACGCCTGCACCACATCCAAGCCAAACTCTTCAACCATTTTGTGAAGCTCTTGCACGCCTTTTTCATTGGCTGCCAATTGAGCGCGCAAGTCCGCCATGTTTTGCGATGGATTGCGACTGGGGTATTGGCCACTGGCCAACAAGTCAAGCATGGTTTGTTCCTGCAGTACACCCTCTGCGACCAACTTCACATTGTTGATCTGCACACCTTCCTCTTGAATGGTGGTGGAGAACGGCGGCATCGAACCCGGCGTGGTGCCGCCAATATCGGCATGATGGCCACGTGAACCCACATAAAACTCGGGCTTCACTGCGCCCTCCAAAAATACGGGCGTGATGACAGTAACATCTGGCAAGTGCGTACCACCGTGATACGGGTCATTGAGCACAAAGACATCGCCTTGGCGCATGTGCGCCGCATTTTTGCGAACGACGGTCTTGATGCTCTCGCCCATGCTGCCCAAATGCACAGGCATGTGTGGCGCATTGGCAATCAAATGCCCTTCTGCACTGAACAAAGCGCATGAAAAATCCAAGCGCTCTTTGATGTTGACAGAGTAAGCCGTATTCTGAAGTTGCAAGCCCATTTGCTCAGCAATGTTCATGAACAAATTGTTGAAAACCTCAAGCAGCACAGGATCGACGGTGGTGCCCGCAGCATGTTTGGTTTGACGCGCTTCAATTCGGTTCAACAGCAAGTGGTCAAGGGCCGTGACTTGCGCTTGCCACCCGGGTTCTAGCACCGTGGTGGCATTTTTTTCTGCAATGATGGCTGGGCCAACAATTTGGTCACCTATTCGCAAGTCTTCTCGCACATACAAGCCTGCATCCCACCAACCAGAATCACCATTAGATCCGGCAGTGAACATTCGCACTGTGGTGCGCTTGGGTACTTCACGCATTTCGCACATGGGTTGCGGCAACTCAACAGGCGATTCCCCTTTGATGACAGCCTCTACAGAAACCGCTTCCACCATCAAGGCCTTGCCTGTCATCAGAAAAGCAAAACGTTGTCGGTAAGCGGCTTCAAATCCCTGCGTTATTTGTTCCAATGAACCCATGGGCACCATTAGCGCAGAGTCACTTCCTTCGTATCGAACGTGAACTCGCTCATGTATTTCAAGGGTGTCGCCTAAAGCTTGCTTAGACAAAGCCGCGCGCGCAGCCTCGCCCAAACTTTTCAGGGGGGACAACAAGGCAGGCATGGCCTCAGGCCTTAAGCGCAACTCCACAGCCTGCTCACGAATCAAACTTTGATCGGCCAAGCCCATGCCATAGGCTGACAACACGCCGGCCAAGGGGTGTACATAAACTTGCTTCATGCCCAAGGCATCTGCCACCAAGCAAGCATGTTGACCACCTGCGCCGCCAAAGCATTGCAGGGTGTAGCGCGTGACGTCGTAACCACGGGCGACAGAAATTTTCTTAATGGCATTGGCCATTTGCTGAACCGCAATTCGCAAAAAGCCATCGGCAATCGATTCAGGCGAACGATGCATTTGCAAAGACATCGCCGAAAACTTAGCAGCGACGGCGTTTACATCCAGCCTTTGATCTCCTTCAGGCCCAAAGACCGCCGGGAAAAAATCAGGCTGAACTTTGCCCACCAAAACATTGGCATCCGTCAAAGCCAATGGACCTCCGCGTCTGTAACTGGCAGGCCCCGGGTTGGCGCCAGCACTTTGTGGCCCCACGCGCAATCTAGCACCATCAAACTGCAGCAAGGAGCCACCCCCAGCAGCCACCGTGTGAATGCTCATCATGGGTGCGCGCATTCGAACGCCCGCCACTTGCGTTTCAAACTCACGCTCAAATTGACCTGCGTAATGCGACACGTCTGTGGACGTGCCGCCCATGTCAAAACCAATCACTTTGTCGTGACCTGCACCTTCTGCCGTGCGGGCCATGCCCACAATGCCGCCAGCGGGTCCACTCAAAATAGCGTCTTTGCCTGCAAATGCATGTGCATCGGTCAAGCCGCCCGAGGACTGCATGAACATCAATTTAACACCGGGCATTTCGCTGGCCACTTGATCAACATAGCGGCGCAAGATGGGCGAGAGGTAGGCATCGACCACAGTGGTGTCGCCGCGGCTGACAAACTTCATCAAAGGGCTGGTTTGATGCGAAGTGCTGATTTGGGTAAAGCCAATTTGACGGGCCAAGTCTGAAGCCAAGGCTTCATGTTGTTGATAGCGATAGGCATGCATGAACACAATGGCCACACTGCGGATACCAGCGTCAAACTGCGC
>CANKOT010000147.1 GCA_947484245.1 Comamonadaceae bacterium
GACAGTTTTTCCAAGATGCGCTTTGCATGCCCGCCTCGGCCAAAGGTTGTGTCGACATAGGTGGCTTCGGCCTGGACGTCCAGCGCCTCGACCGCCTCCTTCAACATGACGGTGGTGTGTGCCCATTCAGTTGTTGCCATTCCACGTTAGAACGAAAAATCGCGAAACACATCGGGCATCTCGCCCTGCATGGCTTCGGCCTCTTGGGTGTCATAGCTCGACTTGTCCCACAGCTCGAAATGGCTACCCATGCCCAGCAACATCACTTCTTTGGTGATATGCGCAGCGTTGCGCAATTCAGGCGAGACAAGCACGCGTCCTGTGCCATCCATTTCCACATCCATGGCGTTTCCCAACAAAATACGTTTCCACCATTGGGCAGTCATGGGTAAAGCAGCCACGCGCTCTCTGAATTTTTCCCACTCGGTGCGAGGAAACAGCATCAAACAACCATGAGGATGGCGGGTGATCGTGAGTTGTCCTGCGGTCGTTGCGCTGAGCACATCACGGTGACGTGTTGGCACCGACAAGCGACCCTTGGCATCCAAACTCAGCGATGACGCACCTTGAAACACTGCTAACAACCCCTTGGTTAAGCAAACATGGCTTGGGAATGTGAAGAATCTCACATTTTTGCACCAAATACCACTTATCTGCACTTTAACAGGATTTTCTGTGTCTGCAAGACTTAAAATGAAGTTTTAGCAGCAAAATCAACAACTTAGCTCGCATTTCGCATCGCAATCTATTTAAAAAATCATTATTAATTAAGCACTTAGAAGAAATATCGAATGTGATTTATTAGCTTTTTAGGCGCAAAAAAAAGCAGGCCCTGTGTGGCCTGCTTTTCACGACGAGTTGCAAAGGGCTCAATCGCCAAACATTTTTTGCTTCAATTCACGGCGTTGTTGAGCCTCTAGTGACAAGGTGGCGGTCGGGCGGGCCAATAAACGACCAACCCCAATAGGCTCACCAGTTTCATCGCAATACCCGTAGTCTCCACTGTCGATACGCGAAATAGATTGCTCAATTTTCTTGAGGAGTTTGCGTTCACGGTCACGGGTGCGCAGCTCTAACGCGTGCTCCTCCTCGATGGTGGCCCGATCAGCGGGGTCGGGAACGATAACGGTGTCTTCACGCAAATGCTCGGTGGTCTCGCCAGCATTGGCCAAAATATCCGTTATCAACTGAACCAATTTCAGTCGGAAAAAAGCCATTTGCAGCGCATTCATGTACTCGTCATCGGACATGGCAAGCACCTCTTCATCAGAGACAGTCGCAGCTGTTTTGCTTTTCCAGTTATTGGCAAGCTTGGGGTTTTTAACAGGAATCATGGGAACAACCATTGGAAGGGTTGGGACAGAAATCGGCCCGTAACTGGCCTTGGCCATGGTGGAGGCCACGCTCAATCCAGGCGGAGGCGGCATCATGGACATGGCCTTTGCAGCTCGGGGAGACTTCTTGGCGTTGTCAGGCGTGGACTCAGCCCGAGTGGGAGCAGATGCAGGCGTTTTTAAGGGAGGTGAAGGCACTTTGGCCTTGGTGGGGGCAGTTTTGGCGGCAGTTGTCACAGTTTTGGTTACAGGTTTCGCAGAGTTGGATTTTTTAATCGGCAGCGCTTTTTGAGTCGCTGGCTTCTTCGCAGATGGCGTTGCTTTTTTGGCAGGCACAGCTTTCTTTGCTGGGACAGCTTTCTTTGCTGGGACAGCTTTTTTAGCGACGGCCTTTTTCACAACAACAGGTTTTTTAACAGGCACTGCTTTCTTCTTTAATGCAGGTTTCGAGGCTGGCACGGATTTCTTGGCCGCGACAGGTTTTTTTGCTGCTACAGCTTTCTTTGTTGCAACAGGTTTTTTGATTACAACGGGTTTCTTGGCTGCAACAGGTTTCTTGGCAGGTACTTTGACAACCTTGGCTTTAGGCTTTGCAGCCGCAACCTTGGATTTACTCTTGGCTTTGCTGTCGCTCGAATGCTTTGTGGATTTCAATGCAAATCTCCCTACAGGGTGGCGTCGAGTGCGCTAGCACCAAGCCCCATACTGCTTCTGGTTGTTGTTGATTACTTCATGCGTGACCAGTGCCAAGGGCTTGGGGTCAAACCTCTTCTCAAGCCAATTGCGCGCGGATTGTACTCAGCTTATGCACTGTTCCAAGCCCTGCTGAAAGATATCTTTTGGCAAATCGATACCAATGAATACCATTTTGCTCGTTCGCTTCTCGCCAGGCGCCCAAGCTTGGCCTAAATCACTGCCCATGAGTTGGTGAACACCTTGGAAAATCACCTTGCGCTCCGTGCCTTTCATGTGTAAGACGCCTTTGTAGCGCAACATGCGTGGGCCATAGATATTGACGATAGCACCCAAGAAATCTTCAAGCTTGGCCGGGTCCAAAGCGCGGTCGGCTTTAAAGACAAAACTTTTGACATCGTCATCATGGTGGTGATGGTGGCCGTGATCATGGTCATGTCCGTGGTCTGCATGGTCATGCTGGTGGGAGGGGTGGTCGCAATGCGCATCGTGTGCATGGTGGTGATGACCGTCACTGAGGAAATCGGGGTCAATTTCTAAAGTGGTGTTGAGGTTGAAGCCCCTCAAATCAAACACTTTGTCTATTTCAATTTCACCAAAATGCACGATGTGCTGAGGCGCCCGAGGATTCATATGCTTTAAGCGGTGCTGCAACGCATCCAGCTCTTGCTCAGACACAAGCTCACTTTTGCTGATGAATATTTGGTCCGCAAAGCCTATTTGGCGACGGGCTTCTTGCCGGTCATTCAAGGTTTGCGCGGCATGCTTGGCGTCCACCAAAGTCAGCACCGCATCCAGCAAATAGCTTTCAGCAATTTCATCATCCATGAAAAAAGTTTGCGCGACCGGCCCTGGGTCTGCTAAGCCAGTGGTTTCGATGACCACACGCTCAAAGTCAAGCTCACCTTTGCGTCTTTTTTCAGCCAAATCTTGCAAAGTGGTGCGTAAATCTTCGCGGATAGTGCAACACACACAGCCATTGCTCATTTGAACAATGTGCTCTTTGGTGTCTGCGACCAATATCTCGTTGTCTATATTTTCTTCACCAAATTCATTTTCAATCACGGCAATTTTCAGACCATGAGACTCCGAGAGGATGCGCTTGAGCAGCGTAGTCTTGCCAGCGCCTAAAAAACCAGTGAGAACCGTGGCGGGTATCAACATATCAATTCAACCTTGAAAACAAGAAAAAAGAACAAGTGGGGCAGTTTAGCCAGCATTCAAGCAGCGTTACTTACTTGCGCATCAAAACCAAACCTTTGAGGTATTCACCCTCAGGAAAGCACACGGTCATGGGGTGGTCGGGTGCAGCTTGAACTCGGTCAAGAAAATAAGCATCGACACCGGCATCCGTGCCAGCGGACGCGACGATTTTGTGAAATAGCTCTGGAGCAATACCGCCTGAACAACTGTAGGTAAACAGCACCCCGCCTGGCGAAAGTAACTTGAAGGCCCATCGGTTGATGTCTTTATAGGCTCGGGCAGCACGCTCGGCATGGGCTGCACTGGGCGCAAACTTGGGTGGATCCAACACAATGCCATCAAAGCGACGCCCCTCTTTGTGCATGCTTCGCAAGGTGGCGTTGACATCAGCATCAAGGAAGGCTGCATTGCGCTCATCAAACCCATTGCGCTTGACATTGGCCTTTGCTTTGGCAATGGCAGGTGCTGAGGAATCCACTGTGGTTACCGTGGCACCGCTTCCCAATAAACCTGCTGATCGCATACCGCTTAATGCCGCCACACTGAAACCGCCGGTGTAGCCATAGCAATTCAAAACATGCTGCAGGCCTAGGCGCTGGGCATATTCGGCAAACTTCAATCGACTGTCGCGCTGGTCCAAATAGAACCCAGTTTTGTGGCCTTCCAAGATGTCCAACTCTAAGCTCCAATGGTGCTCTTGAATCACCATGGCAGTGGCGTCACTGGCGCCAGGCGATCTGAACAGCCAACCTGTCTTGGCCTCTAAGCCCTCCAAGCCCCGCACACCAGAGTCAGAGCGCTCAAACACACGTTGAGCGCCGGTATGCAAAACCAAAGCTTTGACAATGTCGGCTTTGAACCGTTCAGTGCCGGCAGACAAGAATTGCGCGACCAACGTGCCGTCATAGCTGTCCACAATCAAACCAGGCAGTCCATCGGCCTCACCATGGATAAGTCGCACGCCATTGGAAGGAACTTGCAGGCGTGAGCGCATGGCAACAGCAGTTGTAACTTGTCGCTCGAAAAATGCGGCGTCAATGTACTCAGCTTCCTGAAATGACCATATGCGCGCACGAATTTTGGAAGTAGGACTGAAAGCAGCCCAACCTAAAAATTGCCCTGTCTCTGATTCCACCCGGACGGTCTCTCCAGCGTCTGCGCCTCCTTTGGCAATCGCTGAATCGAAAATCCAAGGGTGGCCTCGCAAGGCTGAGCGTTCCTTGCCGGCTTTAAGCTTCAAGGTTTTCATATGGTTTTCTTACGCGCACGAGGGTGGGCGGCGTCATAGGTCTTGGCTAAATGCTGGTAATCCAAACGCGTATAGACCTGCGTGGTGCTGATATTGGCATGCCCTAGCAACTCTTGCACACCGCGCAAGTCACCACTGGACTGCAAAACATGGCTGGCAAAAGAGTGCCGCAACATATGCGGGTGAATGGGGGTGGCAATGCCGGCTTGAAGCCCCCTTAAGCGCAAGCGTTGCCACACAGCTTGTGCGCTCAATCTGGTCCCCCTTTGGCCCACGAACATAGCCGCTTGTTCAACCGCACTGTTTGGCAAGCCGCTCGTGCGAACAGTCAACCAAGCTTGCACAGCCAGCAACGCTTGCCGCCCAACAGGAACGCTTCGCCGCTTAGAGCCTTTACCCAAAACATGCGCTTCACCAGCGGTCAGATCAATCCACCCTTTAGCATGAGGACTGGCTTGAACGTCCAGGCCGATCAACTCGCCCACACGCAGACCGCTGCTGTAAAGCAGTTCCACCATTGCAGAATCACGGGATTGCAACCAGGGGTCTGTATCAATGGGGCGGTGTTGCGCGAGCTGCACGGCATCATCCACATTCAAGGCTTTAGGCAGTGGCTTGGCCGCTTTAGGCGCACGCAACCCGGACATTGGGTTGGCATGGATCAATCCCTCTTTGCCTAACCAATTGAAAAAACCTCGCCAGCCCGAAAGAATGAGCGCAATACCGCGTGGGCTTCTGCCGTTGGCATGCATTTGCGCCATCCAACGCCGAAGATGCAGTGTGTCAACCAGCGTCAAATTGGCCAAGCCTGCCTGCTCCGCCCAAAGTGATAATTTGTTCAAATCTTCACTGTACAAAGCCACGGTTCTGTCAGACAAGCGCTTTTCAAATCGCACGTGCGATAAATAGCGCGTCACCAAATCTTGGCTGTCTTTCATCCGAATCTGTAATTGGTTCAACGCAAGCGACTAAGGGCTGCACTGGCCAACTCAGCGATACGGCTGAGCAAGTCCGTACCCATGGAAGAATGAAATCTTTGGGGGTCTGGGGACGCTAAAACCAACAAACCCAAACTGGTGTCACTTGAAGGCTCAGCAACCCCTTCGGTCCCGTCTGTCACCCACGGTGACTGATTGCTTCGAAGCGGCAACAAAGCCACAGACTGTGCTTCATGCGGGTGTGCCAACCACTCAACGGCTTCAAACTCGGCATTTGCACCGCAATAAGGC
>CANKOT010000148.1 GCA_947484245.1 Comamonadaceae bacterium
CCACCATGGCCTTTTTTCCAAATCGAGCGTTCTATGTTCAGGCAACGGCATGTCGTTAGGTTTGTACATGGCATTCCAAGGAGCCGGGCAATCAAAGGGGTGATGCGGGTCAGGAAAAGAGGCCCAGGCAAAGAAAGGTTGTGAAGCATTTTTTTGCTTTTCCAAAATTGCCAAAGTGCGGTCAGCAACCCAGGTGCTGCTGTGCCATTCAGCAGGCAAGCATGAGTCCCAAGTCTGAGCGGCGCCACTGCCCTGGGTTGATGAACTCTGCCATAAATCCAAAGCCTTTGGATGACTCAATAAAGCATGCTCAAACCGATGGATGGCAGGCGCATCGTCGGGTAAACGTGCACGGTGGAATTTACCCAATGCGGCCAACTCAACATGATCAAAACCCATGTAGGGGCCCACCCAATCATCAGGGTAATTAGAAGCACTTTTTTTGCACTCCGGGGTACCTGTTGCTTTAAAAGTAATCTTCGAAGAGAAATGAGCCTTGCCAACAAAAGATGTGGCATAACCGCTTCGAGCCAATGTGGCCGCCATACCTTGATCTCCCACACTTGGATTCAAGTCAACGCCGTTGTCCCATACGCCATTTGTCAAAGGCAGCATGCCCGTCAAGATGGCTGCGCGAGCAGGTTGGCAAACAATACTTGGTGTAATGCAATTGGAAAACCGAGTGCCCGAACGCGCCAATTCATCTAGATTTGGCGTATGAAGCTTGCCATTTTCATAACCAATACAGTCAGCCCGTTGTTGATCAGTGGTGATGAAAAGAATATTGGGTCTTTGTTTCTGGGTCATCCGTATGCCTGAGAGTTTGTCAATTTTTTACTGGGCTTAAAGTTTGCCAATTTGAGGGATGGCGTGGCTATCAAGTGCAATGCAGACGTTGCGAGTTTCCATGTAAAAGTCAAAACTCCAGTCGCCACCATCACGGCCTATGCCACTGTCTTTCATGCCGCCAAAGGGTGTCGATAAATTGCGCGAAATTTCAGTGTTAACCCAAACCATTCCAGACTGAAAAGACCTGGCCAATCGATGAGCACGCCCAACATCACCAGTCCAAAGGTACGTAGACAAGCCGTAACGGCTGTCGTTGGCTAGCGAGAGGGCATGCGATTCATCGTCAAAAGGTAAAACTGTCAGCACAGGACCAAAAACTTCTTGTTGAACGATGTCCATAGAAGGCGTGACACCAGTGACGATGGCGGGAGCAAACCAATTTCCTGCAGCGGGTAAATCGCCAATCATTGCGTTGACACCACCACAGTGCAGGGTGGCACCAGCCTGAACGGCATTTGCGCAATGTTCTTTGACTTTTGTAAGCTGCGTGCTGTGAATCAGTGGCCCCACTTCAGTGGCCGGATTAAAGGGGTTTCCCACTCGAATTTTCTCTGCACGTTGAATCAGGCGTTCTACAAATTGATCGTGTATGGAGCGTTGAACAAGAAGACGTGAGCCTGCATTGCAACGTTGACCGTTAAGGCTGAAAATCATGAAAGTGACTGCATCAACGGCTCTGTCGATGTCTGCATCATCAAATACAAGGACAGGACTTTTACCGCCTAATTCAAAGTGAACGCGTTTCAGGCTGGCTGCGCCCTGCGCCATGATGCGAGAGCCTGTTTGTGTGCCGCCTACAAATGCAATGGCCTTGATACGGAGGTCTTGCGTCAGTGCGTTGCCAGCTTCATGTCCCAATCCTTGAACAGTGTTCAAAACGCCGGCTGGCAATCCAGCATCACTTGCAATCTTGGCCAATAACGTGGCGGTCAGTGGACTCCATTCAGCAGGTTTGTGCACAACAGTGCAGCCGGCAGCCAGTGCAGGTGCAATTTTCCAAGTGGCCAGCATGAAAGGCATGTTCCATGGTGTGATGGCACCAATGGGTCCGATGGGCTCGCGCATCGTGTAGTTCAGATGGGTCGGGGTGGGGTAACTGTGCCCATCACCCGCACGAGAGCACAAATCTGCAAAATAGCGAAAATTTTCAGCACCTCGGGTCGCTGTCTTTCCCGTAAATTTCAAAGGCTGTCCTGTATCTGCTGTTTCAATCAACGCAATTGATTCTGCATTGGCCTCAATGCGGTCGGCAATGGCATGCAGGACATCACGCCTTCTGTCTGCGGGCCACTGTCGCCAGCTTTCAAAAGCCTTTTCAGAAGACAGGCTGGCCATGTTGACATCTGCTTCGGTGCCCAGTGCAGTTTGATTCAGTTCTGAGTCATCGAAGGGTGATCGATTGGAAATCGTTGCTGAATCCTTTCGCACGTAGTTTTGTCCATCGATAAAGTGAGACAAAACAGGTTGACTTAGATCATCAATTAGAGCCTGAGCTGTCAAACGATTTTTTTGTGTAATGTCTGCGTTCATTGCAATTCCATTTTTCTACTTTTGATGACTTTTTCCCAGCGCCTTGAATCTGATTCAACTCGTTCGCGAAGTGCTTGTGAAGATCCCGGCATCGCTTCAATGCCAATTTTTGAGAGGCCTTGACGAAGCTCTTCTTCTTTCATGGTTTCACTGATCGCACGTGTCAACGTATTGAGCACATCGGAGGGCGTACCTTTAGGTGCAAAGATGCCAATCCAGCCTCCTACTTCAAAGTCAGCCAGCCCACTTTCGCTCACAGTCGGCAAATCTGGCGCAAGCGCTGTCCTTTTCCTGGTTGTAACCGCAAGGGCGCGCAAGGTTCCCGCTTGAATGTGTGGTTGAACCGCAGCCAACGCAGGAAACATGAGTTGTAATCGCATGCCCAGCAAATCAGTGATGGCAGGTGCCGCGCCCTTGTAGGCGGCATGAATCATGGTTGTGCCGGTCATGCTTTGGAATAATTCACCGGCCAGGTGAACGCTGGTTCCATAACCTGGAGAACCATAGTTGAGCTGAGCTTCATTTGCTTTTGCATACGCAATCAACTCTTGCATATTCTTGACTGGAAGTTTTGTGGGCACCACAACTACGCCAGGAACATCTGCCACCAACATCACTGGTATGAAATCACGTTCAAAAACATAGGGCATCTTGTTTTGAATGGCATTGCCAATGGCATTGCTCGCGCTCCCCATCAACAGTGTGTAGCCGTCTGGCGTTGAAGTGCCAACATAGGCGGTGCCAATGGTTGCACCTGCCCCAGCTCTGTTTTCAACCAGAACAGGCTGCCCTAAACGTTTTTGTAAGTTTGGGGCCATCAAACGTACCGCACTGTCAGCGGCTCCACCAGGTGCAAAGGGCACCACAATTCGGATGGGTTTTTCTGGAAATGCCGCCTGTGAAAAGCTCACATACAAGAGTGCAGCGAGGCAGACAATGTGTTTAAAGCTCAATTGCGTTAAGGATTGAGCGCCAAGGCGTCTTGTTCCGTTAAGGTATTCAATCAATGAATTGCTACAGTTCATTTTTTCTTCAACTCAGTTCTATTAATCTGATTTTTCAATATAAAAATGTATGACAAATAAAACAAGTTGAAATATCTTATATATATATATAAAATTTCAACATATTCGTGGAATTTAATCAGATTCATCCCCTCTTTTTTGCGTCTTGCCTTTAAAAGCGATCTCCCATGTTCAATCCCAACCTGAAGCATTTGCGAATTTTTGTGGAAATAGCACGAAGAGGTAGTTTTCGAAATGCGGCAAATGCGCTTCACTTAAGTGAGCCTGCGACGAGTCAAGCGGTCACTCAATTGGAATCTTTGTTGGGTGTCAAGTTGCTAGATAGAACGACCCGTAGTGTTCGAATCAGCGAGGCTGGGTCGGCTTTTTTAGCAGATGCAGAAAGATTGCTGGAGGGCTTGGATGACTCTGTTGCGGCGCTTAGAGAATTTGCCTCTTCAGGGCGAGGACGAGTGTCAATTGCATGTTTGTCTTCAGCGGTGTACAGGTTATTGCCACCTGTATTGGCAGAAATGAAATTGCAATACCCAGGCATTGATGTGGTTTTTCTTGACGACAACATGCGAGGAATTTTGCAAAAAATTGACAAAGCAGAATGTGATTTAGCAATTGTCAGCGAGGACTCATCCATTAAATTGGGACGGTCAATTCCGCTTTTGGTGGACACGTTTCAAGCTGTTTGCCGGCTCGATCATCCATTGGCAAAACGAAAAAAAATCACCGGCGCTGAACTGTCAAACTTTGAGATGATTTTGCTAAGGCGAGGGTCGGGAATTAGAGATGAATTGGACCGAGCGTTTGAAATCAATGGCATACAACTGAATGTCGTCAACGAAACAACACAGATTTTGACGCTGTTAGGACTGGTCGAGGCAGGATTGGGCGTCACTGTACTGCCTTCAATGCTTTGCCCAGATCCAGCTCACGGTACCGTGGCAGTCATACCCATTCAAAAACCGAGCGTTCAAAGAAAACTGGGATTGATATTTGCGACCGCCAGAGAGCCGTCTGCTGCTGCGAAATTGCTTGCGGATGTGGTACAAAGAACAGTAGCATCTACTGCGCTGAAAGTGCCCCCCGGGGTTTCCAAGCTTGTATGAAATGACAACTGAATCAACCGATTATTTTTGTGTATCTTTTAGCACAATCCTTTGGCCCCTGGTTTAAGTCCTGGTGGGTCCATTAATTTAAAAGGGTACATACTAGAGGCATCTGCTAGCCCTACCGGCCAGTGATTTCACTGATATGTGTCATGGGTCGTTAAGGGAAGAGATGGGCTCGCAATTCTCTGACTTTCGATTCGAGGCTTGTTTCACGGAAAATACAAGATATTCAATAAGGAGTAATCATGATCTATCCAAATACGCAACTTTTCATCAACGGCCAATGGTGTGATGCCGCTGCAGGCGAATCGCTTGCTGTTTTTAATCCCGCCACCGGTAAAGAAATTGGCCGGGTTGCACATGCCCGCATCCCTGATTTAGACCGTGCTTTGCAAGCTGCTCAAAAGGGCTTCGAAACATGGCGCGACATGCTGCCTGTTGAGCGCAACAAAATCATGCGCAAGGCCGCGGGTTTGATGCGCGAGCGAGCTGCCGACATTGCAGTCATGTTGACTCAAGAACAAGGCAAGCCACTGATGGAAGCCAAGGGTGAAGCGATGGCAGCAGCCGACATCATTGAATGGTTTGCCGATGAAGGCATGCGTGTCTATGGCCGTATCGTGCCATCTCGCTTCAACCTCTCAGCACGGCAAATGGTGATCAAAGATCCGGTGGGGCCAGTTGCGGCCTTCACGCCATGGAACTTTCCAATCAACCAAGTGGTTCGAAAAATGGCCGCCGCCCTAGCCTCAGGTTGCTCGATGATTGTCAAAGCACCCGAGGAAACGCCCGCAGCCCCCGCAGCGCTGATTCGCGCCTTTGCAGACGCAGGTTTGCCAGAGGGTGTTCTGGGCTTGGTCTATGGCACACCAGCTGAGATCTCTAACTACCTCATCCCTCACCCCATCATCCGCAAGATCACCTTCACTGGTTCCACGCCTGTTGGCAAGCAACTGGCTGGATTGGCGGGTCAGCACATGAAACGTGTCACGATGGAATTGGGCGGCCACGCGCCAGTGATCGTTGCCGAAGACGCAGACATTGCCCTTGCAGTGAAGTCGGCTGGGGCCGCTAAGTTTCGCAACGCTGG
>CANKOT010000149.1 GCA_947484245.1 Comamonadaceae bacterium
AAGCTGGCACTGCGGAACAAATCGCCGTGATCGTGAACAGCGACAAGGGCGCAGAAGTTCAAACCTTGATTGACGTCATGGACGAAATCAAAAAATCAGGCTTAGGCAAGGTGTCTCTTGCAGCCCGTGAGCGTCAATGATGTTATTCATCGACAGGTTGAACCAAGAGCGTCACAAACTTTCAAGTTTGGGATCATTGCTAATGGTCTTCTTTGTATTTTCAATGGCACAAGCGATTAAAGGGCCTGCCGAGATGTTGGCGCAAGAGGCCATGGAGCTGACCACAACCCTGATTGAGCCCTTGCTTCAGCCTAAGCCCCCAAAACCTGCGCCACAGCTACCAAAGCCTGAGCCTCAACCCAAAATGCTGGCACTGCCGAATGTGCCAGTGATGCCCGCACCCATTGAACCTGCGAGGGAAGTTACTGCCGCTGCCGAATCACCGCGGCCCATCCCCACACCCACACCCGCCCCAAGCTTGCCGACTGCAACCCCTGTTCAAGAAGCACCAAAGATGGCGCCGCAGCCGCCAATTTCAGTCAGCCACGAAAACAATTACATCGTGAGCGTGCGGGCAACACTCAATGCCAACAAGCGCTACCCCACCGGCAGAGAAGCCAGCCTTCAACGTCCTTCCGGCAAGGTGAAACTTTGGTTTGTATTGGCTCGAAACGGTGCGCTGCAAGATGCCGGCATTGATGAGTCCAGTAACTCCATCATTTTGGACAACGCTGCTTTGTCAACACTGAGACGCACCACTTATGCGCCGTGGCCTGAAGGCAGTTGGGCCTCTCAGTCGCAACACAAATTTACCGTCACCCTTGATTTTGTTCCTCTCAATTAATTTTTTTTACCAGGAGTTTTTATGAAAAAATTGAAGCTAACCCCCTTGGCCTTGCTCATCAGCTTGGCTTTTGCCTCGCCCATTCTGTTGGCGCAACAAGCCACGGACGTGGGCAAGATCAATGTGGAAGGCCAACCAGGCGCGACTGACTCGGGCTTGATCTCCCAAGAAGAAACACCAAAGGCTCGCAGTTCAGTGAACCGTGCTTATATGGAAAAGCTGAACCCATCTGCTAACGCGTTTCAAGTGATTGATTTGCTGCCAGGCGTGAATTCATTCAGCAGCGATGCCACGGGCCTGTTTGGCGGTGGCATTCGTGTTCGCGGCTTTGCGGGCGATCAAATGGGCCTGACCATCAATGGCGCCCCCGTGAATGACTCAGGTAACTTTGCCGTTTACCCACAAGAGTACACAGACTCAGAAAACTTGTGCGAAGTGTTTGTGACACAAGGTTCTACCGACACAGATGCACCTCACGTTGGAGCCTCCGGTGGCAACTTGGGCATGGTGACTTGCTCACCCAAAGACAAATTTGGCATGCGTGCTGCCATGTCAACCGGTCAACTGAACTATCAGCGTGCCTTTGTTCGCTTGGACACAGGTAAGTTTGGCCCGAGCGGCGCCAAAGCTTTTGTGTCTTACTCCAAAACCAGTGCGAACAAATTCAAAGGTCCAGGCGGCGCTGACCGTGAGCACATTGACTTGGCCGTTGAAGCTCGTCCCAACGCCGATGTCTTTTTGAGCGCCAGTGTTTTGTACAACAACGCCATCAATAACAACATCCGTGGTTTGAACAACGCGCAAATTGCGCAATTCGGCCGCAACTTTGATTTCAGCAGCGTGGCCCCACAGCACTTGACGCCTGTTGCCGGCACGGCTCAACTTGAGTCACCTTCTGCAGACGGCTATTACAAATTCAACATCAACCCCTTCCGCAATTATTTGTTGACCAGCAAGGCCGAATTCAAAGTCAACAAAGACTTGACAGTGAGCGCTGAACCCTATTACTGGTATGGCTACGGTACAGGCGGCGGCCAATTGACCACCCTCACAGAGGGACGCTCAGCTACCCAAACCTTGGCCCAGAGTTCACGCGACATCAATGGTGACGGTGACTTGCTTGACCGAGTGATGGTGTACGGCAGCAGCTTGACCGAAACCAACCGCCCTGGTGTGACCTTCAAAGCCAACTACCGAGTTGAAAACCACAACATCAATGTGGGCTACTGGATTGAGCGTGCACAGCACGTGCAAACAGGCCCTCGCGTGGCCATTGACAACGCAGGCAACTCTGCCAACCTTTGGCTTGACAATACCTCGGCTTACCTCTTACGTGCCGACGGCAAGCCTTATCAAGCGCGTGATTGGAAAACCATCAGCACCGGCACATCCTTCTTTGTACAAGACAGCATCTCGTTGATGCAAGACAAGCTGAACCTTCAGGTCGGCCTGAAAAACTCGGCCATTGACCGTGACTTCACCAACTATGCCAACGCCGGCACTTTTGGCGTAGGCCGTGCTGATTTGGATTACCAGATCAAGCGTACCTACAGCAAAGTTCTGCCTAGCTTTGGCGCTAAATACAACTTAGATGCAGAAAAGTCGGTGTTCTTCAATGTCGCAGAAAACTTCCGCGCACCGTCCAACTTTGTCCTGTCCAACTTGTACACAGGCGGTACATCAGTGAACGGCACACTCACTGGCGCTACCATGCGCAACCCCACAGTTGGCATCGAGACTTCGACCAATTTTGACTTAGGTTATCGCTTGCAAAACAAAGACACCACCTTCTCGGGTTCTGTGTTCATGGTTGATTTCAAAGACCGCATTGCATCCGCTTGGGATCCCGTTAGCTTGAGCTCATTGGATTTCAACGTTGGCAATGTGACCATGAAGGGAGCTGAGATTGAGTTGGGCCAAAAGTTGAACAAAAACTTCTCGGTTTACGGCTCACTCACTTACACCGAAAGCTTGATGAAGAAAGACTTGAAAGTCAATGCGACATTGACCGAAGCCACTGCCGGCAAACAAATGCCTGACACACCTAAAATCATGGCAGCCTTGGCTATGAGCTACAAAGAAGGTCCTTTGTTTGGTCTCCTCACAGTTAAGCACACTGGCAAAGCATTCTCAACTTTGGTCAACGACCAAGCGATGGACGCCTACGCCCTGTGGAACTTGTCAGTTGGCTACAAGTTGCCTGAAACAGCGATGTTCAAGTCACCTGAAATTCGCTTCAATGTGGACAACTTGACCAACACTGAATACAAGCGCATTAACTCCCCCAGCGGTTCTAGCTTTACAGCCCGTGCTTTGCCATTGGGAACTTTGGCAGGCTCAAACCCTACCTACAACATTGGCGCACCTCGCTTCACCAGCGTAACACTGCGTTCAGACTTCTAAGGTCCTAAGCATGATGCTTTTTTTGCACGATGCGTCGCTGTATTTGTTGTACGTCGCCTTAGGGTTGGCTGTCTTCTTGGCCATCGAACGTACGATTTTTTACACGCACGCCAGTGGGCAAATCAAAAGCCTCCTCCATGCATTGAAAACCAAGTCCCCATTGCCTGAATTTAAAGAAGGCGATGTGGGCGAGGTTGTTACTCATGCCTTTGCCAATGGCCTGCATCCCACAGCATCCCAAAAACTTGCTGATGATGTGGCTGAGCAAGCCTTTATTCGTGTGCAGCATCAATTGAACCAACACCTTTGGGTGTTGGATACCATTGTGACTGCGGCACCTTTATTGGGTTTGCTTGGCACCATTCTGGGTATTTTTGACACCTTCACCGCATTGGCCAAGTCGGGCATTTCAGACCCACAAGGTGTGAGTGCTGGCATTGGTACGGCTTTGCTGGCTACAGCCATTGGCATTGGCACTGCCTTGATCTGCTTGATTGTTTACAACGCTTTCCTTGCCAAGGTAGAGCGACTTGGAGATCAAACAAAATTGGCATTGCTCCAAATGTCCAATCGCAGCGCATGATCAGTTCCGAGGTGCCAGTTTGTACAAGCTAGTTTTGAGTTTGCTCAAAGTCATTTTTACCGGCACCGTTTTGATTGCTGTACTGAGCGGGTGTTCAGTACAGCATCAACTTCTGAATCGCGCCGGTGACTTATTGTCTGCAGAAACCAGCTCTACTGACGATGATTTAGAGCTGCTGATGCACGCCAGCGCGTACCAATTGAAATTGTCTGAATCTTTGCTGCTGCAGATTCCCGATCACATCAAACTCGCAGAAGCCGTCACGCGAGGCTACACACAGTATGCGTTCGTCTTCTTGATGGACGAAGCCGACCGAATGGAATCGGAAAGCATTCAAAAAGCCAATGTTCTCAGAGTGCGCGCAGCCAAGATGCTGACACGTGCAAAAAAAGCGGGTCTTAAAAGCTTGGACCTTCATTACCCAGATCTGTTGGATCACCTCCAAGGAAAAGGGGTCAAGCAAGCCATCAAGATTAAAAAGCAAGATGCGGGCTTGGTCTATTGGTCTATGACGGCATGGGCAGGTGCCATTTCACTTTCCAAAGACTCACCCGATGTGGTTGCAGATTTGCCAGAAGTCTTGCGCTTGGCCGAGATGGCATGGCAAGCCAATCCTCAATTCGACCATGGCGCATTGGCCAGCATGATGGGGACTTTGGAACTTGCAAAGCCAGGTGGCAAACCAGAAACTGCAGAAAAATATTTCAATCTTGCCATTGAGTGGCGAGGCACCCAAGTTGCACCTCTGATATCGAAAGCCGAAAACTGGGCGGTCGCCACCCAAAACAAAGAAGCCTTTCAGCTGCTTCTCAATCAGGCCATAGAGCTTGCTCGCTCTCAAAACGATTTAAGCAATACTGTCATGCGGCGAAGAGCTCAATGGTTGCTTGACAGCACTGACAACCTCTTTTAATTTCAAGCCAAACCTATGCATGCCTTACAACTTCGAAGCTCAGTCGCTCAACTCTTTGCTGTATTGGCTTTGGCTTGTGCATTGCCCTTCACATCCTATGCGGCCGACCCTCAATTGAAAATCGGCTCATTGGTTCCTAAAAACTCGCTTTACCACCGTCAGCTGATGGAAGTGGGCGAAGCTTGGAAAAAGAGCCAATCAGGATCATCTCGCTTCAATGTGTTCACCGATGGCAGCCAGGGTGGTGAAGCAGAAATGGTGCGCCGGATGCGCATTGGTCAACTGCAAGCAGCTTTGTTGTCCGTTGTGGGCTTGCGAGAAATTGAGCCTTCCATCGCCGCCCTTCAAAACTTGCCATTGGCATTTCGCTCATGGGAAGAATTGGACTACGTGCGCGAAAAGATGCGACCCGGCATGGAAAAGAAGTTTCTGGATAAGGGCTACGTGGTACTGGCCTGGGGCGATGCAGGCTGGGTGCGTTTCTTTTCAAAACAAGCCGCTTTCAGCCCTGATGATTATAAAAAAATGAAATTTTTTGCTTGGGGTGCAGAAGCAGAGCAACAAGAAATCATGAAGAGCATGGGCTACACACCTGTGCCCCTTGAACCGACCGATATTTTGCCGTCGATTCAAACTGGCATGATCAATGTGGTGCCCTCAACACCGTACTTCGCCTTGGCATCCCAAATCTACAACACGGCACCTCATATGTTGGAAATCAACTGGGC